>CAXTFY010000450.1:0-4130 GCA_964243265.1 uncultured Acetobacteraceae bacterium | reverse complement strand
GCCAGCTCACCCTGCATGCCGACCGCGGCGGGCCGATGAAGGCCAAGGCCACCGCGTTCCTGCTCGCCAACCATTGCCTTCGGCAATCCGTCTGCGAAGCAGCCGGCCGCACACGGCCGGAGGTGGGGTTACCCAGTCGCACAGCCGGCCGCACACCTTCAACGACAACCGGTTCTCGGAAAGCCACTTCAAGACCCTCAAATACCAGCCGACGGTCCCGTGCCGCTTCGGCTGCATCGAGGACGTTAAGGCGTTCTGCCAGGCGTTCTTCGCCTGGTACAACCAGGACCACCACGCTGGCCTAGGCCTGCCGATCCCAGACCAGGTCCATTATGGACAGGCCGACGCCGTCCACGCCGCCCGACAGGCCACCCTCGACCGCGCCTTCGCCGAGCATCCCGAGCGCTTCGTCGAGCAGCCGCCCGCACCGCCCCACAAACCCACCGCCGCCTGGATCAATCCACCCCAAACCCAAGCCAACCCGACAAGCCTAAACTGAGCGGAAACATACCTCAAAGTCGTTGACAGATTCCGCTTCCTCATGATTGCTGCAGCTATTCCCCATTTGCAGCAGCGGTCGTGCCCGAGCTACACGTCTTCTTGGACGCCAGATCTGGTGGCTCTGAGATCATCGATCTGTTGGTGCCGCGCCACCAATTCCCGGGCCGCGTTCTCCGACAAGGGCGGAGCGAACAGGAAGCCCTGTACCATGTCGGCGCACACCGCACGGGCAATGTCGGACTGGTCCTGCGTCTCGATGCCTTCTAGGACGACCACCTTGCCGACCGAGTGGGCCAAGGCCACGACCGCACTGATGAAGCTCTTGCCGTTCGGGTCAGTTCCAACATCCTCAAGAAAGCTGCGGTCGAGCTTGACCACGTCCACGGGAAGGCGCCGGAGGTAGGACAGCGACGAGTAGCCAACACCAAAGTCGTCGATCGCAACTCGCACTCCGAGCTTACGGACGTCAGAAAGCACGGACGAGGCCACTGCATCCGATAGTATGCTTTCAGTTACCTCAAGACACAGTGATGCCGGCGGAAATCCTTCCGCCAGCAGCATTTCGGTGAGGCCAGAGCAGAAGCCCGGCTGCGTGAGTTGCGGAACCGAGACGTTGACGTTGATCATCAACTTCGCGTTGCGGCGGGCCCGCCCGAGGGCGCATCCCTGCCGCAATGCAGTCGTCATCACCCAGTCGCCAAGTGGAAGAATGAGCCCGGACTTCTCCGCCAGCGGAATGAACCGGCCGGGTGACATCCACCCATGCCGCGGATGGCGCCAGCGCACCAACGCCTCGAAGCCGACAAGAGCCGTGATGTTGGGTGCGGAGATGCCGAGGACTGGTTGATACAGCAATGCAAACTCGCTGCCACCAGAGAGTGCCCGCCGCAGATCGTGCTCCAGCTCGAGCTGCTGTGCCGCGTGGTCGAACATCGACGGCTCGAACGTGATCCCTCGATTGCCGCCACGCTGCTTTGCCGAGTACATCGCCATGTCGGCCGCCTGGACGAGATCGAGGTTGCCGGAACACTCGGACAGCGCGATGCCGATGCTGACCGAGATATGAAAAGGCCTGCCTGCGAGATCGAATGGAGCCTCAATGGTTTTCCGGATGGCTTCTACGAGGCCACCAACGGCTTGTGGGCTCATCCAACGGCAGAGCACGACGAACTCGTCGCCCCCGAGCCTTGCAACCATGTTCCCTGGTGGGGCAACGGCCACCAGACGGCGCGCGACTTCGACCAGCAGCACGTCACCGGCGGCGTGGCCCATCGTGTCATTGACTGCCTTGAACCTGTCGAGGTCCAAAAACAGCAGCGCAGCCATAACCTCGGGTTCTTGTTTGGCCTCCGCCAGCCGTTCTTGCAGACGGCTCCGGTTCGGCAATCCCGTCAGTGAGTCGTGATGTGCCAGGAAGCGGGTCCGTTGTTCTGTCTCACGACGCTCGCGTATGTCGCGAAGCGCAGTCACCCGCGCCGTTCCGTCCGCATACGAGATATCCCTGGACTGGATTTCGACGGGCATCGAGCCGCCGTCACCAGCCGTGATCGCGATCTCCCGCATCTGCGCGGGTGGGTGTGCCGCGGCCGCAATCAGAGTAGGTTCCCACTCTGTCGTGAACTCCGACATCATCTTGCCTATGACGAGATCGACCGGAAGGCCGACCATCGAGCAGAAAGCCGCGTTCGCGTCGAGCACTATGCCGTCGCGATGGATGAGAAGGCCCTCGAATGTGCTGTCCGCAAGCTCGCGCACTCGTCTGAAAAGGGCTTGGTCCGTCTCTCTGCGTCCGATGAGGTTAGCCTGCATGCAGGCCAGGCTTGTCAGCAGGCGGCCGAGTTCGTCGCGTCCATGCACCTTGATGTCGTCCGTGTAGTCGCCGCCGGCGACGTGTTCCGCCAAGCGGGTGGCAATCCGGATGGGACGGGTCAGCAAATGAGCAAAGCTGAGGGCGAGAAGGACGCCGATGCCAGCAATGGCGAGAGCCGCAGCTTTCATGTTAACCCGGCTCGCGTGCATCGCAGCGGTGGCCGCGAGCCGCATATCGAAGCCGAGTCCAGCCACTTGGTCGACGACATCATCCAGTGCCGCGGAAGCGGACGCGCCCTTTCTTATCAGAGTGTCCGGAAGCGGCAGCAATGCGCTGCCGCCAGGCGGGGGAGCGAGTATCAGCAGCCCGCTTTGCAGCCAGTCGGCCCTGGCCGCCTCCGCGGCGGCCAGCGCTTTGCTCACCCCAAGGCCAGGCACGCGCGCGCGGACCACCTTGAGGTCCTCCTCGATATCCATTGAGGAACGCTTCAGGGCGGCAACCTGCTCAGCGGTCGCGCCGTCCAAGGTGTTGACGGCATGATCCATCAGGTTGCGCGCGGCGATCTGCTTTCCGGCAGCCGACCGGCCGCTGCTGATACCGATCAGGGCCTCGTCATAGACCTGCGAGAGCAAGGCGGAGGCTCCATCGACGGCAGACAGACCATAGCTCGCGAGCCCAGCGGTGAGCACCACCAGCAAACCGTGACACAGGAGCAACTTGGAGCGAAGTGAGAAGATCACCTACTCTACAACCTCGATCGACATACGCATGCGCGGGTGAATGGCACAGACAACGTGAACCGTGCCGATTTCGTCGAACGAAACCGGGACGGCTGTCCCGGGCGACTGGGATCCCATGTCGAAGCTGTTGTTTTGGGTTGAGGACATGATGTTGTGCGGCACCGTATCGTCGTTCACGAAAGTCACCGACTCGCCGCGGCGGACCCTGATGACTTCGACCGAGAACATGCGTCCCCTTTGGCCTACAAGGTTAGAGTTGGAGAGGGCAGCCGCAGCCATCCCCACCATAGCCAGGGTTATGAGGACCACGAGCGTCAGCTTGCGCATATTATTCATACCGTTGCCGGTCAGCGCGGCAGGTTCGGGGCCGATGGCGGGCGCACCGTGCTTGATAACGTTTGCAAGAATGCGACGAGGTCGGCTTTCTCGGTTTCGGTCAGGTTGAGTGGCTCGACTGAGGGCGCTTGACCCGGGCGTCCGAGCCCGCCGCTGCTATAGTGATCGACAACCGCCTCCAAGGTGGTGAGTGACCCGTCATGCATGTACGGCGCGCGGTGCTCGATCTCCCGCAGGCCCGGCGTCTTGAATGCGTGCTGCATCGCGATGACGCCGGGGAAAAACCTGCCGCGGCCAGGATCGTTACCGGGCAGGCCGATATCGTGAAAACCGTTATCGCTGAAGTTCGGGCCGCTATGGCACGCGACGCAATTCGCCTTCCCAATGAATATCCCGAACCCGGCTTCCGCCGCGCCAGAAATGGCGGCGGCGTCGCCGTCGGCCCATGCATCGAATGGCGATCGTGCAGCGACGATGGTCCGCTCGTAGGTGGCGAGCGCGCGTCCGATCGATGTGCCATCAATGGGCTGTCCTGGAAACGCAGTCTCGAACATGGTTCGGTAGCCGTCGATACCGGTCAGCCGGGCCACAGCCGAAACAACGGGCGTGTCCATGACGCCATGTGCTTCAAGCACGCCGATGGACTGCTGCTCCAACGTTGCAAAATGACCGTCCCACATCAGGACGTCACTCCAGGCCGCGTTGATGATGGTTGGAGCACGGTGCAGGGAAGGGGTCGTGTC
>CAXTFY010000449.1:0-4140 GCA_964243265.1 uncultured Acetobacteraceae bacterium | reverse complement strand
ATAGCCCCAATTTGCACGAGTTCGGCGAGCACTTGCCCGATCTGTCCCCCTGCCCGGCCTACCGACGGAACGCAACCTGTGAAGGTTAATTGTCGGTAAGCCGCGAGGTCCGGAACGTAGTGCTCCATCGCCGGCAGCCCAGCCGCCGCCAGGTCGGACAAAGTCGCCTGCTCGGCAAGCCCCCTTGGGTTCCATTGCGACAGCACCACACGATAAGGTATAGCGCGCCTAGCAGCCCTAGCAAAACTATGGGTCTGCCTTGCCGTCCTTATTGCCTCCCTGATCGATCCTCGGTCGGGCATGCAAGGGATCAGAACGAAGTCAGACGTCGAGATCGCGCTGGCAGCAGTCAGGTTCTCGAAGCCAGCCGTGTCGATCAGCACGACGTCGTGGCTGTCCGCGTGCGCCTGAGCGAGGTCAATCACCTCGGCATGCCTAATCTCAGTCGCGGACGTGAGGACAGGACCCTCGTAATTGACCCGGTGCCAGTCGCTGAATGTCCCATTGCGGTCAGCGTCGATGACCGACACTTTGAAGCCTCGCTCAGCAAGGCTGACAGCCAAGCAGGTTGTGAGCGTCGTCTTCCCGCCACCCCCTTTGCTCGTTACCACCGCCAATATGCTTCCCATGCTAACCCCGCTAGCAACGCTTCCAGATAGTTACCCTACGCATGCTATCACGCTAGTATATCTACGCATGATGTTTGCTCATGTGAGCCAAGGACCGAGCCAATAAGGTCGATGGCCGAAAGTGCAGGACTCGAGCAGGAAGTCCATGTGCGAGGGGAGCTTGAAAGGAAGTAGGTAGCTCAGGGGACCCGAGTAGTCAGTGTCTTCTCGCCATCACGCCTGCGCCACCCAGATCATCGCCGCCCTCCACCCAACCGTCGTTGCAGACGTAACAGAAACAGATTCTGGGGCGAAATCTCCGTGGTTCACGCACCATTCACTTGCGCTCAGAGTTGATCGGCGCTGCTGCGCGCCTGCTTGGTGGCGTTGTGCGTCCCCGAGGGAGCCGGTGTTTGGCAGCCAGCGTGGGCCGGGCTGTGGCGGGTGGCGGACGCAGTGGCACGCATCGGAGTGGTGCTGGGCTCAGCACCGAGCGGGGTAGGCGTGGAGCTGGGAGCCTTCCTACCGCGCATCGGCCCGGCCGCGTCGGAGCGGGAGGTGCGCTGCAAGTCCGCTGTCGCCAGCACCTTCCTGGCCGGGCTGGAACTGGCGCGGGACAGGGGCGTGCTCCTGAACAGGACAGGCCGTGGACCACCATACAGCTGCAGCAGCGCAGGCCCGATGCCCGCGCGTTGGATGCGTGTGATGGGGCCGCAGCATAGCAATCAACGACGGGCTTTGCCTCAGGCAGCCCGTTCCGCGTCAGCTTGCCGGCCGTAGGGCAGCACTTGCAATCCTGGAACGAGTGGGGCCAGCACCCCCTTCGAGGTATCACTGACTAGGTCCACCCGGTCAAAGGCCGGGGCGATCCCCCGGCTGCCGCCGCCGATCACACGTGCCGTCCGCCCGACCAGTTTGCCCGCTGACGGTCGGACCCTGCAGGACAGCATAGCGTCCACATGGGCCGAACCCTGTGCGCGAAGACCTGCTGAGACGGCGTTACAGGTTCCGCCGTGCGTGGCGCAGTGTCGGCAGGCCGATGCCGGCCGCCTCGAAGCCGCCATCCACCGCAATCTCCTGGCCTGTGATGTAGCTTGCCTGCTCGCCGCACAGGAACACGATCACGGCGGCCAACTCGCCTTCCAGCCCGTAGCGGGCCAGGGGAATGGCGTCATGGTAGTCGCGGCGGATGTCGGGCGTGTGCACGGCCTGGGCCATGGCCGTGTCCACCGGGCCGGGTGCCACGGCGTTCACGCGGATGCCGAGCGCCGCCAGCTCCACCGCTTGCTGCTTGGTCAGGTGCGCCAGCCCCGCCTTGCTGGTGCCGTAGGCGGCCCGCAGCGTGGACGCGCGCAGGCCGGAGATGGAGGTGACGTTCACCACCGCGCCGCCGCCGCCTTCGGCCATGACCGGCGCCGCCGCCTGGACGCACAGGAACGGACCCGTCAGGTTGACCGCCATCACGCGCGCCCAGTCCTCCGGCGTGGTGTCCAGGATGGGCTTGAACACGGCGGTCCCGGCGTTGTTGACCAGGGCGTCCAGCCGTCCCCACCGTTGCGCAGCCTGCCGCACCGCCGGGAACACACCCGCCGCGTCGGCCACGTCACACGGCAGGGCGAGCGTCCTGTCTGGCGCCCCGAGGCCGGCCATCGCCGTATCCAGCAACGCCGGGTCAATGTCCAGCAACGCAACGCGCCAGCCCTCGGCCAGGAAGCGGCGCGCGACGGCAAAGCCGATGCCGCGCCCGGCACCGGTGACAAGGGCCACCTTGCTCATTTCTGTTCCTCCTGCCGCCCCCGGGCGGTGCCGCGGACGGTGCATGGGCGCGTCGCTACGGGATCGCGCACGGATGCACAACCGGTCGTCGTTCCCCCAAGCTTTCGTCTGGGTTCCCGACGCTATTCCGGGCATGCTCCGGGGCCGACTGCAGGGAACGCCGCCATGCCTTCTCCGAATGCGCCGAAAGGCGGCCTTGCCCCGATGTCCCGCCGGGTGATGAACCTGTCCCACCTCTTGCGGCAGTGTGCCCGCCGTCATGGCGCAGACGTCGGCCTGGTGCATGGCGGCGCGCGCTGGACCTGGGCGCAGCTCGACCGCCGCGTCGATGCTGCCGCGGCGGGCTTGGCCGCACGTGGCGTCAGCAAGGGGGACCGCGTCCTGGTCCAGTCCCGCAACTGCAACGCGATGATCGAGGCGATGTTCGCCTGCTTCCGGCTCGGCGCGGTCTACGTGCCGGCGAACTTCCGCCAGACGCCTGGCGAGGTCGCGGGGTTGTGCCGTAGCAGCGGCGCGTCGGTGCTGGTGTGCGGGGCCGACTTCCCCGGCCACGCGGACGCGGTGCGGGCCGCAGCCCCCGGGCTGCTGCTGGCGATCGGCGCAGCTCCCTTCGGCGAGTCCTGGGACGCCCTGCTGGCCCGGCACGACGGGACGGCGCTGCCCGACGCCGCGGTGGAGCACGACGACCCCTGCTGGTTCTTCTTCACCTCCGGCACGACGGGCCGGCCGAAGGCGTCCGTGCTGACCCATGGGCAGATGGCCTTCGTGGTCAACAACCACCTGGCCGACCTCATGCCCGGCATGACGCCGCAGGACGTGTCCCTGGTGCTGGCGCCGTTGTCGCACGGCGCCGGCGTCCACCTGCTCGCGCAGGTAGCGCGGGGCGTCAAGAGCATCCTGCCCGAAGGTGAGCGCCTCGATGCCGAGCAGGCGTGGTCGCTCGTGGCGCAGTGGCGGGTGTCGAACCTGTTCACCGTGCCGACCATCGTGAAGATGCTGACCGAGCACCCGGCGGTGGACCGCCACGACCATTCGTCGCTGCGCCATGTGATCTATGCCGGGGCGCCGATGTACCGGCAGGACCAGAAGTTCGCGCTGCGGAAGCTCGGCCCGGTGCTGGTGCAGTACTTCGGGCTGGGCGAGGTGACGGGCGCCATCACCGTCTTCCCGCCCGGGCTGCACGACGCCGGGGATGGTCCCCAGGCCCGCGCCGGCACCTGCGGCTATGAGCGGACCGGCATGCGAGTGTCCATCCAGGGCGAGGGCGGCCAGGAGGTGGCGCCGTTCGAGACGGGCGAGATCTGCGTGTGTGGCCCCGCGGTGTTCGCCGGCTACTACGACAACCCCGAGGCGAACGCCAAGGCGTTCCGCGACGGCTGGTTCCGCACCGGGGACCTGGGCCACATGGACGCCGAGGGCTTCGTGTTCATCACCGGCCGCGCCTCGGACATGTACATCTCCGGCGGCTCGAACGTGTACCCGCGGGAGATCGAGGAGAAGGTGCTGCAGCACCCGGCCATCGCCGAGGTCGCGATCCTAGCGGTGCCTGACCCGGTCTGGGGGGAAACCGGCGTGGCGGTCTG
Source organism: uncultured Acetobacteraceae bacterium (assembly GCA_964243265.1). Lineage (GTDB taxonomy): Bacteria > Pseudomonadota > Alphaproteobacteria > Acetobacterales > Acetobacteraceae > DASWOJ01. Next base: position 173 of record CAXTFY010000449.1, on the reverse strand, counting down.
CGTCCTGCGCGACAGTGCCGCGTTGACGGAGGCGAAGCTGCTCGCCTGGCTGGAGCCGCAGGTGACGCGCTACAAGCTGCCCAGGCAGGTGGTGTTCTGGGACGCGCTGCCGAGATCCGCCTACGGCAAGGTCACCAAGACGCTGGTCCGGGCGGAGCTTGAGGCACGCGCGG
>CAXTFY010000448.1:0-4163 GCA_964243265.1 uncultured Acetobacteraceae bacterium | reverse complement strand
AGCGTGGCAGCTTGACGGTGTGGTTCACCGACGAGGCGATCGCGGCGTGGGCGGCTGAGCCGCGCGCGACCCGCGGCGGCCAGCCCTGGTATTCGCCGTTAGCCATCCTCACAGCACTGACGCTGCGCGCGGTGTTCCGCCTCGCCTACCGGCAAGCCGAGGGCCTGATCGGTTCCATCGTCGACCTGCTCGGCCTCAGCCTGTGCGTGCCGGACTACACGACCCTCAGCCGGCGTGCGGCGACGCTGGATGTGCCGCGGCCGCGGCCGGGGGATGCTGGGTCTGGCGGCGAACTCCTGCACCTGCTGGTGGACAGCACGGGCCTGAAGCTGTGCGGCAAGGGCGGGTAGCTGCGGGAGAAGCACGGGACGGCAACGCGCCGGTCCTGGCGCATGCTGCACCTGGGTGTGGACGCCGACACCGGCCGGATCATGGCCTCCACGCTGACCTCCAAGGACGTGGATGACGCGTCCCAAGTCGATCCCTTGCTGGACCAGGTCGCAGGATCCGTGGCGTCTGTCACCGCCGACGGCGCGTACGACCAAGAGGGCGTTGCCGCCGCTGTGGCCGAGTGCCATCCGGAGGCGGCGATCATTGTGCCGCCGCGGTCCACGGCCGTGCCGAGCGAGACGGCCGAGACCGAGCTCACGCAGCGCGACCACCATCTTCAAAGCATCGCCGGGCACGGACGGGCAGCCTGGCAGAAAGCTTCTGGCTGCACGAGGCGGGCCCGGGCCGAGGCGGCCATGAGCCGGTTCAAGCAGGTGATCGGTGACGGGCTGCGCTCACGCACGGATCGGCGTCGCGCGACCGAGGTGGACGTTGCCGTCCATGTCCTCAACCGCATGCTGGAGCTCGGACGCCCGATCTCCGTCCGCGTCGCTTGAACTACACCCGGGGCTGGGGCAACTGCGTCAGCATCCCAGGTTCATGCAACACGGCTACCACAGGGCGACGACAGCTGCGGCGTTATCACTCCTCGACGATTCTGAAGGCTCTCGATCAGAACGGGCTTTTACTTGGCGCAATCTTCGGATTTCAGGTCACGGGCGCTTACCGAGGTTTACTTTGCGATCAGGTCGACGTAGAGGTTTTCCAGCCCTTCGTCAGCGACCTCCCGGGTGATGACGGGTGGGAGGGCAAAGCAGGCGCACAGTTGGAACGCCTGCTCGCACAGGAACCGCGGTTGGAAGTAGGCCAGATCGTGGCGGCCTTCCTGCAGCCGTCGCACGATGTGGTCCAACGTTTCGCCTTCGATCGTAAGGCTCCGCTGTTTCGCGGCAGTGAGGAAAACCCGGCGGTACTCCTCGACGCTCGGGCCAGCAACCTCGATCTTGTAGGGAATGCGGCGAAGAAAGGCAGGATCAATCAGGTCCGAAGGATCAAGATTGGTCGAGAAGATGACCAGCTCGTCGAAAGGGATCTGGAAGCTCATGCCGGAGTTGAGCTTGAGGTAGTCGATGCGGCTCTCCATCGGCACGATCCACCGGTTGAGCAGCTCGACCGGGCTGACCTTCTGGCGACCAAAGTCGTCGATCAGCAGGACGCCGTTCAGCGCTTTCATGTGGAGTGGCGCTTCGTAAAACTTGGTGCTTGCATCGAAGCCGAGGTCAAGCATCTCGAGCGTGAGCTCTCCGCCCGCCATCACGACAGGGCGCCGGCACGCCTGCCATCGGGCGTCAAAGCTTTCCAGCAGCAGGCTTTCCCCACTCGACAGCGCAGCCGCCGACATCTCCTCGCCGTAGGGCTTGTGCAACGTGTCGTCGAATACCTTGATGACCTGGCCACTCACCTCGACCGCGTACGGAACATAGACGACGTGCCGGAACATGTCCGCGATCCTGCTGCCGACACTCGTCTTCCCGTTGCCGGGCGGGCCATACAGGAGGACGGTGCGTCCTGCACGGATCGCAGGCAGCAGCTTGCGCACGAAGTTGGTTGGCATGCTCAGGCCGGCGAAGCCTCGGAGCATGGCATCTTCCACCAGACTCTCGTTGGCAATGGCCTGCTTGCTAACCTGCGCCTGGAACGCCGGCAGCGAAACCGGCGCGGGTCCAAGATACTGCGATTGGGCCAGGGCTTCCGCCGCGGCGACCCGGCCCAGATCGGTCAGCGAGTAGCGCGCGTAGCTGACGATCCCTCGCTGCACTGAGCCGAGCGCCTGCACCAGGCGCTGGATCGTGGCTTCGGCAAGCAGCTCCTGCAGCACCGCTTGAGAAAGCTTCATGCGGGCACTGAGTTCAGGCAGTGTTTCGCAGCCTCCAATGCGTATGAATTTCAGCATCAGGCCGAGCAAGGCACTGCGGCTGAGGCCCGTGGCATCAACCGTGAAAGGCACGGCGGGGGTTTCGCGCAGAACAGCCTGAAGCTGCTCGGGCGACAGCAGGCCCAAGGCGACGATGCTTTCTCCCAGCGGACCGCCCTGCCTGCGCTGCCGATCCAGGGCAGCCTCCAGGTCCTCCATGGCAACCAGCCCACGCATCAGCAGGACGTCGCCCAAACGCAGCGGCTTATTCGCCGTCATGCGCTTGCGGTCCTATGCGATTGGATTGCCTGTCGTTGTGGCGCTGTCAAAGAACTTGGCCCGTAGCGCATTTCTCGCTGCATGAAGGTCAACCATATATCAAATTATGGGTTTAAGTACCCAGGGATAAATGACCATCCCATGGTGCGGCGGCCCTTCCACCCTGGCAAGCTATGTCGGAACCTGGGTGATGGCAGTTTGAGGGTACCCTCAACTTGTTGGATGGCACTGTCAACTTGTTAGAATGAGGTTGCGACGGGGCGCAACAAGGACGGCGTGCCCGTGGTTACGCTGCAGCGGCGACGCCGGTGATTTCTGCCCAAACTTGAAAGGCCCGGATCCGGGCGGCTCGATACTGGGTGGCTAAAGCTTGATGTCGGCGGAGCAGGAAGAGATTGTTGATCCCGTCATGGGCGGACAGGAAGCGTTGTGCCTGGCCAAGCGACTTGAACCGCGTCACCTGCCGCTTCCGCCGTCGCGTCGGCTGGTGCGAGGTCTCCGCCCCCTTGTTCAGCCCCTTGTGCTTTCGGTGCTCGACCGAGGGCATCACTCAGCACTTAGCCGCTCCATAGCTCGCCAGCTTGTCGGTCACCATGACACGAGGCGCCTGGCACTGCCGTTTGAGCAGCTTGCGCAGCAGGCGCTTGGCGGCCTGCGTGTCGCAGCGGTTCTGCACGAGGATGTCCAGCACCCTCCCGGTCTGGTGCACGGCACGCCACAGCCAGTGCTTCACGCCAGCGATCGTCAGCACGGCTTCATCGAGGTGTCATTTGTCTCCCGCACGGGGCAGCCTGCGGCGGATCTGGTTCGCGAATGCCCGGCCGGACTTCAACTCTCACTGGCGCCCGTTGATCCGCGTTGCGGCTCAACCGTAGCTGACGATGATGCCGCGCGCGGCTAAAAGTTCGTCCGCCATCCGCAAGCTGAGCGGAAAGCGGAAGGGGGAGTCAGACGGCGTGGCTGATGACCTCAGCCGGGAAGCGGTAGCCGGCGTAGCTGGGAATAGCGGACGTTGTTATCCCGTCCGCCTACCTGGCGCAGCCACTTCTCGCAAACCGGCCAGCAGCCAAGTTGACGATGCCCCTGAAGCTGAAGATAAAACTTTTCCCTAGATCCTAATACTGTATGACTTTTAGTAAGGCGGCGCTGTTATTTCATAACGCCTCTTGGCACGATATGCAGATATGAACGTCTACTAGGCAATCTCATGCAATAGCACCGTGCGCCCACGCTGGTGTCAAAACGTTGCCGAGGTACTCTGAAATGTCTGGTCATGTCACCAACTCTCAATCCTGATTTGGTCGCCGCAGGTGCACCCATCGTCGCACTGGCCGACCCCGCCATCTCTGCAAATGATGTTGTCAACCCCAAACGCCTGGCGGCACGGTTCGCCGGACGCACTGTTGCACCCTCAAAAGTTCCCTGCTCTGCCGAGCTGGCCGTTTGATGGCAGGGTTCTCAAGTAGCGATGCGCCAGCCTGTCCGCCGCACTATTTGGACATGTCTTTGCGCAGCTGCATCCTCTCGGCCCTAACAAAGTGCCGAAACGGTCACGCCGCCAGCGTCGGCACCGTGTTGCTGGCCGGGGTGCTCGCCCTTGGCGTCCTGGCCTGGCTTGGCTGGACCGGGACAGAGACGC
>CAXTFY010000447.1:0-4220 GCA_964243265.1 uncultured Acetobacteraceae bacterium | reverse complement strand
TCGTCGTAGCGGGTGGTGATCCGCACGTCAGTCGGGGTACCGCCGCAGAACGGGTGCGTCGAGCGGTCCAGCCGCGCATGGCCATAGTCCAGCCCGGCCCGGTTGGAGAGGCTGCGGCACAGGCCCTCCTGCTGCCCGGCCGGGAAGGCGCCGGTGAGCGGCAGCGGCCGGGGATCGCGCCCCTGGCGTTCCAGGGCGCGCGGCAGCGCATCCGCCAGGAATGCCTCATACTGGGCGAACACCGGCCCGACATCGGCAGCGCCGATCCCGCGCTGGTAGCCGTCCATCAAGGCGTCATAAGGCGACAGGCCCAGCGCCGGCGCCAAGGCGGACGCGGCTTGCCGGACCAGCCCGACGACCTCCGCCAGATGCGGCGCAACTGCGGCGAAGTCGGAGGTCGCCCGGGCGTCGCGCCAGACCTTCTCGCACCGCGAGTTGGCGCGGGCCTGCGCCTCCACCAGGTCGGCCGGCAGGGCGGTGGCGCGGATGTGGGCATGGCGCATCAGGGCCAGGTTGGCGCGGTCCCATTCCTCCTCCGCCTCAGCCTGCCCCAGGTCGTCCAGCGTCTGCGGCGCCACCAGCAAGCCGTGCCCCAATCCCGCCAGCACGGCGAGCTGGTCGCCGCGGGCCGCGCCGCCACCCGCCGGCATCATTGCCGCCGCGTCCCAACCGAGCATCGCGGCTGCCTCCCCTATGGTGGCGATGCGGGAGAAGCGGTCCTTCAAGCGGGCGTACGCCGTCATCGGCCTATCCTTCGGGGAGCTATCCTTTGGCGGACTATCCTTGGCGAACGGAGCGCCTGGCGCGCATAGACGGCAAAGATCACCAGCAGCGACGCCGCCAGGCCGAACCAGGTGATGGCGTAGGACAGGTGGTTGTTGGGCGGCCGCGGCAGTGTGTCTGCAGGCTCGGGGTAGGTGCCTGGCGGGACATGGCCCAACGCGACCAGGGTGAACGGCGCAGCCTTGGCGATGCCGAGCGAGTCGGCGATGGCGGCCGGGTCCAGCGCATAGAAGCGCCGGGCCAGCGGATCATCCTTGGCGCCGAACCGCACCGGCTGTTCCGGCGCGCGGACGTAGCCCTCAATGACGGCGTCCATGTCGCCCTGCGGACGCGGCGCGTCCAGGGGGACCCAGCCACGGTCCACGATCACCGGATCGAAACCCGGGCGATCCAACGGGCTGAGCAGGAACGCCCCCATTGCCGGACCGGCCGCCGTGCTGCGGACCTCTACGCCATACAGCGCCTGCAGGTCCTGGCGCAGCCGGCCAGCGACCCGGACCTTGGTGAACGGCTTGGGATCGCCGGTCAGCGGCACGGCCGGCGCGGCCTCTCCACGGTCGATCTGCTGCAGCAGCGCCGTCTTCCAGGCCAAGCGCTCAAGCTGCCAGGCGCCGAGTGCGGAGGTGAGCGCCAGCATGACGACAGTCATCAGCCCCGGCCAAAGCAGGCGGCGCAGCATCAAAGCCCCATCTCGGTCGCACGGTGCCGGTATTGCTGGGTGACCAGGGCGGCCTTCAGCGGGCGCATCATCAGGATGGCGGCTGGGATTGTCACCGTCGGCCACAGCACCGCATGGACCCAGGCTGGCGGGTTGAAGTGGAACTCCACCCAGAACACGCCGATCATGACGACGGCCCCCAGGACCAGGATGACCGCCGAAGCCGCTCCGTCCCCGGTGTCGAACTCCGTGAACACCAGCCCGCATACGTCGCAGCTTGGGCGGAGGCGAAGGATGCCGGCATAGAGCCGGCCCTCATGGCAACGCGGGCACCGGCACCGCAAGGCCGCCTGCCAAAGCGGGACTGGCGGCACGCGCGTCGGTCCCTACCCGGCTACTCCGCGATCGTCGGCCCGGCGCCCCATAGGTAGATCGCCACGAACAGGAACAGCCACACCACGTCCACGAAGTGCCAGTACCAGGCCGCTGCCTCAAAGCCGAAGTGCCGGGTCGCGGTGAAGCCACCGCCCCGCGCGCGCCACCAGCACACGATCAGGAAGATGGTGCCGACGATGACGTGGAAGCCGTGGAACCCCGTTGCTAGGAAGAACACCGATGGGTACACCCCACCGCCGGCGAACTTGAATGGCGCCTCCGAATACTCCAGGGCCTGGAACGTGGTGAACGATAGGCCCAGCAGGATGGTGAAGCCCAGGCCCATGACCAGGTACTTCTTCTGCCCGTGCAACAGGGCGTAGTGGGCCCAGGTCACTGCCGTGCCGGACAGCAGCAGGATCAACGTGTTCATCAGTGGCAAGTGGAAGGGATCGAAGGTCTGGATGCCCTCGGGCGGCCAAACGGCGTGCTCGGCGCCTGAGACGTGCGCGGGATACAGCGCGAAGTGGAAGTAGGCCCAGAAGAAGCCAACGAAGAACATGACCTCGCTGGCGATGAACAGAGTCATGCCGTAGCGCAGGCCCAGCCGCACCACGGGGGTGTGCAGGCCGGCCGTGCGGCTCTCCTTCAGCACGTCGCGCCACCACATGAAGGCGACCGCAATCACGACCGCCAGGCCGATGCTGAGCACGGTGTAGTTGCCGAAGTGCGCGGCGAAGATGATGCCGAGGACGATGGCACCCGCCCCGAACGCAGCAATCAACGGCCAGGGGCTGGGATCGACGAGGTGATACGGCTGCTTCATGCCGCTGCTGTTGCGGTCGGGTGCGGTGAGCGCCGTGGCGTTTGCTGCGGTAAGCGTCGTGGCGGTTGCACCGGGTGCGTCGCTGGTCATGGGGTATCCAGTGTTAAGATGCCGCACTATCGCCAAAATGCCGCGGGACTCAAGGTCATAATATCAACTGCCTTTGAGCTTGACCGGCCCTGCCCCACGCCGGGCCGTCATCGCGAGCCGGCTTCGACACAGCAACGCAGGGCCGCACGGACGAGGCTGGCGACGCCCTGACGCTACACGCACGGCTTACGATGACGGGGCGGACCACCTGGTTGAACTCAGCGGCGGTTGATGTCGCCGCACAGCGCCGTCCCATGCCGGCAAGCCCGCCCTCAACGAGCGTCGGCGCGCGCTCCGACATGCGGTCCGGCGTGCTCCAACGCGCCATTCCGGGCGGCATCGTCGAGCGAGCGGAAGAAGGTATAGGACAACGTGATCTCCTTCACGTCACGGGTATCAGGGTCCTTGGCGATGGCCGGATCGACCCAGAAGCTCAATGGGAACTGCATTTCCTGGCTCGGCGTCAGTGTCTGCTTATCGAAGCAGAAGCACTGCGTCTTGTGGAAATAATGCCCAACCTTCTCTGGAGTCACGTTGTAGATCGCAACTCCGGTGACCGCCCGCTCACCGAGGTTCCGGCCGACGTAGAACGCTATCCGATCCTCCCCCAGCTTCACGGTGGCAGACCCCTCTCCGGGCTGGAAGCGCCAGGGTAGGCCCGGACTGGTCGTGGCATTGAACCGCACTAGCATCGTGCCTGCGGTGGCGCCGGGTCCTGCGGCTCCCCTGATCTGCGGCGTGCCGCCATAACCCGTCGCCGCACAGAACATGCGGTAGAGCGGGACGGAGGCAAATGACAAGCCGACCATGCCAAGGACCACAGCGGCCATGCCGCCCGCAAGTAAGGAGTTGCTTCGCTTCATGCCATACAATGTCGGTCCGGCCAGGGCCGGAGCAAGCCGTCAAGATACCTTAAACTTCACGATCGCAATCGCGTAGAACAGCGCCGCCACGGCGATCAGGATGATCAGCAACACCACGTTCTTACCGCGTTGCCGCCGCTTCAGCTCTGTCGCCTCGGCGGCGGTCAGCGGAGGCGGGAAATCGTCATCCATGCCATGGACCCGGGATCAAGTAGTCTGCAGCGACTGAACCGAACAGGGCGAACAGGTAAACCAGTGAGACGCGGAAGGCCCACCGTGCCGGGGCATCCTTGGTCAGGCTGACGCCTTTCGCGTCCTGCTGATCGCGCAGCACGCCCCAGGATGCCCAGAGGAACCACGCTCCCAAGCCAACGGCCGAAACGCCGTAGACCGGGCCAGCGTAGCCCAGCACCCACGGCAGCAGGGACACCACGAACAGCGCGACCGTGTAGAGCATGACCTGCCGCCGGGTCACACGCGCCCCAGAGATCACGGGCAGCATGGGCACGCCCGCACGCTCGTAGTCGTCGGAGGCATACAGCGACAGTGCCCAGAAATGCGGCGGGGTCCAGAAGAACACGATGGCGAACAGCAGCAACGGCATGACGTCGATGGTGCCTGTCAC
>CAXTFY010000446.1:0-4234 GCA_964243265.1 uncultured Acetobacteraceae bacterium | reverse complement strand
CCTCGTGCCAGGCGGACCAGCATTGCCGCCGCCGTCATCGTGGCCGCCATCTCCACTGCCGCCGCCGCCAAACCCGCGCTGACGGTGACCACCGACGCCGATGGGGAGGGTGCCCGCGCCTGCTTGGAGTTCGGCCGGGCGCTCGACACCAGCGCCGACGCGCATCCCGGCGATTTCGTGACCATCGTGCCCGCAGTGCGCCCAACGGTCACCGCCAGCGGGAGCCGGCTTTGCCTCGATGGGCTGGGCTATGGGGTGCATTACGGCATCACCGTGCATCCCGGCGTCGCCTTCATCGGTTCGCGCGGGGACACCGAGGAGACCGCCACGGCCGACACGCCCAACCGGGACCCGCTGGTGGCCGTCGGCGGGCGCGGCTGGATCCTGCCGCGGCAGGGGGCGACGGGGGTCACCATCCAGACGGTGAACGTCCCGCTCGTGCGTATCCGGGTGTTGCGGCTCGCAGCGCGCAAGCTGGCGGCCGCTGCCGGGGGCGACGCCGGTTGGGGTGATGCGGTGGACCCCTCGAAGCAGTCCTGGAACCTTTACGAACTGCGCAGCCGGGCCTCCAGCATGACCCAGATCTGGTCGGGCACGATGCAGACCGGTCCCGGGCGCAACCGGACCGTGGAGACCGCTTTCCCCTTGGCGGGGATCGTGGACCCGACCAAACCCGGTGCCTACCTGATCTTGGCCGAGGATGCCGCCAAGCCCGCGGCCGATCTCATGCCCGACAAGGACGCAGGCTACGATGACAGCGAGCAGGCCATCGCCGGCCACTGGGCGCTGAGCACGGACTTGGCGATCTCATCGCTGCAGGGCCAGGACGGGCTGCATGTGACGGTCCGCTCGCTGGGCAGCGCGGCGCCGTTGCCGGGAGTGCGCCTGGAACTCCGCGCCAAGTCGGAGGACACGCTGGCCGAGGCCACCACCGATGCGCTGGGCGGTGCCGTGTTCGCGCCGGGCCTGCTGCGCGGCAAGCTCGCCGCCGCCGCCGCCACGCTGGTCGCGAGCACCGCGGCGGGTGATTTTGTGTTGCAAAGCCTCACGGCGCCGGGGTTCGACCTGTCGGATCGCGGTGCCGATGGCCGCGTGTCGCCGGGGCCGATCGAGGCGTTCGTCTACACCGACCGCGGCATCTACCGGCCCGGCGAGACGATCAACGTCACCGCCCTGCTGCGTACCGCCGGGCTGTCCGCGGTGGACGGCGCGGGCTTGACCCTGGTGCTGCGCCGGCCCGATGGGGTGGAGGCCAGCCGCACCGCCCTGCCGCCGGCGCCGGATGCGGGGTTCGGGCAGGCGTTGGCGCTCAGCGCCACCGCGGCGCAGGGCAACTGGGTGATCGAGGCGTTCGTGGACCCGAGCTTGCCGCCGGTTGGCCGCGCCTCCGTCTCGGTGATGGATTTCGTGCCGCAGCAACTAGAGGTGGGGCTGACCGCCACCGCGGCGGCGGTCGAGCCGGGGGCGCGGCTGTCCGGTGCCATCGACGGGCGCTTCCTGTATGGCGCGCCCGCCGCCGGGCTGCATGCCGAGGGCGACATCCGCCTGGTGCGCGACGAACACCCGGTGGCCGGTGCGGCGCAGTACAGCTTTGGCGACGCGGACGAGACGATCCCCGACGCCCTGCAAGCCCTGACGCTGGCCGATGCCGACGAGGCCGGGCATGTCGCCATCGACGCGGCGCTGAGCGTCCCGGATGGCATCGGCTCGCCGTTGCGCGCCGTGGTGGACGCCGGGCTGGTGGAGCCGACCGGGCGCGCGGTGAAGCAAACCTTGTCCCTGCCGGTCCACAACCATCCGCTGCTGATCGGCATCCGCAAGCTGTTCGGTGACCAGGTGAACGAGGGCAGCCCCGCCCAGTTTGCCGTCCGCACGTTTGGCGCCGACGGCGCGCCGGTGGCCGCAGCCGGGCTGCATTGGCGTCTTTATGCCGAGAACCACCGCTGGGACTGGTGGCGGGAGGGTGGCAGCGGGTGGACGTTCCACACCTACACGACCGAGGACGAGGCCGCGTCCGGCACGCTCGACACCCCCTCCAGCGGACCCGCCGAGATCGCGAGGACCCTGGGCTGGGGCGACTACCGCCTGGTGGTCGGCGACGATGCGACGGGCGCGGCCAGCAGCGTGCGGTTCGCCAGCGGCTGGAACGGCTCCGCGAATGCCGACATCCCGGACCGGCTGGCGGTGGAGACCGACCGTGCCGTGGTGCGGAGCGGCGAGACGGCGCACATCCACGTCCGCGGCCCGTTCGCCGGCCCGGCGCAGGTCATCGTCGAGAGCGCCGGCCGGGTGCTGGAGACGCGCCGGGTCGAGATGGCGGCGGATGGCGCCACGCTGGACTTGGTGGCGACCGCCGGCTGGGGCGCTGGCGTTCATGTGCTGGCGGAGGCGTACCGTCCGCTCGCCGCGGCGGGCAAGCCGCATGAGCCGGTGCGCGCCGTGGGTCTGGCCTGGGTTGCGACCGACCCGGCGCCGCACACCCTGGCCGTCAGCGTCGGCGTGCCTGCCACGGTGACCCCGCGCCAGTCCATCACCGTGCCGGTGCATGTGGCGGGGTTGCATGGCCGCGCCTTCGTCACCCTGGCGGCGGTCGATGAGGGGGTCTTGCAGCTCACCCACTTCGCCAGCCCGGACCCAGTGGCGGCGTTGCTCGGCCGCACCCGGTTCGCCATGGACCTGCGCGACGATTACGGCCGCCTGCTGGAAGGGACCGCCGATGCCGGCGCCCTGCACGAGGGCGGCGACGAGGGTTCGCTGGGCGGCGCCGGCCTGCCGGTCACGTCCACCAAGGTGGTCTCGCTGTTCCACGGGCCGGTGGAGCTGGACGCGGACGGGAATGCGGCGATCCCGCTCGACCTGCCGGATTTCGCGGGAGAGTTGCGGCTGATGGCGGTGGCTTATGACCACGAGGCGGCGGGCCATGCCGAGGCGGCGTTGACCGTGCGCGACCCGGTGGTGGCCGAGTTGGCGCTGCCGCGCTTCCTGGCGCCGGGCGATGTCGCCAGCGTGGGTGTCTCGCTGCAGGACACCGATGCGCCTGCCGGGGACTATCACCTGGCACTCGCCGCCAGTGGCGCAGCGGCTTGGCGCGGACCCGGCACGATCGACCTGCATCTCGATCCCGGCCAGCGGCGCGAGGCCCGGCTTAACCTGGCCGGCGCCGAAACTGGGGTTGCCCACCTGACGGCGGACCTGACCGGGCCGGGCGGGCTGCACATCACCCATCAGTGGGACATTGCGGTGCGCTCGCCGCACCCCGACCTGGTGCTGAGCCAGGCTGCGACGCAGGCGCCCGGCGAGACCTATACCGCGGGGCCGGACCTGCTGGCGCCGTTCGTGCCGGGCAGCGTGCAGGTGACGATCGGCTACTCCGCCACGGGCGGGATCGACGTGCCGGGGCTGCTGCAGTCGCTGTATACCTATCCGTTCGGCTGCACGGAGCAGCTTTCCTCCTCGGCGCTGCCGCTGCTCTACTTCAACGACGCACGCTTGCTGGGTCGCCCGGCCAGTGACCGCGGCGTGCATGACAGGGTGCAGGCGGCCATCGCCACCATCATCGACCGGCAGGATACCGCCGGCCGGTTCGGGCTGTGGCGCGTGGGGGACGGCGATGCCTCGACTTGGCTGAACGTGTATGTGCTCGACTTCCTGTTGCGGGCGCGGGATGCCGGGTTCGCCGTGCCGGAGGGTGTCACCAGCAACTCCTCCCGCTGGATCGAGCGCAACCTGCAAAACGGCAACGACAATTATGATGGCGCCTATGCCGAGCCGGCTGCGCCGACGCGGGCCTATGCGGCCTACGTCCTGGCGCGCACCAGCCGGGTCGATCCGTCCAGCCTGCGCGCGCTGTCTGCTGATCTCTCGCTTGGGGACCAGACGGTGGCGTGGCGCGATGGCGAGACGGCCGCCCCGATGGCCCTGGCCGACCTGGCTGGCGCTCAATCGTTGATGGGCCAGACCGGGTTGGCCGAGAGCACGTTCGGGAGCGCCATCAGCAACTTGGGCGCCGCGTCGGTCCCGCTTTGGTGGCGCAATGCCTACTTCTGGTCGCCGCTGCGCGAGGAGGCGGGCGTGCTGGCCGTGGCGGCGGAGACCGGGCATGACGCGGCGGTGTCGGCCCTGATGGCGCGGCTCGCTCGCGAGCGCCTTGATCCCGATCAGCTCAATACGCAGGAAAAGGCCTGGCTGCTGATGGCGGCCCATGCGCTGGCCAAGCGCGGCACGGCGCGTTCGG
>CAXTFY010000445.1:0-4248 GCA_964243265.1 uncultured Acetobacteraceae bacterium | reverse complement strand
GCTGTTGTCGGGGTTGCCCAGGTAAGCCCCAAGCGGGAACGGCGTCGTCGCTGGCGTAGGCAGCATCCTGCAACCCTGTGGCTTTTGCGAAATGGGACATTGCGCCGATCCGGCACAGGCTCATTTAGGACGGCCAGGTTTTCAGGCGTTAGTCAGAAAGGATCATGTCTTGTATCCGGTGCAATGACACCAATGGCCATCCATTCCCAACGTTACGATATCTGTTTTTATCCGGCACCGTCATTGCGAGCCGGCTTCGGTGCGGCAACCCAAGCGGCGCCAGCGGTCAATTCGCTTATGCGGCTTCTGGATTATCGCATCGAAATGACGCAGGGGGAGCGAAAAACCAATCATAATAAAGAACGGTTAGTATGGGATTACCCCTGAAACAGCGACATGGCTTTCCGCACCGCCTCACCCCTATTGAAACTGCGGGAGCGGCCTGATCGTGGCCCAGCAGCAACGCGCTGTTCCGGCCACAGGCCGGTCGGGCGGCAAGCGGCGATTGACTTGGTTGCCGGCGAACTGCCCCAGCGGCGGCCGCGGGTGCTTGGCCATCGGCGCCGCTGGGCTGAACACGATGCTGCGCGTGACAGGCGCGATGATGCCTTGCCGGCTGTGGCCGCCCGCTACCTGCCGCAGCGGACCCGGCTGGTCGCGGCGGCGGGGGTGTCCGGCTTCGCCCTCATGCGGCTTGCAGGCGCCGGGCTGGTCCTTGTTGCGGTCCAGCCCGGGGATGCCGGCCGACGACCGCCGGCCGCAGCAGGGGCTGGTCCTGCAAGCCGCCTGATCGCAGGCCGGGGATGCCGGGCTATGGCACGCCCAGGTCCGCCGCGGTGATCGGGTCCTTGACGATGAACAGGTACGAGCCGGCCGACAGCACCCCGATGACCGACCCCACCACAAGGGCCAGCACGAACGAACCAGTGCCCTGCACGATCAGCCCGGTGACCGTCGGCGCGAGCGCCCCTCCGAGGTAGCCGCCGAAGTTCTGCATCGAGCCGATCGAGGCGGTGCAGTTGGTCGGCGCCCCCACCGAACTCAGCGCCCAGGCGCAGGTGCTGGTGACATAGACCAGGAACAGCGACGCCGAGATGAAGGCGATGGCGAGCGTGTTGCTCTCGACATAGGCCGCCGCCAGCGTGAAGCCGGAGGTGCCCAGCAGGGCGATGGCGCAGGGATAGCGGCGGCTTTTCATCGGCGACACGCCGCGGCGCACCAGGATGTCGGCAAGGTAGCCGCCGAGCACGCCGCCCACCACGCCCCAGACGAAGGGGATCGACGCCGCGATGCCGGTGAACTTCACGCTCATGTGGCGCTCGATCTCCAAGTAGCCCGGCAGCCAGGCGGTGTAGATCCAGGTGAGGTAGATGCAGCCGAAGTAGCCGAGGATCATCCCCCAGGTGGTGCGGAAGCGGAAAAGCTGCTTCCACTCGGCGAAGCTGACCTTGGTGCGCTGGCCCGGCGGGTCGCCCTCGGTGCGGTAGGCGTTCTCCTGCGCGGTCAGGGCGACGTCGGCGGGGTTGCGATAGACGCTGTACCACAGCACCGCCACCAGCAGCCCGGCGACGCCCATGATGATGAACATCCAGCGCCAGCCGAACGACAGCATGAGGTAGGTGAGCAGCGGCACGGCGATCGCGGTACCGAGCGTGGAGGCGCAGTTGAACACGCCGGTCGCCAGGCCGCGGTCCCTGGGGTTGAACCAATCGCGGGCGACGCGGGCGCCGGTGGGGAACTGCGGCGCCTCGCCGATGCCCAGCAGGACGCGGGCGCCGAAGAACTCGCCGAAGCCCCGCACCAGCCCGCCCAGCAACTGCGCGAACGACCATACCGCGAGGCCGATGGACAGCAGCAGGCGCGGCCCGAGCTTGTCCACCATCGCCCCGGTGGGCAGCTGCGAGAACGCGTACGCCCACAGGAAGGCCGAGAGCAGGTAGCCCATGTCGGCAATCGACAGGTTCAGGTCGGCGCGGATCAGCGGGTTGGCCACCGCAAGCGTCGCGCGGTCGATGTAGTTGACCACCCCGCCGAGCACGAGCATCGCCAGTGCCGTGCGCTGGATGCCGCGCACCCGCACCGTCGCCCGCGGCGGCGCCAGCGCTGCCCCAGCCGTTGCAATGTCGTCCATTGTTGCTTCCTCCCCGTTTTTCCCAGGCTAGAAGGCGGATCGGCCGGGGCGCCAGACCTCATATGCACTGGCGTGACGAAAACCGCGATTGGCCCGGCCGAATGTCGGTACGGCCACAGCGCAGCCGGGCGGGACGACGCCCCTCGCCGCCGCCATCCGGCATCCCGGAGCGGACGATCCGCCGGCGCCGGCCCGCCGTTTCCGCCCGCGGCGGCCCATCTGCCGGGGCGCGGGTCTTGCGGACCCATGCGCGTGGTTCCAAGAAGGCGGCATGGGCGGCGGGCCGTTCCTGACCAGCCGGACGGGCTGCGGCGGGATGCGGCGCTCCGGCCAGCGACCCTGCAAGCATGAGGATACCCCCGTGGCTTCCCTGACCGTTACCAGCACGCACGGCGACACCAGGACCATTCCGGCCGCAACCGGGATGTCGGTGATGGAGATCATCCGCAAGGCGGGGTTCGACGACCTGCAGGCGCTGTGCGGCGGCAGCCTGTCCTGCGCGACCTGCCACGTCATCGTCGATCCCGAGGATTTTGCGCGCGTCGGCCCGCCGGGCGGGGACGAGGACGACCTGCTGGACAGCTCGGACCGGCGCACGCCGACCTCGCGCCTGTCCTGCCAGATCCCGTTCGTCCCGGCCCTGGACGGGTTGCGGGTGACCATCGCCGAGGAGGGCTGATGCCGCATCCCGCCGGCCCGGATCGGGACAGGGCGTGTCCTTAGGGCGGAACGGGGCGGTGCGACGGTTCGACGTGGTGATCGTCGGCGCGGGCCATGCCGGCGCCCAGGCCGCGGTGTCGCTGCGTCAACTCGGGTTCGCCGGCAGCGTGGCGCTGGTCGGTGACGAGCCTTGCTGGCCCTATGAACGGCCGCCGCTGTCCAAGGATTACCTGGCCGGCAAGAAGCCGTTCGAGGCCATGCTGCTGAAGGCGCCGGAGTACTGGGCGGAACACGACATCACCGTGCTGCGCGGCCAGCGGGTCGCCGGTGTTGACCCGGTGGCGCATACGGTGCGGACCGGCGATGGCGCGGCGCTGGGATACGGGGTGCTGGTCTGGTGCACCGGCGGGGCGGCGCGGCGGCTGTCATGCGCCGGGCACCACCTGGGCGGCGTGCACACTATGCGTACGCGCGGCGACGTGGACCTTATCAAGGGCGAGTTGGCGGGTGCCGCCGGGGTGGTGGTGGTCGGCGGCGGCTATATCGGCCTGGAGGCGGCGGCGGTCCTGACTGCGATGGGAAAGCCGGTCACGGTGATCGAGATGCAGGACCGCGTGCTGGCGCGCGTGGCCGGGGAGCCGGTGTCGCGGTTCTATGAGGCTGAGCACCGCGCCCGCGGGGTCCGCATCCTGCTCAACACGGCCGTGGAGTGCATCGAGGAGCGGGAGGGCCGGGCCAGCGGCGTGCGGCTTGGCGATGGCAGGGTGATCCCGGCCGACCTGGTGGTGGTTGGCATCGGCATCGTGCCGGCGATGCAGCCGCTGATCGACGCCGGGGCGGCGGGGGGCAACGGGGTCGAGGTGGACGCCTGCTGCCGGACCAGCCTGCCGGACATCTATGCCATCGGCGACTGCGCGGCGCACCGGAACCGGTTTGCGGACGGGGTCCGCGTCCGGGTCGAGTCGGTGCAGAATGCGGTCGATCAGGCGATTGTTGCCGCCAAGGCGATTATTGGCGCTCTGGTGCCGTATGATGCGGTGCCGTGGTTCTGGTCCAATCAGTACGACCTGCGGCTGCAGACCGTCGGGCTGTCCAACGGGCACGACGCCATCGTGGTCCGGGGCGAGCCGGAGACGCGGAGCTTTTCGGTGGTTTACCTGCGCCGGTCGTGCGTGATCGCGCTGGATTGCGTCAATGCCACGCGGGATTACGTGCAGGGCAAGGCCCCGGTGGCCAGTGGGGTGGTGGTGGACCCAGTGCGGCTGGCGGATGCCGCGCAGCCGTTGAAGTCGTTTGGTGGCGGGGTCTGATGTTTTAGCTGGCGAGTGCAGTGCTTGCGGCTTCCCTCACCCCGGCCCTCTCCCGGAGGGAGAGGGGGAAGGCGGGCGGGTTAGACTTTTTCTACTTGGCTGTACTCCAGTTCTACCGGCGTGGAGCGGCCGAAGATGCTGACGCTG
>CAXTFY010000444.1:0-4265 GCA_964243265.1 uncultured Acetobacteraceae bacterium | reverse complement strand
AAGGTCAAACATAGCGTCAGCTCGAAGCTCCCTGCCTCAAGCAGACCAACCACACTCAGCATCTACCCCGGAAGAATGGCCGCGCCGCAACGCTTACCGTCTGCGGCGCGCGCCAGCCGACGCTACTCGAGCACCTGGCCGATCCAAAAACAAAGTGGCAGCGCGTCACGGTGACGGGCTGGTATGGGCAGGACGAGCGCCGACTCGATATCGTCTCGGGCACAGCACTCTGGTATCACCCGGGCAAGTAGGTACCAATCCGCTGGCTGCTGGTCCGCGATCCGGCCGGCGAGTTCGAGCCGCAGGCGTTCCTGTGCACGGACCAGGCTGCCGATCCAATTGCCATCCTGCAGCTGTTCGTCCGCCGCTGGTCCGTCGAGGTCACGTTCGCCGAGGTGCGTCGCCATCTGGGCGTCGAGACGCAGCGCCATCGCGAAGCGATCCGTCCTGAAGGGCGTAAGCGCAAAGGCGCTTGCGAGGGGTCGGACCTCGCCATCGCCCGCACCACGCCGTGCTTGCTCGCCTTGTTCTCGCTCGTGACAACTCTCTGGGCCAGCGACCTGGCCGCGCGCGGCCTCGTCCTGCCCAGGCGGGCTGCAGGGTATGCCAAACCCGCCATCGCCTTCTCCGATGCGCTCGCCGCCGTGCGCTGCCAGCTCTGGATCGAACCGGCTTTCTCAACGTCGCCGAACGCCCAGAACATGGCAACAATCCCGCGCGCGCTCCTCGACAGCCTCACCGAAACCACATGCTATCCGGTCTGAAAAGGCCAAAGTCGAGCTCAGGTGCGACGTGGAAATCGCAGCCCCGGTCTGCCGCTCGATCTCCGCCAGCAGCCGCAGCAAGGTCCAGTTGGTGCGGTCCTCGACGGGCTGGCGCAGCCGCGACTCGCCACCTCCAGGATGCGCTGCCCCTTCTCCGGTGATGGACCCGGCGCCAGCGTGCAGCGCAGCGCGTCCACGCCGCGCTCGCTGAACCACCCCCGCCAGTCCCGCACCGCGTCGGCCGTGACGCCAAATGCCTGGGCCACCTGAGGGCTCGTGCAGCCCTCCAGGGTCAGCAGGATGGCACGCGCCCGGTCCGCCTCGCCGCACACGTTGGGCCGCGACAGCGCCCGCAACGCCGCCTTCTGCTCAGCCATTACAACTAAAAGGAGACCAACCCACCATGACAGCTACCCGCCACAAACTAACAACGCCCCAATCCTGCCATCCGTGTGCGGGGCAGGAGATGCCTGCTTAGTTGCGTGACGAACTCACCACCACCCCGGAACCCGATAAGAGCTAAGTTCTCTTACGAAATGCATGACTCTGAAGACCACCTCTAAAAACTGACGCTCTGCCTTCCGTTTGCAAACGCAAATGGCTCTGCGTCATGACGTTCAACAAACGATGCGAATGCGTCTGCCGGCAAAGGCCGACTGACGCGGTAGCCCTGAATAGTATTGCAACCCTCGGCGACCGAAAAATCAAATTGTCCGACCGTCTCGACACCTTCGGCGGTGATTGACATGCCGAGGCAGCCGCCCATTGCTATGACAGCCCGTGCAATCGCAGCGCTTTCAGCATCACATGACACTTGACTTACGATTGAATGGTCGATCTTGATCATATCGAATGGGAAGCAGCGCAAGTGACTTAGCGATGAATAATCAGTTCCGAAGCCATTCATAGATATCCGCAGGCCAAGAGTTCGAAGCTGTTGCAGCATCTGTAAGATTGCCTTCTCGCCATTGAGAAGAACGCCTTCTGTGATCTCCAGTTCGAGACGTCGAGGGTCTAGTCCAGTTTCCTCCAATATTCTTCCGACCACAATTGCCAACCCGCCCGCGCGAAACTGGGAGGGTGACAGGCTAACGGCTACACTGATGTTGTCGGGCCAGGTTGCGGCTTCTGCGCATGCGGTGTGCAATACCCACTCGCCGAGCGGAACAATGAGCCCAGTCTCCTCGGCAAGTTCGATGAACCCACTCGGAAGGATCAAGCCTCGCTCAGGGTGGCGCCAGCGGACCAGGGCTTCGGCTGACGTGATACGGCTAGATCGTGCGTCAACAATCGGCTGATAATGAACCTCGAACTGCCCCTCAACGAGCGCCTGCCCGAGCCCAGCCTCAAGGGCTCGCCGCTCACGCGTTCGCTCATCAAGAGCAGAGTCATACCTCCGGAACGTCGCCTTGCCATCCGCCTTGGCCGCGTAGAGGGCAAGATCGGCATTGCGGAGAAGCTCAGCCGGATCATCGCCGTCAACAGGGGCACAGGCTACCCCAATACTTGCTCCAACGTATGCAGACTGGCCCTCGAGCATGAAAGGCTGGCCTCCGATCGCTGCCACGATACGCGAAGCCAGCTCTTCGGCTGTCTCGCGTTCATGCGTGTGGAATTGGAGCACGGCAAACTCGTCACCGCTGAGCCTGGCCACAAGATCGTCTTTACGAACGACCGAACTCATGCGATCAGCAACCTTGCACAGCAAAAGGTCGCCGGCAGCGTGACCCAGTGTGTCGTTGATCTGCTTGAACCTGTCCAGATCGACCATCAGGACTGAAAAGCTCTGGTCGCGCTCGCGCCTAGAGGTAGCATGCATCGCGAGAAGGTCATGAAACCGCGTTCGATTTGGCAGCCCGGTCAGCGGGTCGCTGAACGCCAGGGTGTGCATCTTCGCCTCGGTGCGAAGGCGTTCACGTTGATCGCGCACGGCAATGACCGTTTGAAGCTTGCGTCCCAAACGTACCTCACAGCGCAGAACGCGGACCGGAACCGATTGATCGTCGGCTCCTATAAGCTCGGCTTCGCGCTCCTCGCGCTCTGGCAGGCTCGGAAGGTCCAGGCGGGGAAGCAGCGAGCTGACGAAGGTTCCGACCAAGCCGGATGCATCATGGCCGGAGAGCCGCTCGATGCTGCTGTTGGCTGTCACGATGACATCCCCTTGGCAGACGAGCAGACCTTCCAACGCGACGTCTGCGAGCTCTCGCAGCCGTTGCTGGTCCCGACGCAAGCGGACTTTGGCCGCAAGTTCAAAACGCCAACCGGTCACAGCAAGTGCTAAGAGCCCGAGGCAGACGCCCGCAACCGCCGGCGTGATGACCTCAGGCGAAACCGCATAACTTGGCAGAGTTTGGGTCGGATCGAAGTGCAACGTCATTGCTGCCATGCCACAGAAATGAAGCAAGGCTATCGAGAACAGCAGCAGTGGGGCGGCACCTTTACGAAGCCGGCGGTTGCGATGCGCCGCCGTCAGCAGAGCCAAGCCGGAGATGGGCAGGCTGATGAGGATGGATGGGACGACAAGCCGGAAGTCCCAACTGGTCGTTCCCTGAATAAGGTATGCTGCCTGGCCTACATAGTGCAACATCACGACGCCTAGGCCGACGATCAGACCGGCGACGAAGAGCCGGACTTTGCTCCGTGTGCCCAAGGCAAGCATTACGCCGGCGCCTATGCCAGCGGTAGCGCAAAGAAGCGACGTTGCAGTCAGCACAGGATCGAACGCTGCGACCATGCCCGGCTTGAAAGCGAGAAGTACGATGAAGTGGGTCGCCCACGCCGTGCACCCGCTGGCAACAACGCTAACCAGCTCCCAGAACTTTCGCGTTTTATCTGTTGATCGCGCCGCATGAATGGCAAGTGCAAAGGAGGCGTATACCCCTATCGCGCAGACAACGGCAGCAATCAGCATCAAACGCTGATCGTGTTGGTCGCGCATGCATAAGGGGATGGACCAGAGTACGCTGCTCATAGCTGCCCGTCTATCTCCAGCCGGAGCTTCCGAACAGCCAGCCAGTCCATCCTGGACGGGATATGCTTCGCTTCGCCTTCCGATGCCAACGTGGTTTCGAAGCAGTCCGGCATGTCTCACTCTGATTACGGGAACATTCGTGGCGTTAGCACAACCAGGCGTGTCAGATCACGGTCCGTGTTAATACAACTCTACTTGCCTTACAATTCTTAGGAGTTCACAACCGAAGCAGGGCTAAACAGGCTTCCCTGGCCCGCTCCATAGAGGGTAATGTCCGGTCATTGTTGGCTACTGTTGGGCGGAGCTGGGCGTGGTTCAGAATTCGCTTCTTTTGGGTTAAATGAGGCGCGCAGAAACTGCCGGCCTGTGCGGGAGGCGGTCAGCCACCCAGGGTCAAGCTCGCCGAGGCTGAAGCGGTCTCAGGCCGAGCAAGGTCAGCCAGTGCGGATCGCCTTGACCCGTCATCAGCTCCGGCCCGGCACCGTCAACTTGGCTGCTGGTCGGCTTGCGACATGCGGCTGACCTAGGTA
>CAXTFY010000443.1:0-4267 GCA_964243265.1 uncultured Acetobacteraceae bacterium | reverse complement strand
TGATCGACGCCGGGCAGATACGGCCCAACATCGGCGCCACCCTGCCGCTGACGGATGCGGCGGAAGCGCAGGAACTGAACCGGACCGGCAAGGTGAAGGGCAAGATCGTGCTGACAGTGGGGTGACCCCGGCGCGAGCTGACTCCCTCTCCCCACTTCGGGAGAGGGCTGGGGTGAGGAGGTCTTGCAGCGCTGTCCCTGGTCGAAACAGCCCGGCTCCGGCAACGCCGGCGGTCCCTGGCGCAGCAGGCAAGCAAGACCCCCTCACCCCGGCCTTGGTCCGCTTCGCGGCCCAAGCCCGGAGGGAGAGGGAGCAGGCAGCCAGGTTCCCCCAATGGCGGGACTGTGCAGTCCGTTGGCTTTGCTGCTAATCAGCCCGCCCCCAGCCCAAACGACCCGCGGAGATACCATCATGAAAGCCAACAGCGTCCTCGACACCATCGGCCGCACGCCGCACATCCGCGTGTCGCGCCTGTTCCCCGACGCCAACGTCTGGATCAAGTCCGAGCGCGCCAACCCCGGCGGCTCCATCAAGGACCGCATCGCCCTGGCGATGGTCGAGGCCGCCGAGACCAGTGGGCAGCTCAAGCCCGGCGGCGTCATCATCGAGCCGACATCCGGCAACACCGGCATCGGCCTGGCGATGGTCGCGGCGGTGAAGGGCTACAAGCTGATCCTGGTGATGCCCGAAAGCATGTCCGTCGAACGCCGCCGCCTGATGCAGGCATACGGCGCGACGTTCGACCTGACCCCGCGCGAGGGCGGCATGAAGGCCGCCATCGCCCGCGCGCACGAGCTGGCCGGGCAGCACCCCGGCGCCTGGGTGCCGCAGCAGTTCGAGAACCCGGCCAACATCGCCGTCCACGTCCACACCACGGCGCAGGAGATCCTGGCGGACTTCCCGGACGGGGTGGACGCCATCATCACCGGCGTCGGCACCGGGGGGCACATCACCGGGTGCGCCGAGGTGCTGAAGCCGCTGTGGCCCAACCTCAAGGTGTTCGCGGTGGAGCCGTCGCAGTCGCCGGTGATCTCGGGCGGCAAGCCGGCGCCGCACCCGATCCAAGGCATCGGTGCCGGGTTCGTCCCGGACAACCTGCATACCGAGGTGCTGGACGGAGTGGTGCAGGTAGAGGCGGAGGAGGCGCGGGAGTATGCCCGGCGCTCGGCGAGCCTGGAGGGGCTGCTGGTCGGCATCTCGTCCGGGGCGACCCTGGCCGCCATCGCCAAGAAGCTGCCGGAGCTGCCGGCTGGCGCGACCGTGCTGGGGTTCAACTACGACACCGGGGAGCGCTACTTCTCGGTGCCGGACTTCCTGCCGGGATAGGCGAGGCGCCTCGGGAACGTCCGCCCGGACCCGCTGGCGGCTGCTGGTGGGCCGCTACCTCGGCGTGGCCATGCGCGCGAGACGCTTCGACGCGCTGGCGCGCTGGCCCTTGGCGGGGAACACGGCGCCGGCCAGGCCCAGGCCATAACGCGGCATATTGGCGTAAACCGACTCCGAATGACCGGCGGGCACCACGTAGGTTTCATGCCAGATGCCCACGTCGCCACCCGTCCCGACCGCCCGGTTGAACGCCTGCCAGGCCGGCAGGTGCTGCTTGTTGGACGCATGGGCATAGGCCTGCAGGTGTTCCGCGCTCCGCCAGTATTGCACGGAGATCAGGTCGCGCGGTCCAAGGTACCCTCGTGCGGAGAGCATCCCAAGCTCGGGATGCGCCGCAAGCTCCTTGAGCATCCGCGGCATCGCCGCGGCGATGGGGAGCCACTTCCACAGCTTCCAGAGCTTGTTGATCCGCATCCCGATCAAGAAGACGACGATGTCTCCCTCGACCTCGGCGCAGACCCTTTTCTTGATGAGTGCAGCCATCGTCAGGTCCCTTTGCGATTGCCGGCTTCGACCGGTCAGGGTGGTGTCGTACGGAGGCGCCCTGGAGAAGCATTCCGAGCCAGCTAAGACAAGCCCCCTGAAGTTGTCGGCGTCAATATGCTGCTAGCATTGACGCCGTCAACATGAGTCAGCAAGACACCCGGCATGAGCACGACAGCGGTGCGGACGCCCTATCACCATGGTGACGCCCGGAATGCGCTGATCCGTGCAGCGGCGGAGCTGCTGGAGACGGCCGGCGCGGCAGGCCTGTCGCTGCGCCAGGTCGCCGAACGGGCGGGCCTGTCGCGGCAAGCGCCCTACAACCACTTCGCCGACAAGGAGACGTTGCTGGCCGAGCTGGTCCGTGACGGCTTCGAGCGGCTTGGCCGGGATACGGCGGCGGCGGGATGCAGCGGCGGCGAGGCAGTCACCCGGCTGGAGCGGGCGGGCGAGGGCTACATCGCCTTTGCCCAAGGTTCGCCGGCGCTGTTCCGGCTGATGTTCTCGAAGGAGCTGGTGGACCTGCAGCGCCACCCGGCGGCCCAGGCCGCCGCTGCGGTGTCGTTCGGGCAGCTGGCCGACATCATCGGCGCGATGGCGCCGCCGGATACGGTGGGGAGTCTCACGCTCGTCGCCTGGTCGCTGGTGCATGGCTACGCGACGCTTTGCCTGGAAACCGGCCTTGAGGGACCTGAGCGCCGTGGGGCGCGTGCCGCGCTGTTTGCCGGCGTCGTCGCCTCGGCGGCGAAGTGATGCCCGGCGGCTACGGGGTGGGCTGTCCACGGCGCGGCCGGTGCTGTACCCTGGCGCCATGAGCAATTACGCCACCTATCCCAGCCTGCGCGACCGGCGGGTGCTGGTTACCGGCGGAGCGTCCGGCATCGGCCGGGGCATCGTCGAGCACTTCGCGGCCCAGGGCAGCCAGGTCGGTTTCATCGACCTGGACGAGGCCGCCGCGGCGGAGGTGGTGGAGGCCTGCCCCGGCGTGCGCTCTGCCCGGGCCGACCTGCGCGACATCCCCGCCCTGCGCGCGGCCATCACTCAACTGGCGGACGGGCTGGGCGGGGCCTTCACGGTGCTGGTCAACAACGCCGCCCGCGACGACCGCCACCCGATCGACGAGGTGACGCCGGAGTACTGGGACGAGCGGATGGCCACCAACCTGCGTCACCAATTCTTCTGCGCCCAGGCGGTCAAGCCCGGCATGATCGCGGCCGGCGGCGGCAGCATCATTAACATGAGTTCGAATTCCTTCCTGCTCGCCACGGGCGGGATGCCGGCCTACACGGCGGCGAAGAGCGCGGTCATCGGCCTGACGCGCGGCCTGGCGCGGGATCTGGGGCAGCAGCATGTGCGGGTGAACACGGTGCTGCCGGGCTGGATCATGACGCAGCGGCAGCTCGACCTATGGGTGACGCCGGAGGGCGAGGAGCGCCGCCGGCAGGGGCAATGCATCCCCGATCCGCTGCACGCCGACGATGTGGCGCGCATGGTACTGTGGCTCGCCGCCGATGACAGCCGGCTGGTGACGGCCCGGGAGTTCATCGTGGACGGAGGCTGGTACTAGCACCGGCTGCCCTTGGGTTAGGCTGGGGACTCAGGGCGTCTTCATTGCGAGCCGGCGTCGGCGCGGCAATTCAGGGAATGCACGGACTGCGCTGGCCGTTTCTGGATTGCCGCGTCGCAAGCGCGGCTCGCAATGACAGCGTAAGCTTGGAACGGCGTGAGCTTGGGCGACGGGCGGCGTGAACGAATGTTCACGTCGCCGAGGCCAGGCGGGGAATGCCCGCCTAGGTGTTCATCGCGTCGAAGAAGTCCTGGTTGGTCTTCGAGTACTTCAGCTTGTCGAGCAGGAAGTCCATCGCGTCCGTCATGCCCATCGGACCCAGGATGCGGCGCAGCACCCACATCTTGGACAGGGTGCCGCGTTCGACTAGCAGCTCCTCCTTACGGGTGCCAGACTTGGTGATGTCGATGGCGGGGAAGGTGCGCTTGTCCGACAGCTTGCGGTCGAGGATGATCTCGCTGTTCCCCGTGCCCTTGAACTCCTCGAAGATCACCTCGTCCATCCGGCTCCCGGTGTCGATCAGCGCGGTGGCGATGATGGTGAGGGAACCGCCCTCCTCGATGTTGCGGGCGGCGCCGAAGAAGCGCTTGGGGCGCTGCAGGGCGTTGGCGTCCACGCCGCCGGTCAGCACCTTGCCCGATGACGGGACGACGGTGTTGTAGGCGCGGGCAAGGCGAGTGATGCTGTCGAGAAGTATGACGACGTCGCGTTTGTGCTCGACGAGGCGCTTGGCCTTTTCCAGCACCATCTCGGTGACGGCGACGTGCCGGGTCGCAGGCTCGTCGAAGGTGCTGGCCACGACCTCGCCCTTCACGGTGCGGGACATGTCGG
>CAXTFY010000442.1:0-4274 GCA_964243265.1 uncultured Acetobacteraceae bacterium | reverse complement strand
TGCATGATGTAGGCGCGGTCGATGATCTCCAGCGTCTCGCGCACGTTGTGGTCGGTGATCAGCACGCCGATGCCGCGATCCTTCAGGTGCGACACCAGGTCGCGGATTTCCCCGACGGCGATCGGGTCGATGCCGGCCAGCGGCTCGTCCAACAAAATATAACCAGGCTGCGTCGCCAGGGCGCGGGCGATCTCCACCCGCCGCCGCTCGCCGCCGGACAGCGCCAGGGACGGGGTGCGGCGCAGGTGGCCGATGCCGAACTCGGCCAGCAGCTCGTCGAGCATCGCGCCGCGGCGGTCGGGGTCGCGCTCCACCACCTCCAGCGCGGCCATGATGTTCTGCTGCACGTTCAGGCCACGGTAGATGCTGGCCTCCTGCGGCAGGTAGCCGATGCCCAGGCGGGCGCGGCGGTACATCGGCAGGCCCGTGATGTTCTCGCCGTCCAGGGTGATGCTGCCGGTGTCGGGGCGGACCTGGCCGGTGATCATGTAGAACGTCGTGGTCTTGCCGGCGCCGTTGGGTCCGAGCAGCCCTACGGCCTCGCCGCGGTGCACGGTGATGCTGACGTTCTGCACCACGGCGCGCTTCTTGTAGGTCTTGCCGACGCCGGTCGCCGTCAGCCCGCCCGCCGTCCCGACGCTTCCCGGCACGGCCCGCATGTCGTTCACGGCTTGGGCGGCTTCGGGCCGGATGCCCCGGGGGTCCCGGATGTTCCAGAGGTCGAGGCGTCGTTGGGCACCACCAGCCCCTCGACGCGCTTGCCGGGATTGCGGGTCAGCGTGGAGATGCCGGTGTGCATGTTCACGATGGCCTCGTCGCCGTCCATCTGGTTCTGCCCGCGGGTCAGGTGGACCGCGCCGGCCAGGCGGGCGATGCCGCTGTCGGCGACATAGACGCCGCGGCTGCCGCGGATGGTCTCGGTGGCGGTGCGGACCTCGACGTTGCCGAAGCCCTCGACGCGTTGCAGCTTGCCGGAACTCAGCAACGGGTCGGTGCCGGGCTTTGCGGCGGGCGCGGCGGGTTTGGGGGGGGCAGGGTTCGTGCCGGCCGGGGCGGCGCCGGGCTGGTCAGGGGGAGTGGTGTAGCCGACCAAGGTGTCGCCCGTGACGCGCCGGCCATCGCTGGTGACGACGGTCGCCAGGCCGCGGCCGACCGCCATGTGCTTCTGCGACCAATACTCCATGGTATCCCGTGCCGTCAGCACCTGCTGCGGCGTGGTCAACTTCATCGCGTTGCCGGTCAGCAGCAGCACCGCCTGGTCGATGTCGTAGATGGCGTGGTCACCGACGGCAAGGTCGGTGCTGGTGAAGATGTGGACGTGGCCGTCCGCCTCCAGCCGGTAGATCTCGTTGTTGCCGGTGTCGGCCGATGCCGGACCCGATGCGGCCGGGGCCGCCGTGCCGGCTGCCGGCGCACCCGGCGCCGACGCTGCCGGGGTGGCCGCCGGGACGCCCGGCGCCGCTGCCCCGGCGACGGGAGCCTTGCGGCGATAATGGGCGATCAGCGTGTCGGCGGTCACGGTCACGTCGCCGCGCACGGCGCGGGCCTGGCCGTGGGCGATCACCTCCTGCTCGTTCTGCCGCCACTCCATGCCATCGGCGGCGGTGACTTCGATCGGTCCGCCCTTGCTGAAGTCGATCGGCTGCGCCCCCGCCGGGGCCAGCGCCGCCGATGCGCCGAGCAGGGCCGCCGCAACGAGGAGCACCCGCATCGCCTTCACTTCTCCGCCTGGTTCAGCACCAGCCGGGCCGGGCCACGGAACTGGATGATCGCGCCCTTGTCGGTGAGGGCGAAGCCCTGGGCGTCCAGCGTGCCGAACGGCCCCTCCGCGTGGGTCTGGTCGTCGCTGGCGGCGGCGCCGGTCCTCACGTCCAGGGCGGCGCTTTCGGTCCGCATCACCATGCCGTTGTCGCGATACAGCACCACCTCGTGCGACAGGTCCAAAAGGCCGGCGTGCTGGATGTAAACGCCGTCGTGCGACTGCACCATCAGCCAGCCGCCACCCTCCGGCACGATGTCGGCCTTCGGCTCACCCAGGTTCACCCGCAGCGGCCCGGCCTGCGCCGCCCAGTCGGCGGTGATCGTGTAGGGCCGGCCGCGCTCGTCCACGCCGCGGTAATGCGCGTCCCGCAGCCGGCCCGACCCCACCTCGATGGCCGCGAGGTGGCGGAAGCCTACGCGGGCCTGGTCGCGCAACCGCGCCAGCTCCGGCCAGGCGGCGATGGAACCCAGCAGGGCGAGGGCGGCGATGGGGAGTGCGAACTTCGTCAGCGACACCGCCGTGCGGCGCCGGGCGATGCGCGCCGCGGTCGGCACCTGGCGCGCCCGCACGGGGCCGGCCGCCGACAGCCGGTCCAGGCCGGCGCGGCCCGGCTCCAGGTTGTTTTGGGCCATTGGGGTCCCGCTCATGCAACGCCCGCCCGCAACAGGTCATGCACGTGCAATAGGCCAGCCGGCCGACCGTCCATGTCAAGCACGAACAGGCTTGTTACCGGGCGCGGCGCCAGATTCATCAGGCGCAGCGCCTCGGCGGCCAGGGCGTCGGGGCCGATCGTGCGGGGTGTGCGGTGCATCACGTCCTCCACCCTACGCAGCAACAGGTCCGGCCCCATGGCCCGGCGAAGGTCGCCATCCGTCAAGACCCCGACCAGCCGCCCGGCGGCGTCCACCGCGCCCAGGCAGCCGAAACCCTTGCCGGTCATCACCAGCAGCGCCCGGTCCATCGGCAGCCCGGCGTCGGCCAGCGGCACGGCGTCGCCCTGGTGCATCAGGTCGGACACGCGCCGGAGCTGCGCGCCCAGCTTGCCGCCGGGGTGGAAGGCGGAGAACTCGGTGGCGGTGAAGCCGCGCCGGGTCAGCAGCGCCACGGCGAGGGCGTCGCCCAGGGCCAGTTGCATCGCCGTGCTGGTGGTGGGCGCTAGGCCCATCGGGCAGGCCTCCGGTGCGGCGGGCAGCAGCAGCAGCACATCGGCGGCGCGGGCCAGGGCGGAATTCGGGCGGCCGGTGATGGCGACCAGCGGCAGGCCGAACCGGCTGGCGTGCGCCACGAGGTCGGCCAGCTCGGCGGTCTCCCCGCTGTTGGACAGCGCCAGCACGGCGTCGCCGGGCACGATCATGCCGAGGTCGCCGTGCGACGCCTCGGCCGGGTGGACGAACAGCGACGGGGTGCCGGTGGAGGCCAGGGTGCTGGCGATCTTGCGCCCGACCAGGCCGGACTTGCCCATGCCGGACACCACGACTCGGCCGGTGCAGGCCGCCAAGCGCTCCACCGCGTCGGCGAACCGGTGGTCGAGCGAGGCCGACAGCGCCCGCAGCCCAGCGGCCTCGGCTGCCAGGACGGCCTGCGCGACTTCGACATCGGTGGCGGCGGGGAAGGCGAGGGCGGCTGTCATGGACATCCTGGCTGGCGCTATCCTTGTATGGGCGGCCCCTCCGGAAGGGTCAATGAAAGCCGGGTCACGGAGGGTAACGCCGGCCAAGCGAACCGGGTGGCCTATCGTGCGGGCGACGGGATCAATGGCTGAAGATATCCGGGTCCTCATAGCCCAGCAGGTCCAGCCGGCAGCGCGTGGGCAGGAAGGCGAAGCAGTCCTCCGCAAGCGCCAGCCGGCCCTCGCGCACCAGCAGCGCCTCCAGCCGCGCCCACAGGGCATGCAGGTGCAGCACGTCGGAGGCGGCGTAGGCCATCTGTTCGGACGAAAGCTCGGCAGCGCCCCAGTCGGAGGTCTGCTGCGTCTTGGACACCTCGACGCCGAGCAGCTCGCGGCAGAGGTCCTTCAGGCCGTGGCGGCTGGTGAAGGTGCGGACCAGCTTGGCGGCGATCTTGGTGCACTTGACCGGCGCGACCGTGACGCCCAGCGCCTGCTGCAGGACGGCGACGTCGAATCGGGCGAAGTGCATCAGCTTGAGGACGGCCAGGTTGCCCATCATGGCGGCCAGGTTGGGGGCATCGTAGCCGCGTCCGCCGAGGGTGGCCGGGATAAGCTGCACCAGATGCGCCGTGCCGTCGCCGGCCGAGACCTGCACCAGGCAGAGCCGGTCGCGGTGCGGGTTCAGCCCCATCGTCTCGGTGTCGACCGCCACCACGGGGCCGAGATCCAGGCCAGCCGGCAGGTCGTGCCGGTGCAGGTGGATGGCCCCTGCACGGGTGAACTGCGTTACGGCCACGTGGAGAACTCTAAACGGTTGGTGCCCAGGAAAAGACTCGAACTTTCACAACCTTGCGGTCACAGGTACCTGAAACCTGCGCGTCTACCAATTCCGCCACCTGGGCA
>CAXTFY010000441.1:0-4285 GCA_964243265.1 uncultured Acetobacteraceae bacterium | reverse complement strand
ATGGCGTGATCGCCCGCACGCTGTCCAACGACAGCCTGGCGTTCAGCCCGCCGCTGATCATGACGGCAGCCGAGGTGACGGAGATGCTGGACCGTGTGGAACGCGCGCTGGACGAGCTGACGGTGCAGGTGCGGCGCGAGGGGATGGCGGTCGTCTAGCGGCGGTTAGGCTTCCGGCTCCGGGTCGGTCAGGTTCACGCCAGCGTAGAATTCGGCGACTGGGACCCGGATGCCGATCTCCGGCATTTGCAGGACACCGTCGGTCAGCAACGCGGCGGCAGTCCACCCCTCGGTGCCGGATGCCCGCCGGAATGCAGTCAGGCCGGCACCGGCATATTCAAGGATGACGGAGCAGAGAATGGACGTCACGGCGCGGTATTCGCGCAGCTTGTCGATACGGTCGTTCCGGCCGGAGGTCGGACTGAGCACTTCGAAGACGACCACTCCGGGGATAAGCCTTTCTGTGCCCGGCCTCTTTGTGCAGGTGACCAGGGCATCAAGATACCGCATGGCGCCGCCAATGGTCGTGATGCCGACATCCGAGCCGAGCGCTTCGCAGTCGCCGCCATTCAAGCGGCGGGTCAGTGCGAGCAGGATATTCCTCTGCATGCGTCCGTGGTTGCGCGTGCCACCCGTCATGGGAACCGGTCGAACGCCATCGAACTCATACTTCCGATCCCCCGCGTACGCATCAGCTCAGGCGAAGAACTCGTCCCGGGTCATCCGCGGCGGGTTAAACGGCATGTTCATGCGAGGCAGCCTAGCTGGTCGGGCAAGCGGATGCGAACCTGTCAGCTCACCCGGCTGACCGTGTAATCCGCAACCTGCGCCAGCGCCCGGCGGAACGGGCCGTCCGGGAACACCGCCAGCGCCGACTTCGCCCTCGCCGCAAAACGCTCGGCGCGGTCGAGCGTCGCCGAGATCGCCCCGCTACCCGCCATCAGCCGCATCGCGCGCTCCAGGTCGGCGTCGCGTTGCTCGCTCGCCTCAATGGTGCGGACCCAGAACGCCCGCTCCTCGGCGTTGCCGGCCTGATAGGCGGTCAGCACCGGCAAGGTGATCTTGCCCTCCCGGAAATCGTCGCCGACGGTCTTGCCAAGCGTCACCTGATCGGCAGCGTAGTCCAGCGCGTCATCGACAAGCTGGAACGCGATGCCGAGGTTGGTGCCGTAGTCGGACAACCCCGCCTCCTCCGCCGCCGGGCGGTCAGCCACCACGGCGCCGACCTGGCAGGCTGCGGCGAACAGCGCGGCGGTCTTGCCGCGGACCACGTCCAAATAGCGGTCCTCGGACGTGGACAGGTCGTTCTGCGTCACAAGCTGCAGCACCTCTCCCTCGGCGATCGTGGCGGCGGCGTGCGACAGGATGCCCAGCACCCTCAAGGACCCGTCCTCCACCATCAACTGGAAGGCGCGGGCGAACAGGAAGTCGCCGACCAGCACCGACGCCTTGTTGCCGAACACCGCATTGGCGCTGGACAGGCCGCGGCGCAGCAGGCTTTCGTCCACCACGTCGTCGTGCAGCAGCGTCGCGGTGTGGATGAACTCGACGCAGGCCGCCAGGTGGACGTGCCGGGTGCCGGAGTAACCGCACATCCGGGCCGACGCCAGCGTCAACAGCGGGCGCAGCCGCTTGCCGCCCGCGGCGACGATATGTGCGGCAAGCTGCGGGATCAGGGCAACCGGGCTGTCCATCCGGGCGACGATGGCGCGGTTGCAGGCAACCAGGTCCGGACCGACCAGGCCGAGCAGCGAGGACAGCGCGTCCGGTGGCGCCGGGTCAGCGCCATGGGGCGGAGGGGTGGTGGTAACAACGCCCAAGTTTGAACCTCCGACTTGACCGCACCCGACCCGGCTGCGCCCGACCTGACCGTACCAGGCTTGATTTCGCCGGGGCGGCACGCATAGTCCGCGCAACACCATATCGGCGGGCCGGAAAATGGGTCAAGGCGAGCGGGCCGCCCGCGTCCCGCTTTGCCGTCCGGAGCCGCCACCGCCATGCGAACCCTGCTGATCTCCAACAACCTGGTCCGCCTCAGCTTCCTGTCGGCCCTGTTGCGCGACGCCGGCATCGACTGCGTGCTGCTGGACGGCCATGTCAGCGCCGTGGAGGGCAGCATCGGCGCCATCCCCCGCCGCTTGGCCGTGCTGCCGGAGGACGAGCGCCAGGCCCGCCGCGTGCTGCAGGAGGCCGGCGAGGCCTGATGGACACCACCGCCGGCACCCTGCTCGGCGGCAAGGTGAGCTATGTCCAGCCAGCCACCGGCTACCGGACGGGACTTGAGCCGGTGCTCCTGGCAGCCGCCATTCCGGCATTGCCAGGCGAGCGCGTCCTGGAGGCCGGATTGGGCGCCGGCGCCGGGTTGCTCTGCCTTGGCGCCCGCGTGCCGGGCGTGTCGGCAGCCGGCGTGGAACTCGACCCGGCGACGGCGGACCTCGCCCGTGCCAACCTTGCGGCGAACGGCTTTGCCGACTGGGTGGTCACGACGGCGGACATCACGGCGTTGCAGATGCCCGGCCGCTTCGACCACGCCTATGCGAACCCGCCTTGGCACGATGCCGCGGGAACGCCGTCCCCGAACGCCGGACGCCTGCTGGCGAAACAGGCGCAGGGCGCGGGACTCGAAGCATGGGCTGCGGCGCTGGCCCG
Organism: uncultured Acetobacteraceae bacterium; assembly: GCA_964243265.1. Taxonomy (GTDB): domain Bacteria; phylum Pseudomonadota; class Alphaproteobacteria; order Acetobacterales; family Acetobacteraceae; genus DASWOJ01. Next base: position 1,637 of record CAXTFY010000441.1, on the reverse strand, counting down.
CATGCTCCGGACAGGCGGAAGCCTGACGCTGATCCTGCCCGCGGCAGCGACCTCACGCGGGCAGGCCGCGCTGCTTGCGGCCGGATGTGGTTCATTGACCCTTGTTCCATTGTGGCCGAAGCCCACGCAGCCAGCTCGGTTGGTCATCCTTCAAGCCATACGGAACCACCATGGACCAGACTGGGTGTTGCCTGGGCTGGTGCTGCACCAGGACGACGGCAGCTTTACCGCATCAGCGGATGACATCCTACGGCATGGCTGCGGGTTGCCGACCCAAGCTGGGCGCCGCCGCCGCTGATCCCCGTTACTGCTCAGGGTGCCGCAGGTGCCAGAGCCGCTCATGGGCGGCCACCAAGCTCTCGATGCTGCGCCGTCGGTTGGTGTCTGCCTGGACGGGCCGGCGGTTCAGCATCATCTCGAGCGTGGCGATCAGTTGCTCGGCAACCTCAAGGTCCGCGGTATCGCAGGCATGGTGGAAAGCGACGAGCACCTTGTCCGAAAGACGGCGCGTGTGGCGTGGGATGCTGGGACCTTCGCGCGATGCACCCTGCTCCTTGTCGAATACGTCACTCATTGCTTTACCAAAACCGCTTTCCACGACATGCCCCATAATACAGCGCAACCACCGTAGCCTATCGAGGCCTCGATTGTCGATATTTCTGTTATGATGCACATTTGCCAGACCGGAACTGGCATCGCCGTCTCAACATCTGGTTGCAAGCGCCGGGGTAGAAACGCTTTGAGGCTTCCTACGAAAGCCGTGTCCTAAGGGCGTCGTTCACAAGGGCCGGGTTACCCTTGCCGGCCATCGCCTTCATGACCTGGCCGACGAAGAAGCCGAACAGCTTGTCCTTGCCGCCGCGATACTCCGCCAGCTTGTCCGGATTCGCAGCTAGTACCGCGTCCACGGCAGCGTCGATGGCGCCGGTATCGACGACCTGACGCAGCCCGCGGCTCTCGACGATGGCGGCGGGGTGCTCGCCGGTCTCGACCATCGCCTCGAACACCTCCTTGGCGATGCGGCCGTTGATGGTGCGGTCGGCCAGCAGGTCCAGCAGCCCGCCCAGCGACGCCGCCGACACCGGGCTGTCGCCGATCGTGCGGCCCGTCCGGTTCAGCGCGGCGAAGAAGTCGCCCATCATCCAGTTCGCCGCCAGCTTCGCATCCCGCCCGGCCGCCACGGTTTCATAGAACGCCGCCGTCTCCTGGTCGGCCACCAGCACCGCCGCGTCATAGGCCGGCAGCCCATGCTCGCTGACAAACCGGGCGCGCTTGGCGTCGGGCAACTCCGGCAGATGCTCGCGCAACCCTGCCACCCACGCCTCGTCCAGCACCAGCGGCAGCAGGTCGGGATCGGGGAAGTAGCGGTAATCGTGCGCGTCCTCCTTGCTGCGCAGGCTGCGGGTTTCCCCCCGGGCGGGGTCGAACAGCCGGGTCTCCTGCACGACCGCGCCGCCGTCCTCCCACACCTGCACCTGCCGCGCCGCCTCCGCCTCGATGGCCTGCATGACGAAACGGACGGAGTTGACGTTCTTCACCTCGCAGCGGGTGCGGAACGGCTCGCCGTGCTTGCGGACGGAGACGTTCACGTCGGCGCGCATCGACCCCTCCTCCATGTTGCCGTCGCAGGTGCCGAG
>CAXTFY010000440.1:0-4286 GCA_964243265.1 uncultured Acetobacteraceae bacterium | reverse complement strand
CCGGAACAAATCCGTCGCCCCTGCCCGATTGAAGGCGTAGCATGACCTTTGGCAGCCACACAGGAGCCTGTTGTGGAGCAGCGCATCGTCCCAGGCGCAGTGGTGGAGCATGCCGGCGGACGCTGGCGTGTGGAGCGTCCGCTCGGCGCCGATGCCGTTCTCCTGCGCAACGAGGCCGGAGAGGTGGTCTGCGCCAGCCCGGCGGCGATCAGCGTGTCCAGCAGTTCGTTGCCCATGGCGGCAGTCCGGCCGTTGGACGAACGCCCTCTCTCCGAGGCGGACTGGTCAGCGGCGGCCCGGCGCCGGGATCTGCTGACAGCCCTCCTCCGCCTGCCCCGCCGCGGGCGGGCAGATATCGACCAGGTCGCCGGCGAGCTCGGCCTGGGACGCCGCCGCGTGTTCGCGCTGATGCGGCAGGTCCAGGCTGGATGCGGCGTCGAGGGCCTCCTGACGATCAAGGGCGGCCGGCGGACCAGGCGCCTCGGTCCGGAGGTCGAGGCGATCATCGGCCTTGCGGTTGACCAGCACTACGCCAAGCCGAACCGGCCGAGCATCCTGGGCCTGTGGAGGGAGGTCGCTGAACGTTGCCGCGCACCCGGTCTGCCGGCGCCCTCCTACCGTGCCGTGCAGGCGCGGGTCCGTGCCGCCGACCAGGGGTGGCTGACCCGCCGCCGGCACGGCCCTGCCGCGGCGCGCAGCATGCGCCTGCTGACCGGGGCGCACCCGGGCGCCGCGGCGCCGTGGGAGCGGGTGCAGATCGACAGCACGCCGTGCGACATCCGCCTCGTGCGCGAGGACGACCGGACGGTGGTCGGCCGTCCGACCGTGACCTTTGCCGTGGACCTGTACAGCCGTGTGGTCCTCGGCTTCTCGGTGTCGCTCGAGGCCGCCTCGACGGTCACGGTCGCGACCTGCCTGGCGCATGCCTGCCTGCCGAAAGAGGGCTGGCTTGCCTGCCGGGCTCTCGCGGAGGTTCACTGGCCGGTTTGGGGTCGGCCTGGCACGCTCGAATACGACCAGGGGCCGGAGAACGAGGCGCGCGGCATCCAGCGCGGGCTGCGGCTGCACGGCATTGCGGCCAAGGTGCGCGCCCGCGGCCACCCCGAGCAGCACGGCGCCATCGAGCGGCTGATCGGCACGATGATGCGCAAAGTGCACGGCCTGCGCGGGACGACCTGGAGCGGCATCGAGGAGCGTGGCGAGAGCAGGCCGGACCAGCAGGCCTGCCTCAGCCTGCCGGAACTCGAGCACATCCTGGCGCTGACGATCGACAGCTACAACCATGCGGTCCATGACGGCATCGCCGAGCGCCCGCTCGACCGCTACCTCGCCTATTACCGGCGGCCCGGCCTGCCGGATGCCGAACGGGTCCCACCCCGCCTGCCGGCCGACCGCCTGCTGCTCGACTTCCTGCCCTGGGAACGGCGGGCGCTGACGCGCTGCGGCATCCGGCTGTTCCGGGTCGATTACAGCTCGACCGACCTGCTGCCGCTCTGGCGGAGGGACAACCAGCGGTGGGTCGAGCGCCTTGTCGTCTACGACCCGCGCAGCCTGGCGCAGGTCTGGGTCATCGATGAGACGACGGGCGGCCCGATCCCCGTGCCGTACCGGGTGCCGCATCCCGACATGACCCTGGCGCAGAGCGGGGAGGCACGGCGTGGCTTGCAGGCGCTCAAGGTTCAGGACAGGACGGAGCGCCGGCTGTTCGACAACCTGGAGAAGGTCCGTGCCATCGAGGCCACCGCCCGCCTGACCACGGTGCGGCGCCGGGCTGAGCGCACCGTTCAGGCCGCAAAGGCCGTGCGGGCGCAGGGCATCCTGCCCCCCTCCAGCCCTGGGCTCCCAGGTCCTGCTTGCCTGGCAGCCGCCCAGGAAGCTCGGGCGACGCGAGAGGGGACCGCCGCTGCTGCGCCATCCTGGGCCGGTCAGGTCATCGTCCCCTTCGCCGACGTCGAGCAGCTGTAGGGTGGACAGCCCGGTCATGAGCCACCTGGATGACACAGCCAGGCGGGTACTGGAGTTCGATGACGCGCGCCGCCTGGCCCTGATCGACCGTGACCTCTGGATCGGCTACGGCCGCGCGCACGACGCCCACGCCCGGCTTGGGCGCATCCTGCGTTCGGAGCGGCGGATGCGACCGGACAACTTGCTGGTCGTGGGTGCCAGCGATCAGGCGACATGATGCCCACCTCCGTATGTCATTGCAGCACAAGGGTTTGCTGGCGAGGGTCGCTTGGGACCGGACGCCGGCCGTTGCTGGCGGCCTCGCGCACGGCTGGCAGGTCCAGGTCGGCAGCCTTGATGACCCATGGCGCGCCGGGGCACGCCTGACGAGCCGGCAACAGCCTGTCCTGGATCAGCCGGATTGCCGTCATCTTGCTGATGCCCAGCTCCTGTATGACCTCATCCAGCACCAGTTCGCCACGCTCGCGCCGCTCTCCTTCCCGGTAGCAGGGCACATCCCTCCCGCTACGGAACGCGCACACGCGGGCCTTGGTCCAGGTGTGCCCCTTGGCCGTCCGGCGGCCGGCGCGGTTCAGAAACGCAGCGATGACGCCGTCGGGCAGCACCCGGGCCAGGTCAGTGACGATCCGTGCGGTCTCCACGTCCGTCTGCCAGCGGTGCTCCCCTGATTTCTGCTTGCGCGTCTCAAGCCTGGTGTGGTCGCCGCCCTGCCAGTGCAGCAGGAACCGTATCTTGCCCTCCGAAATCGTCACCACGGCCTCGCGCAGCACCGTTCGCAAGATGCGCTTCCTGATCGCGGCCGAGGCGTCCGGGTGATGCCAGAGCGCAGGGACGTCGCAGCCCAGCAGGAGCAGCTGGTCGCGCTCAGCCTCGATCGCCGTCTCCTGCCGCTCCGCCGCCGCATCTGACAGCGCCGCCTCGCGTCCGGCCACCGGCGCCAGGCTCTCGTTCCAGCGCCGCTCGAGCTCGGCTGCGACCAGCCGGTTGTCGGGATCGACCGCGTCATACTGGCGCCGGGCATGGCCGGCTTCATAGCGCGCCTGCTCCAGCGCCAGGGTGCAGTGGCGCTGCTTGTCGGAGACGGCCTGCTCGCGGCGTCCGATCGCCTCCAGCGACGCCGCAATCCCGAACGGCTGCAACAGGCGGAGCACCTCCTCGGAGACGGCCCGGTCGACGCGCATGCTGCCAAACGAGGTGGTGCAGCTGGGCACCCCGTGGTTCACGTTCGCGCCCCTGCAGTGATACCGGGCGGCCTCTTGGCAGCCGGCATAGGCGACGTGGAGCTTGCGCCCGCAGTGGCCGCAGCGGAGCAGGCCGGCAAGCAGGGCCGACCCTTGGCGCACCGCGCCGCGGGCCATGGCGCCTTTCATGTTGGCGTTGTCGGCGATGACCCGCTGGTTGGCCTCGAACTGCTCCCAGCTGATGTAGCCCTCATGGTGGTCGCGCAGCAGCACCGGCCAGTCCTCGCGGGCGACCCGCACGCCCCGCAGGACGCGCTTGCGCCCGTTCTCCAGCCGCACGCGCGACGTGGTGCGCCCGTAGGTGTAGGCGCCGGCATACACGGGGTTGGTCAGCATCTTGTGCAGGGTCTGATAGCCCGGGGACCGCCACGCGATGCCGCGGACCTCGCCCGCATGGTGCGTGCAGGGCAGCTCGATCCCTTCCTGGCGCAGCCAAAGCAGGACCTGGCGCACGCTGCCGAGCTCGTGGAACCGGCGGAACACCATCGCGATGGCGGCCTGCACGCGCTGGTCGGGGTTCTTCTGCAGCCGGCGGAGCGGATCGAGCTGGTAGCCGACCGCAACGCGCTGGAACAGCTCGCCTCGGCCCGCCTTGGCCTGGATCGCCGCCCGCGAGCGCTGGCGGAACGTGGACAGCTCCATCTCGCTGAGCGTCCCCTTCATGCCCAGCAGGAGCCGGTCATTGGGCAGGCGCGGGTCATGAACCCCCTCCTCGTCGATGATCAGGCTGCCCACCAGGGCGCAGAACTCGAGCAGAGTGTGCCAGTCGCGCCCGTTGCGCGCCAAGCGCGACGCCTCGATCGAGACGACCGCGCCCACGGAGCCCTGGCAGATGGCCGCCAGCAGGCGTTCGAAGCCGGGCCGCGCGACGCCGGAACCGGAACGGCCCAGATCCTCGTCGATGACGACCACGTCCTGCCAGCCAAGCGACCGCGCCCGGTCGGCTAGGCCATACTGCCGCCGCTTGCTCTCCAGGTTGTGCTGCACCTGGTCGAGCGTGGACTGGCGGATGTAGATGAAGGCCGTCCGCGCGAGGTGGCCGGCGGTGATCTTATTCATCGGCCTTCTCCGCCGCTGCGG
>CAXTFY010000439.1:0-4299 GCA_964243265.1 uncultured Acetobacteraceae bacterium | reverse complement strand
GCCGAAGAACGGGATGGCCGGGATCAGGTAGACGAAGCTCGGCATGGTCTGCATCACGTCCATGCAGGGCGCCACCACCCGCCAGGTGCGCGCATGCAGCGCCGCGACGATGCCCAGCGGCATCCCGATCAGCACCGCCGCGGCTGTGGAGAACACCACCAGCACCAGGGTCGCCAGCATCGGCGCCCACAGGCCGAGGTTCCACAGGAACAGCAGCCCGGTCACCGTCAGCAGCCCCAGCCGCCACCCGGCCGCACGCCACGCCAGCAGGCCGGCCACCAGGATGAACACCGCCGGCGGCACCGATTGCAGCAGGCTGGTCAAGCCGCCGACCCAGGCGGAGACGGTGCGGCTCAGCAGGCGGGTGGTGCCGGCGCCGTGCGCGGTCAGCCAGTCGAGTGCGCTGTCGCAAAGGTTGTCGAGTGGGAAGCGGGGGATGTTGAAGTCCATGCTGGCTCCTGCTTCTGCGGGTCCCGGGGGGTGCCGGACCGTGCGAGGGCGGACAGGGCGGTGGTGCGCCACAGCACGCCCATGTGCTGGCCGGCGGCGTCCAGCACCGGCAGGCCGTCGGGTTCGGCCGCCAGCAGCGGCAGCGCCTCCCGCAGCGTCATGTCGGCGTGCAGCGACGCCCGCTGGCCCGGCGGCGCCGGGGCGTCCCGGTCCGCCAGGGTGCCGACGCGCAGCACGCCGGACACGTCGATGTGCTCGACGAACCGCGCGACGTAGGGTGTGGCGGGGGCGGCCAGGATGCTCTCGGCGGTGCCGTCCTGCACGATGGCTCCGTCCATCATCAGCGCGATGCGCCCGCCGAGCGCGATAGCCTCGTCCAGGTCGTGGCTGACGAACACGATGGTCTTCTTCAGGCGGCGTTGCAGCGCGACCAGTTCCTGCTGCATGTCGCGGCGGATCAGCGGGTCGAGCGCGCTGAACGCCTCGTCCATCAGCAGGATGCTGGCGTCGGCGGCCAGCGCCCGCGCCAGGCCGGCGCGCTGCTTCATGCCGCCGGAGAGCTGGCCGAGCCGCTTGCCCTCCCATCCCGCCAGGCCCACCAGGTCCAGCGCGGTTTCCGCTGACCGCCGCCGGGCCGCGCGGGCGACGCCTTGGACCTCCAGGCCGAACTCCACGTTCTCCAGCACCGTGCGGTGCGGGAACAGGGCGAAGTGCTGGAACACCATGCCGAAGGTGCGGCGGCGGAACTCGCGCAGCTCGCGGGTGCCCATGGCGGTGACTTCCTGCCCGGCGACCTGGATGCTGCCGCGCGACGGCGTGACCAGGCGGTTGAGGCAGCGCAGCAGGGTGCTCTTGCCGCTGCCGGACAGGCCCATGACGACGACCAGCTCGCCCTCGTCCACGCGCAGGCCCACGTCGTTCAGCGCGATCACGGTGCCGGTGCGGTCGAGGATCGCGGCGCGGTTTTCGCCCGCCCGCGCCATCGCCAGCGCGTCCTTCTCGCGCGTGCCGAAGACGCAGCTCACGCCCTCGGCCAGGATCATCGGTGCGGCGGTCAACAGGCGGCCTGCATCATGGCGGTCCCTCAACGATCCGTGAAGGCTAGCACCACCGCTGGGCGGCATGGAAAGCTGTTTTTGCGACACGCGGGGATTTGCCGGAAAACATACAGGATATGTCGGTTAATCGTTAGCATCCGGGCCGCACCCGCGCGATGCTGCCCCATCAGCGCAAGGCCGCCCCATGCACGACACCCTGGCTCAGCTTCTTCTGCACCGGCGGCCCGGGCATAGCCTGGCCGCGCCGTTCTACACCGATGCCGGCGTGTTCCGCGCCGACATGGACCTGATCTTCGCCCGCCACTGGATCTTCATCGGCCAGGAGCCGGACGTGCCTGAACCCGGCGACGTCATGGCGCTGCGCATCGGCGACGCGCCGCTGCTGATCCTGCGCGACGACGACGGCGAGGTGCGCGCCTTCCACAACGTCTGCCGCCACCGCGGCGCGCAACTGGTGCCCGACGGCAAGGGCCAGGTCGGCAACCTGGTGTGCCGCTATCATACTTGGACCTACGCGCTGGACGGACGCCTGCTGTTTGCCGACCATATGGGGGAGGGCTTCGACCCGTCCTGCCGCGGGCTGCGCCCGGTGGCGCTGCGCTCGGTCGCCGGGCTGCTGTTCGTGTGCCTGGCGGACCACCCGCCGGACGACATCGACGCGATGGCTGCGGCGATGGAGCCCTACCTGCTGCCGCACCGCCTGCAGGACGCCCGGGTGGCCCGGCAGGTGGACCTGGTCGAGCACGGCAACTGGAAGCTGACGATGGAGAACAACCGCGAGTGCTACCACTGCGCGGCCAACCACCCGGAGCTGACGGTGCCCTTGTTCGCCTACGGCTTCGGCTTCGCGCCGGAAAGCCTGAACGAGGGCGAGCTGGCTGAGGTCGCCCGCTACGACGGCATGGTGGATGACCTGCATGCCCGCTGGGAGGCCGCGGGCCTGCCGTCGCGCCGGGTGGAGCACCTGACCGGCCGCGCCACCGGATACCGCACCGAGCGCCTGCCGCTGGCGCAGGCCGGGGAGAGTCATACGCTGGATACCCGCGCCGCCTGCCGCCGCCTGCTGGGCGGGTTCACCGATGCGCGGCTGGGCGGGCTGACGTTCTGGACGCAGCCAAACTCCTGGCACCACCTGATGAGCGACCATGCCGTGACGTTCTGCGTGCTGCCGCTCGGCCCGGACCGGACGCTGCTGCGGACCACCTGGCTGGTGCACAAGGATGCCGTGGAGGGCGTGGACTACGACCCGGCCAACCTCGTCGGCGTATGGGAGGCGACCAACCGGCAGGACGCGGCGCTGGTGGAGATGACCCAGGCGGGCGTGGTCAGCCCGGCCTATGAGCCTGGCCCGTATTCGCCGTACACCGAGGGCTTGGTGGAGCAGTTCTGCCAGTGGTACGTGGAGCGGATGACGGCCGGGGAGCGGATGACGGCCGGGCTGCGCGCTTGACCGGCGCGCTGCCGCCGATTTGGGATGCGGACGGGGATGCCGACCTGGTCTGCGTGGCGGTGCGGGCGGAAACGCACGACGTCAGCACGTTCGTGTTCGCGCCGGTGCAGCCGCGGCTGTTCCGCTTCCTGCCGGGGCAGTTCATGACGCTTGAGCTGGATGCGGCGGGGGTGCAGCGGAGCTACACCATCGCCTCGCCGCCGACGCGGCCGTGGCGGATCGAGGTGACGGCGAAGCTGGCCGAGGGCGGCCCCGGCTCGGCTTGGCTGCACGGGGCGATGCGGCCGGGGGTGCGGGTGCGGGCGTCGGGGCCGATGGGGGAGTTCTCGTGCGGGATGCAGCCGACGGGCAAGCTGCTGCTGCTGTCGGCCGGCAGCGGCATCACGCCGCTGATGAGCATGGCGCGCACCCTGCACGACCTGGGCAGCGAGGCCGACGTGCTATTCCTGCACAGCGCCCGCAGCCCGGCTGACCTGGTGTTCGCCGAGGAGCTGCGGGCGATGGAGCGCCGGCCGGGCTTCCGGTCCGTGGCGGTTGTCGAGCGGGATGCCCCAGGCGCCCGCTGGGATGGCTTTCGCGGCCGGCTGTCGCCCGCCATGCTAGGGCTGCTGGCGCCGGACCTGCGGGAGCGCGAGGTGTTCTGCTGCGGCCCCGCGCCCTACATGGCCGCGGTGCGCGCCATGCTGGACGCGGCCGGCGCCGACCCCGGCCGCTACCACGAGGAGAGCTTCAGCTTCGAGGACGCTGATGCCAGCGCAGGACAGCCAAGCCGTGTTCTGCTCCCTCTCCCGAAGGGAAAGGGCCGGGGTGAGGGGGTCTTGGCTGCGGAGCGACGCACTGCCGGCGCTGACGGCCTGCTGCCCGGCGTCGGTGACTATCGCGCTGGCCTGCCCCCTCACCCCAGCCCTCTCCCGGAGGGAGAGGGAGCAGGCAGCGTTCTGACTCATGCGATTGGAGCGTCGCAGGCGGATTGCAGCAGCGCCCTGGTGCAGGACGCCCCAGGCATTGCCGCCTTCACCGTCCGCTTCGCCCGCCTGGGCCGCGACATTGCCTGCCCGCCCGGCGCTAGCGTGCTCGCCGCCGCCCGCGCCGCCGGGGTCCGCTTGCCGTCGGCCTGCGGCAAGGGCGTCTGCGGCACCTGCAAAAGCCGCGTGCTGTCGGGGACCGTCGAGATGCGCCACGGCGGCGGCATCCGCCAGCGCGAGGTTGACGCCGGCCTGGCCCTGCTGTGCTGCGCGCGGCCGACCAGCGACCTGGTTGTGGACCGGTAGGCGCGCATGGACCTTGGCGCCCTGCACCGCCTGGCGTTCCTGACCCTGCCCAACTACTCGATGATCGCCT
>CAXTFY010000438.1:0-4337 GCA_964243265.1 uncultured Acetobacteraceae bacterium | reverse complement strand
ACGGGCGGTCTGCGCGTCCGCGGCGGCGGGGAGCAGGCATCCGGCAGCAAGGGCAAGCCAACTGGCGTGCATGGGCGGGCCTCCTTCTATTACTATGGACGCTCCGCCGGGGCGGCTCGGTGCAGGGGCATGCCTCCTATTCCGGCGGGTGCGGCGAATGGCTACACGGTTGCCGGCTGCTTGGGGGGATGTAGAGGCGCGGCAAGGGCCTGAACAGTTGCTGACTTTACTTGAGAAAAAGAGCGCGATCCCCGTGCTACCACCCTCGCTGGAAGATGTTGCGGTTCAACGGGGTCGGCTTCATGGAGATTTCAGTCGTCATCCCGGTGTTCAACGAGGTCGAGGGACTGCCGGTCCTTTATGAGACGCTGTGCACCGCCCTGGATGCCCTGCCGCAGTCCGCCGAGGTCGTGTTCGTCGATGACGGCTCCCGCGACGGCTCGGCCGACGTGCTGGAGGGGTTCGCGTCCGACGATGCCCGGGTGAGCGTGATCCGCCTGCGCCGCAACTATGGGCAGACCGCCGCCATCATGGCCGGCATCCAGCACTCGACCGGCGACGTGATCATCCCGATGGACGCCGACGGCCAGAACGAGCCCGGCGACATCCCGCTGCTGCTGGCCAAGCTGGACGAGGGCTTCGACGTCGTTTCCGGCTGGCGCAAGCAGCGGGAGGACAAGGCGCTGACCCGGCGGCTGCCGTCTGTCGTGGCCAACCGGCTGATATCACTGGTGATGGGCGTCCGCCTGCACGATTACGGCTGCACGCTGAAGGCGTACCGGCGCGAGATGCTGCAGGACGTGCGGCTGTATGGCGAGATGCATCGGTTTATTCCGGTGTTTGCGTCCTGGGAAGGCGCGCGGGTGGCGGAGGTGGCGGTGCGGCACCATCCGCGGCGGTTCGGCAAGTCGAAGTACGGCCTGGGCCGGGTGGTGCGGGTGTTGCTGGACCTGCTGACGCTGTTCTTCATCGGGCGGGCGATGGACCGGCCGATGCAGTTCTTCGGCAAGGTCGGCGCGGGTGCGCTGGCAGCGTCGGTGCTGACGTTTGGATGGGCGCTGGTGCTGCGCTTCGGCGGCACCTCGCTGGTTCAGACGCCGCTGCCGCTGCTGGCCGCCACGCTGGGCCTGTCGGGCGTGCTGTTCCTGCTGCTGGGCATCATGTCGGAGATCATGAGCCGCACCTACTTCGAGGCGCAGGGCAAGGCGCCGTACAAGATCAGGTCGGTCGTGCAGCATGCCGCCACGCCGCCGCGGCTGGTTGCCGTGAGCCGGTGGTAGATGTGCGGCATCGCCGGCTTCACCCGGCCGGGTCCGCAGGCGCGCGGGCAGTTGCAAGCCATGCTGGACGCCATCGCGCACCGTGGCCCCGACGGGTCCGGCTGTTTCCTGGATGACAGCCTGGCGCTCGGCCATTGCCGGCTGGCGATCATCGACCTCGGCGGCGGCGCACAGCCGCGGGTGGATAGGGCGACCGGGGATGCGCTGTCGTTCAATGGCGAGATCTATGGCTACCGCACCCTCGCCGAGGACCTTGCGGGGAGCGGCATCGGCCTGCGGGACCGCTGCGATACCGAGGTGCTGTTCCAACTGATCCGTCGCGACGGCTTGCGCGCCGCGGTGGAGCGGATCGACGGCATGTTCGCCTTCGCCTACCGTGATGGCCGCAGCGGCGACGTGCACCTCGTCCGCGACCGCTACGGCGAGAAGCCGCTGTACTACGGCATTGCCGGGGGCCAGTTGGTGTTTGGGTCCGAGGCCGGCGCGATCCTGGCGCACCCGGCCTTCCGCGGCGCTGCGCCAGACCAGGCGGCCGCCTATCAACTGCTGCAATTCGAGTACCTGCCTGGCGAGGCCTCCGGCTGGGCTGGCGTCAACAAGCTGCGGCCCGGCACGATGCTGCGCTTTGCCAACGGCCGGGCCGAGGTGGCGGAGTATTGGCGCCCGCAGGTCGGCGGTGGCCCGGCGGTGCCGGACGCGGAGGCGGTGGACCGGCTGGACACGCTGCTGCAACGCGCCGTCGAGCGGCAATGCGTCGCCGACGTGCCGCTTGGCGTGTTCCTTTCGGGCGGCCTCGACTCCAGCCTGCTTACGGCGATGGCTGCCCGGCATCATCCGGGGATCACGGCCTTTACCGTTCAGGTCGGCGGGCATGGCTTCGACGAAACGCCCTATGCCCAGGAGGTCGCGCGCCACCTCGGCGTCGCGCATGAGGTTGTGCGCCTCGGCGATGCCGACGTGGCGGCTGCCGCCGATGCCATTGCGGCGACCTTGTCCGAGCCGCTGGCCGACTCGTCGCTGCTGCCGACCTGGCTGGTGTGCCGGGCGGCCCGGCAGCGCATGACCGTCGCGCTGGGGGGCGACGGTGCGGACGAGTTGTTCGCCGGGTATCCGAACTTCAAGGCGCGGCAGCTGGCGGGGCTGATGCGCCGGTTGCCGGCGGCCTCGGGGGCGGCGCTGTCGGGGGCGCTGGGGCGGCTGCCGGGACGGCGCGGCTATATGTCGCTACCGTTCAAGCTGGCGCAGTTGTCACAGGGGTTCGGCCAGGCGCCGGCGCGGCAGTCCGCCTACTGGATGGCGCCGTTCGGCCCTGCGGCGATGGCGCGGCTTTGGAGCGCCGACGTGGACCAGGATGCGTTGCGGGAGCAGGCGTTCGCGGCGGCTGGAGGACAGCCTGGCGACGGGGTGGACGGCCTGCTGCACGGCTTCCTGACGGGATACCTGCCGGATGACATCCTGATGAAAACCGACCGGGCGGCGATGTTCAACGGGTTGGAGGTGCGGGCGCCGTTCCTGGACCGGGCGTTTGCCGAGTATGCCTGCGCCCTGCCGACCCGGTTGAAGCTGCGGGGCGGCACCGGCAAGTGGGCGCTGAAGCAAGTGGCGCGGCGCTACCTGCCGGACCGGATCGTGCAGCGCCGCAAACATGGCTTCGGCGTGCCGATCGGCGTGCTGCTGCGGACCGGGTTGCGGGAGCGCTGTGTGGATACCATCCTGTCCCGCCGCAACCCGGTCGCCGGGTGGTTCAACCCGGCGGAACTGGAACGGCTGGTGCAGGAGCACATGTCCGGGGCGCGGGACCACGGCAAGCGGCTGTGGGCGCTGCACATCCTGTTCACGGTGGCGGGCCGGCACTCCGCAGCCGCACGCGCCGAACCGGCTTGGGACAATGCGAGCCGGCCCTCGATCAGGATGCATGCATGATGCAGGCGGGTGTGGCGTTGTCGAGCCAGGATCAGACCGGGTCCCCTGAGCGGTTCGGTTATGAGTGGGGGGCTTACTCGGAGCTGTTGCCGGCCTATGAGGAGCAGTTCCGGCGCTGGACGCCGCATTTGGCCCGGGAGGACTGGGCGGGCCAGACCTTCCTCGACGTGGGATGCGGCATGGGGCGCAATAGTTATTGGCCGTTGAGCTGGGGCGCGGCTGACGGGGTGGCGGCGGACCTGGATGAGCGGTCGCTGGCCGCCGCACGCCGCACGCTGGGCGGGTTCCCGGCGATGGAGGTGGTCCGCACCAGCGCCTACGACCTGCCGTACCGGGATCGCTTTGATATCGTGTTCTCGATTGGCGTCGTGCATCATCTGGAGCATCCGGGCCGGGCGCTGTCCCGCATGGTCCAGGCTGCTAAGCCCGGCGGACGGGTGGCAATCTGGGTGTACGGGGCGGAGAATAACCGGTGGCTGACGGCCGCGCTGAACCCGCTGCGCCGGGCGCTGTTCAGCCGGCTGCCGGTTGGCATGGTGCATCACCTGTCGCTGTATCCGGCGGGGCTGCTTTGGCTGCTGCTGCGGGTTGGGGTGCGGCCGATCAGCTATTTTCGGCTGATCGCGGGGTTCGGCTTTGCCCACCTGCGGTCGATCGTGTTCGATCAGATGCTGCCGCGCATCGCCAATTATTGGACGGGTGCGGAGGTGGAGGCGCTGATGCTCGGCGCCGGGTTGCAGGGGGTGCGGCTGGAGTGGGTGAACGAGATGTCCTGGGCCGCCATCGGCACGAAGCCGGTTTGGGGCTGACGGGGTGGACGGGCGAGTAGTCCTGGGCTTTTTCGGCATCATCGGGTGCACGGTGGGGGCCAACCTGTTGCTGAAGGCAGGGGCGATGGCGCCGGCGGCCGAGCGGGTGGTGTTTGGCATCCTGGGGTGGACGTCGGTGGCGGGGCTGGCGCTGTTTGGGGTGGGTGGGCTGGCTTATGCGGTGCTGCTGCGGTCGGTGCCGCTGAACGTGGCGCAGGTGTTTGCGGCGACGCAGTTCATTGGGGTGATCCTGGCGTCCTACTTGGTGCTGGGCGAGCCGATCTCGCCGGCGCGCTGGGCCGGCATTGCCTGCACGGCGGTGGGT
>CAXTFY010000437.1:0-4349 GCA_964243265.1 uncultured Acetobacteraceae bacterium | reverse complement strand
CATGTGGGTGGCGGTGATGTAGGCCATGTCGAACGGCGGGTCCTGCCGCATCAGCACAGTGTCCATGTCGGCCAGGTTCAGCGTGGTCATGGCGTCGAAGCGGTAGTGGTCGCCAGGCACCCGCTGGACGTGGACCGGGCGGGCGCGGGCCAACAGGCGCTCGGTGCGGGCGCCGTCCGGGCTGTTCTTGCCCTCATGCAGGCTCATGGAGCGCACGTCGTAGTGCCACAGCGCATGGCCACGCCGCTGCGCCTCCAGCATGAGGGCGAAGGTGCTGTCGCCGTCGATGTTGACGGACTCCATCGGGTCCATCTGGACGGCGACTTTCAGCAGGCGGGACATGGCGGGCCTCGTGATGTGCTGCCGCGCTGTAGCAGAGGTTCAGGCTGCCGGCACGCCCTCCGGCACGCCCTTGGTGGTGGAGTACTCGAAGTGCAGCGCGGTATCCGGGTGCACGATGGGGTGGATGGCATGGGCGGCCATGGCGCCCTCGCTGAAGCCTTGTAGAATTAACTTGAGCTTGCCGGGGTAGGTGGCGACGTCGCCGATGGCGAACACGCCGGGGGTCGAGGTCTCGCAGGTGGCGGCGGTGACGTGGATGTGGCTGCCGTGCTGCTCCAGGCCCCAGGCGGCGATGGGGCCGAGGTCCATCGACAGGCCAAAGAACGCCAGCAGGTGGGTGGCGGGCAGGCGCCGCGTCTCGCCGGCCATGGTGGCGACCTCTACGGACTCCAGCACGCCGTCGGCGCCATGCAGGGCGTGGAGCTGGTAGGGGATCACCAATTCCACCTCGCCCCGGGCGGCGGCGGCGTCCAGTTGGGCCGTTGTCTCGGGGGCGGCGCGGAACTTGGGGCGGCGGTGGACGACATAGACCTTGGCGGCAACGTCCTTGAGCGACAGCGCCCAGTCCACGGCGGAGTCGCCGCCGCCAGCGATCACGACATGCTTGCCGCGGAACTCCTCGCGCTTGCGGCAGGCGTAGCGGACGGCACCGGTGGCCTCGAACGCCTCCAGCCCGGCCAGCGGCGGGCGGTTGGGGCCGAAAGCGCCCGCGCCGGCCGCCAGCAGGACGGCCTTGCAATGCACCTCGTCCCCGGCGTCGGTATGCAGGGTGAACGCGCCGGCCTGGCCGCGCAGCGCGTCCACCCGGCGGCCCAGCAGGCGCGGCACGCCGAACGGGGCGATCTGCCGCTCCAAGTTTTCAATCAGGTGCCCGGCGGGAATCGCGGGATGCGCGGGGATGTCGTAGATCGGCTTTTCCGGGTACAGCGCCGTGCACTGCCCGCCGACCTCGCCTAACGCGTCGATCAGGGTGGAGCGCAGCTTCAGCATGCCGCACTCGAAGGCGGCGAATAGCCCGACGGGGCCTGCGCCGATGATGGCCACGTCTGTTTCAATGGGTACGTTCATGGATGGGTAGGTAGCACCTCCCTGACGGCTATCAACCCGTTGCGGGGGTGGCAGTCCAGGCTGACGCATACGGCGCAAGACCGCTGCCTGCTCCCTCTCCCTCCGGGAAAGGGCCGGGGTGAGGGAAACCGCGAGGGCCGAGTTTGCCCGGATACGGAGCCTTCAGATGCTGGGGCGAAGCCCGCTCCCAAATCGGAGAATTTGGCGCTTGTTGCCTCCCTCACCCCGGCCCTCTCCCGGAGGGGGAGGGAGCAGCGATCAGTGCGGCCTTCAAGCCTTATGCCATTGCCCTGGCCATTGCCCTGGGTGGTGGGCGAGGCCAATTATCGCGCCGTGCTGACGCTTCACCTGCCCGACCTGGCCGCGACCGAGGCGTTGGCCGTCCGCATCGCCGGCCAGCTCCGGCCCGGCGACGCCGTGCTGCTGCAAGGCCCCCTGGGCGCCGGCAAGAGCGCCCTGGCCCGTGCCCTGCTGCGCGCCCTGCTGGCCGACCCGGCGCTGGAGGTGCCCAGCCCCAGCTACACGCTAGTACAAACCTACGACGCCCCGTGCGGCCCGGTGCACCACTTCGACCTGTGGCGCCTGGACGGCCCGGCAGCAGTGGCGGAGCTGGGCTGGGACGACGCCCGCGACGGCGTGGTGCTGGTGGAGTGGCCGGACCGCCTGGGCGCGCTGCGGCCCGACGACGCCCTGGGGATTGAGCTGTCGCATGTTGAATCGTCCCAGGGGGAAATGGATGCCCGGCAGGCGGCCCTGACGGGTTGGCCCGGACGGTTGGAGAGGCTGCGATGAACCTGCACACCATTCCGCCGCATGTGCCGTTCCTGGACTCCCTGGCCCGCTGGTGGCTGGACCGGCGCGGCGCCGACCCGCTGACGGTGGCGGACGGCCTGATCCTGCTGCCGACCCGCCGCGCCGCCCGCGCCCTGTCGGCGGCCTTCCTGGCGCAGTCCGGCGGGCGTCCGCTGCTGCTGCCCCGCATCGCCGCCCTGGGCGCGCTGGACGAGGCGCCGTTGACCCTGGCCGGTGCGCTGGACCTGCCGCCCGCCGTCGAGCCGGCCCGCCGCCTGGCCGTGCTGACCCGGCTGGTGATGGCCGCCGGCGGCCAGACCGGCAATCCCACCACCGCCGACCGCGCCTGGCCGCTCGCGCAGGCCCTGGCCGACCTGCTGGACGAGGCGCACCGGGCCGAGGTCGATCTCACCGAGATCCTGCCCGCAGCCGCCGACGCCGGTTATGCCGAGCATTGGGGTCGCACCATCCAGTTCCTGCAGATCGTTACCCGGGCCTGGCCGGACTGGCTGTGGGACAACGGCCTGATCGACGCGGCAGAGCGCGGAGTGAAGCTGCTGGACGCGCAGACCGCTGCGTGGGGGCAGGCGGCGCCGGGCTTCCCCGTCGTGGTCGCCGGCACCACGGGCGGCATCAAGTCGGTGGCGCGGCTGATCCAGGTAGTCGCCCGCCTGCCGGACGGCGCGGTGATCCTACCGGGGCTGGACCTCGCCATGTCGGAGGCGAACTGGGACGCGCTGGACGAGGGCCACCCGCAGGCCGGGATGCGCCGGCTGCTGGCGGACCTGGGCGCGACGCGGGGCGACGTGGCGGACTGGCACGAGCAGGGAGGGCCAGTACCGCCCGGCCGGTGCGCGGCACTGTGGCAGTCCCTGCTGCCGGCGACGGCGCTGGGCGACTGGCGCAAGCCGCTCGATCCCGACGTATCCGGCCTGACCCGGCTGGAGGCGGCGGACCAGCAGGAGGAGGCCGTTGCTATCGCCCTGGCGCTGCGCAATGCGCTTGAACAGAAGCACGCCCGCGCCGCCCTGGTGACGCCGGACCGCCAGTTGGCAGCGCGGGTGGCGGCGGAGCTTGGGCGCTACGGCGTGGTGGTGGACGACAGCGCCGGGGAGCCGCTGGCCGACACCCCGCCCGGCGCGTTCCTGCGCCTGCTGGCCCGCACGGTGGCGGACGGGCTGGCCCCGGTGTCGTTGTTGTCCGTGCTGAAGCACCCGCTGACCGGGTTGGGCCTGCGCCCTGCCGCCTGCCGCGGCACGGCGCGGGCATTGGAACTGCGGGTGCTGCGCGGCCCTGCGCCCGCGCCGGGGTTACCGGGCCTACGCGCCGCCCTGGCCCGCAGCGAGTCCGTCGTGGCCATCGACGACCTGCTGGACCGCCTGCAAGCTGCCCTGCAACCGATCCTGGACATCGCCGCCCGCGACGACGCCACCCCAGCCGAGGCGCTGACCGCCCTGATTGTCTGCGCCGAGGCCGTCGCCGCCACCGACGACACGGACGGCGCCGCCCGCCTGTGGTCCGGCGAGGAGGGCGAGGCCCTGGCCATCCACCTGTCCGCCCTGTCCGCCGCCCTGCCGATCCTGCCGCCCCAGCCAGTGGCGACCTTGCCGGGCCTGCTGGACGCCTCGATGGAGGGTGCCGTCGTCCGCAGCCGCCGGGCCTTGCGGGGGCGGGAGGGCAGCGAGCACCCCCGCGTCTCCATCCTCGGCCTGCTGGAGGCCCGGCTGCAATCGGCGGAGCTGATGGTGCTGGGCGGCCTGGCCGAGGGGGTGTGGCCCCCCGCCACCGACCCCGGCCCCTGGATGAGCCGCCCGATGCGGACCGCCGCCGGCCTGCCCTCACCGGAGGAGCGCGTCGGCACCATGGCGCATGACTTTGCCATGCTGGCCTGCGCCGCGCCGTATGTCGTGCTGTCCTGCCCGCGCCGCCGCGACGGGGCGCCCGCGGTGCCGGCCCGCTGGCTGCAACGTCTGGACGCCTTCCTGCGGGGGCAGGGCACCAGCCTGCCCGTGGAACCCGCGGCGGCCTGGGCACGCCTGCTGGACCAGCCCGCCGGCGAACCCCGCCCCGCGCCCCCGCCCCGCCCCCGCCCGCCCGTCGAGGCCCGGCCCCGCCGCCCGCGCGGGACCGAGATAGAGACCTGGCTA
>CAXTFY010000436.1:0-4357 GCA_964243265.1 uncultured Acetobacteraceae bacterium | reverse complement strand
CTGCGGGCGCCCTTCTGGGGATAGTGAGCGAGGGCGACCTGCTGGGCCGGAGCGAGGAGGATCGGCTTGCCGGGCAGGAGTGGTGGCTGGCGATCCTGTCCAAGCCGGGCCAGACGGAGGCCGCTGTCACGGAGATGGCGGCCGTCCGGCTCGTTCGGGACGTGATGCATGCGCCGGTCGTGACCATCGCTGCGGAGGCTCCGGTGCGCGAGGTGGTGCAGATGCTGCGGGCGAATGGGATCAAGCGCGTGCCGGTGATGCGCGATGGCCGCATGGTCGGCATCGTCAGCCGGGCCGACGTGCTGCGCGCCGTGGAGGCCATCCCGGACGTGGCGCCGAGCCAAAGGTCGATGGGTGGATTGGCCGAGATGATCGGCAGCTTCTTCGGCGGGACCGGCGCGAGCGCCCCCAGCCGGCCGGCCAAGGCCGCTCCGGCCGTGCAGGACCCGGCGCTGCTCACGGCCGACACGTTCCGGCACTTGGTCGAAGCGTCGGAGCAAGGCAAGGTGGACGAGAAGAGGGCAGTTGCCCACGCCGCGGAGCTGGAGCGGCTCCAGCAGGTCAAGATCATGCTGCAGGAGCATGTGAGCAACGAGATGTGGGACACGCTATTGACCCATGCGCGGGTGGCGGCTGCCAATGGCGAGAAGGAGATCGTGCTGCTTACGTTCCCGGCGGGTGTGTGCAGCGATGGGGCACGGATGATCAACAATGCTGACCCTGCCTGGTCCGAAACGCTCCGGGGCGAAGCGGCAGAGTTCCATGCGAGGTGGGAGCGCGACTTGAAGCCCGCCGGCTTCGGCCTGTCCGCGCGCGTGCTCAACTACCCGCGGGGCACGCCGGGCGACGTCGCGCTGGTTCTGGCATGGGAGAACTGAACGACAGTCCCATACCGAACCGCAGGTCCTTCGTGTTGCGGAAGCCGGGTTCGATGGCCCGGCGCTTGGCATAGTGGTTGATCAGCAAGGCGGCTGTCGCATCGGGGTCGCTTGCGGCCAGGCACCACGGCTCCTTCATGCCCTTGGCGCGCACGCAGACCACGGCGCCCACCTGCCGCCCCTGCGCCGTGACCCGGGCGTTTCGCAGCTTGCGGGCGCGGCCTTCCTTGCCCAACCACTCGGCGGCGGGCTTGGTCTCTCCATCGACGTTGGCCATGCGGATATTGCCGCGAAAGCGGATGACGTAGCCGAAGCCGCTGTCGGCCAAGATCGTCACCTAGCGGCCAGCCTGGGCGGCGTTGACGGCATCGTCTTCACGGGTGGCATCGGCGAGCACGCACCGGCCGTTTGCGCAGCGGTCTGCGCCCGACTGGCCTGGCTCGGCATCGCGCTTGACCCGTCGATGCCAGCGGGACCGCATGGCGCCTGCATCAGCACGCCCGTCAGCCGGGTTGCCGTGTGGGTCATTCCCACCGATGAGGAGGCGGTCATAGCCCGTCACACCCGGGACCTCGTGCCACGTCCTCAACCCGCGTCCGGGGTGCCCTGCTGAGCAAGGTTCAGATGCAGCGGCTTGTCGCCGCAAAGGCTATGCGGCTTGCCCTGCACGGTGAACATCATCGGCTGACCGGCTTCCAGCACGGCCGTGATGGCCTTCGCACCCTGGTCTATCCGGAGTCGAAGGCAACGGCCCCGCCACTGGCACCCGAACGCCAGGCAGGTCCAGCCCGCCGGCAGCCTGGGATCAAGGCTCAGCCCGTCGGGCAGGACCGCAAGCCCGGCGAAGCCGAGCACCGCGATCATCCATACCCCGCCCAGCGCCGCGATGTGGAGGCCGCCGTCGATGGCGACGTGGGTGTCCGCCAGGTCGATGGCCGACGTCGCGCGGAAGAAGTTCAGCGCCAGTTCGGACTGGCCCAGCCGGGCGGCAACGAGGCCGTGCATCGCGCGGCTCAGCGAGCTGCCATGGCTGCAGCGCGGGGCGTAGTAGGCGAAGTTCGCTGCCCCCGTGCCGCCGGCGAACTCCCCCGGCAGCAGCCCAAGCAGCGCCACCACGTCGGCCTGCTTGATCACCTTCGACTTATCGATCCGCTCGCGCCCAAGCACCACGTCCATCGGCACCGACCGCCCAGCATAGTCCGCAAGGTCGATGTCCTCCAGGCCGAAGTATCCCTCGAACTGCTCAAACAGCCCCGACCCAGGATCGAGCTTGGTCGCCATCGCCTCCGCCACCGCCGACCACGCCAGCAACTCGGCGTTATCCACGCCGATGCGGGAGGCAAGCCGCGTCCAGTCGGCGGGCCAGCCCTCGCGCAGCAGGGCCGCGGCCTCGATGGCGCGCCGGATGGTCCAGCGCGCCATGACGTTGGTGAAGGCGTTGTCATCGACGGTCTCGTGGTACTCGTCAGGCCCGGTCACGCCGCGGATGTGGTGCAGGCCGTCCGCCTCCAACCCGGCGCGGCTGGCCCAGAACCGCCCGGCCTCCAACAGGATCTCCGCGCCGGCGTCGCGCAGGAACGCCGCGTCCCCGGTGGCCAGCCAGTACTGCCAGACGGCGTAGGCCACGTCGGCGGTGATATGCTGCTCCTGCCGGCCGCACAGGATCTGCACCACCTTGCGGTCGGGTCCGATGGCCTGGTCCGGCGTCGCCTCCGCCCCGGTGTCGGCGGACTCCCAGGCATACATGGCGCCGCGCCACCCCATCCCCGCCGCCTTCGCCCGCGCCCCGTCCAGCGTATGGAACCGGTACATCAGCAGCGCCCGGGCCGCCTCGGGCCAGGTCAGGCAGTAGAACGGCAGCAGGTAGATCTCCGTGTCCCAGAACACGTGCCCCTTGTAGTCGGGATCGGTCAGTGCCCGGGCGGCGATGGACACCCGTTCGTCGCCGGGGTTGGCCGCGCCGTTCAGGTGGTAGGCGGCAAAGCGCAGCGCCTGCTGCGCCGCCGGGTCGCCGCCGACCACCACGTCGCTGCACCGCCAGCGCCCGGCCCAGGCAGAGGCGTGCGCGTCCAGCACGCCGCGCCAGCCCAGGCGGGAGGACACCTCAAGCTTATCCCGCACGTCAGCGCCGGGGTCCTCCGCCGGCGTGTCGCTTCGAGCCACGGCAACCATGCGCTCGAAGCACGCGACCTGACCGGGATGCGTCCGCCACGTCCAGACGGACTTGAAGGGGCTGGGCCTGCCCGGCGCCGCCACTTGGCCATCGAGCCGAAGCGAGCACATCGACGCCATCGCCAGCCGCTTGCCCGACGACCGGGTGCGCCACACGCCGGCATCCTGATCCAGCTGGTCAGCCTTCAGGCCAAAGTCCAACCCATCGAAGGACGCCTCGAAGGTGATGTCGAACGCGCCCTGCTCCACCTCCAACTGGATCAGTTGCAGCCCGGTCGCGCGCTCGTCGAGCGATACCAGGCGCAGCACCCGCAGGTGGACCGCAAGGCCGGGCATGCCAGCCAGGCTGCCGCCAGTGAGCAGTGCTCCCCGCCGCATGTCGAGCGTCCGGTAGTGGCTCGACACGTCCTCGGCATTCGATGACAAGGCTATCCCTGGCAGCAGGATATCCACTCGCAGCCAATCTGCTGCGGGGACCAGGGCGGGGACAGGCTGCTCCGCCCCGCTGACGTCGAACAGGCCGGCGACATAGGTCCGGGGCGGATCATCAGAATTGGCGCTCCGGTTGATCGCACGCTCGCCGCGAATGCCTAGGAAGCCGTTGCTGATCGAGAAGCGGGATTTGTGGCTGTTGTCGCGTAGCGGGTCGAAGCCCTGCTGCTCGATGACCCAGGCTGGATCGGCCGTCGGCTGCAGCGCTGACTCCATGGAGAGGGCCGGGGCGATGACCAGGGCCGTTGCGGGCGCGTTCATGCGGGCTGCCGGCCAAGGCTGCCACCGGCGGGCCGCCGGCACAGCCGTCCTTCGGCGAGGTCGTCGAGGGCGACCTCGTCCAGGCTGGCAACCACCAGGGTCGCGTGCTGCGCCTCCAGCCCGGCGGCGTCCTGCAGCCTGGCGACGCCCAGGCCCTGCATGCCGCCAGCGCGCGCCGCCTGGATGCCGGCCGGGGCGTCCTCTGCGACGAAGCAGCATGCGGGCGCAAGGTGCAGCCCGGCAGCGGCAAGCAGGAAGATCTCCGGGCTGGGCTTGCCGTGCCGCAGGTCGCAGCCGCAGACGTTGACGCTGAAGGCGTCATGCAGGCTGCCGCCATCGGCCAGGCGGATCAGCCTCAGCATGGCGTTGGCGTTCTTCGACGACGAGGCGACGGCCATCGCCCACCCGAGCGCCTTCATCGCCTGCACGAAGCGCAGCGCGTCGGGGAACGCCTCGACGCTGCCGCCATGGATCAGCTCCACCAGCCGGGCCTGCTTGCGCTCGGCATAGGCGGGCGCCTGCCGCCCGGCATCCGGGACGCCCATCGCCTGCAG
>CAXTFY010000435.1:0-4364 GCA_964243265.1 uncultured Acetobacteraceae bacterium | reverse complement strand
GCGCTCCCTGACGAGCGCGGCGACGTGACCCGGCTCGGCATGGCCTACATCCACCTCCCGGTCGCTTTCGGGTCCCCGACCGATGCCGACTTCTGCGCGTTCCAGGAGGCTTTCGAGGCAACTTCGCCCGGCAAGGTCCACGTCCATTGCATCTTCAACTGGCGCGTCTCGGCTTTCTTCTATCGCTACCGTCGCACGGTGCTCGGCATGGACGAGGCGGTGGCCCGTGCAGACTTGGACCCGATCTGGCAACCGCACGGTGTTTGGGCGGACTTCATCGCCTCGGCGACGACACGCGAATAGGGAGCGTTGCAGCCAGCACCAACTGCTCTGCAAGCGGCACGAGCCATTGATCTCCGGCTCGTGCCGGTCGGCTCAGAAAGCCTCAATCCGCTTGGAATGAACCGGCCCGCTCTCTGGTCGCCGTAGCCCAGGCTAAGCCTTCCTCGCATTCCAGAAGATCGGGAACGGGCTGTCCAGCACGCCCGTGACCGTGTCCCGCATCGCCGCCGGCTGGAAGAACTGCCCGAGCGGCACGTAGGGCGCCTCCTCCCAAACCGCCGCCTGGATCGCGTCGGTCGCGCGCTTGCGGGCCGCATCGTCCGGTGCATTGAACCAGTCGGTCCGCAGCCCCTCGATGCGCGGGCTGGTCGGCCAGCCGAACCAGGCGTTCTGCCCGTTGCCCAGGATCGGGTAGTGCCCGCCGGGGTCGGCGGTGTTCAGCCCCTCCCATCCCGTGCAGAAGATGCTCCAGCCGCCACGCTCCACCGGCTCCTTGCTGGCCCGGCGCTGCACCACCGTGCCCCAGTCGCTGCTCTGGTAATCGACGTTCAGCCCGAGGTGCACCAGCATGTCGCGCGTGACCAGGCAGAACGCCTCCAGCCACGGGTAGTCGGTCGGGGAGATGATGACGACGCGCTCGCCCTTATACCCCGCCTCCGCAACCAGCGCCTTGGCGGCCTCCAGGCTGCGCGGGCCGGTGATGGCCTCGATGCCGATGCTGGTCGCAGCCGGGGCGCCGGGCGTGAACACGCCGACGCCGGTCCTGTAGGTGCCCGTCTCCTCGCCATAGGCCGCCTGCATGAACTCGATCTGGTTCACCAGGTGCACCACCGCCTGGCGCATCTTCACGTTGTCGAACGGCGGCTGCAGCTCGTTGAAGCGAATGATCTGGATGGCGCCGATGCTGGTCATCGGCACGACCTTCACGCCGCGCATCGCGCGCAGCCGGGGCAGCAGGTCGGCGATGGGGGTCTGCCACCAGTCCTCCTCCCCGGTCTGGATCGCGGCCGCGGCGGTGGCGGCGTCGGGGACGATGTTCCACTCTACACGGTCGAAGTAGGCGCGCTTGCCGCCGGCGGTGAAGTCCGGCGCCTCCTGCCGCGGCTGGTAGCCGTCAAAGCGCGCATAGGAGGCCAGCGACCCCGGCGTCCACTCGTCGCGCAGGAAGCGGAACGGGCCGGACCCGGTGAAGTCGGTGATCTGCGTGAAGGCGTCGGTCTGCGCCACCCGTTCCGGCATGATGAAGCACACGTTGGCGGCGGGCTTGGCGAGGGCGCTGACCAGTAGGGGGAACGGCGTCTTGAGCTGCACGACGAAGCTGCGGTCGTCCGGGGCGGACATGCCCTCCATGGCGATCGCCAGGCGCTGGCCGAAGCCGTCGCGCCTGGCCCACCGGTTGATGGACGCCGTGCAGTCCCGCCCGCGCACCGGGGTGCCATCGTGGAACCGCAGGCCCTCACGCAGGCGAAAGGTCCAGGTGAGCTTGTCGTCTGACAGCGTGTAGCCCTCGCACATCTGCGGCTGCGGCGTCAGCTTGGCGTCCACGCCGAACAGGGTGTCGTAGATCAGGAAGCCGTGGTTGCGGGCGACGGTGGTGGTGGTCCAGATCGGGTCGGCGTTCGCCAGGTTGCCTTCGGGGATGAACCGCAGCGTGCGGGCGCTGGCGCCCTGTGCGAGGGAGGGGCGAGGCAGCGCGCCGGCCAGGGCGGCACCTGAGGCGCCGGCCAGAAGGGTGCGTCGTTTCATGGGGGCATCCTCAATGGGTCGCGCTGTCACAAGCAAGCCAGGTGCCAGCTTGTCGCCGCCGCAACCGGGATGCAGGTGCTGCTCCCTCTCCCTCCAGGAGAGGGAGCAGCCGGCGGTTCGAGCGGACAGGGGGGCCGTTGAGCCTCGGTCGAAAACGCCGGGAATCACCCGGGGGGCGACCAGTCCGCCGGGGCCAGCTCGAACCCGGCAAATTCAAACGCCGGCGCCACGATGCAGCTCACCAACGTCCAACCGCCGAGGCTCCGGGCCGCCTGCCAGGCATGCGCCGGCACAACCCCCTGCAGGACATCGCCACCCGCCAGGTCGGGGCCAAGCCGCAGGTCCTGGCGCCCGGCCGCCATGTCCGCGATCCCAAGCAGCAACGCCGAGCCGCCCTGCCAAAGCCAGATTTCCGCCGCATCGACGCGGTGCCAATGCGAACGCTCCCCCGCCGCCAGCAGGAACAAGATGCTGCTCCCGGCCCCGCGTTGCCCGGACGGCGGCCGGTCACGCCACAGCTCGCGGTAGTGGCCGCCCTCGGGATGCGGCAGCAGGCCCAGCGCGGCCCGGACGGCGGCCTCGGGCAGGGTCGGGTCACGAACATCAAGGGCCATGCTGCGCCACCTGGGTATCGGGCAGCTTCACATAGGATCGTCGCAAGTCCACCGCCTCCTCTGCTGCGATCGTTGAAACCCGCCGCCCGCCTGCATCTACATCCCGCACCACGCGTTACGCCGGGCATTCGGGGCCGAGGATGTCACGGCCATGAGGAGAGTTGGATGCAAAACTTGCAACGCCGTGGAGTGCTGGCGGCGGCTGGCGTCGCTTTGACCACGGCTGCGGCACAGGCGCAGGTGGAGCCGATGCTCGGGGTGGAGGGCGCCCCCATCGCCGGGCCGGTCAACCCAGCCCGCCAGGCGCAGGAGCCCGATACCACCCTGCCTCCTAAGACCGACCACGGCATCATGCCCAACCTGAAATGGTCGTTCACCGACAGCCACATGCGGATCGAGGAGGGCGGCTGGGCCCGCGAAACCACCGTCCGCGAGCTGCCGGCGTCGAAGGAGATGGCTGGCGTCAACATGCGCCTCAAGACCAACGTCGCCCGGGAGATGCACTGGCACAAGGAGGGCGAATGGTCGTACGTCCTCAAGGGCCGCGCCCGCCTGACCGCCGTGGACCAGGAGGGCCGCACCTTCCTTGCCGACGTGGGCGAGGGTGACCTGTGGTACTTTCCCAGCGGCATCCCGCACTCGATCCAGGGCCTGGAGAGCGACATCGGCGGCGTCGAGTTCCTGCTGGTGTTCGATGACGGCAGCTTCTCCGAGGACAGCACCTTCCTGATCACCGACTGGCTGGCGCATACGCCGAAGGACGTGCTGGCCAAGAACTTCGGCGTCGGGCAGGAGGCGCTGGCGGACCTGCCAACCAAGGAGCGCTACATCTTCCCGGCTGCCGCCCCGGCCTCGTTCCAACAGGACACCATGCACGGTGCCGGCCCGGTGCCGCAGACGTTCTCCCACCGCATGATGGCGCAGGAGCCGCAGCGGATGCCCGGCGGCAACGTCCGCGTCACCGACACCAGCAACTTCCCGGCCTCCCGCACCATCGCCGCCGTCCTGGTGGAGCTGGAACCGGGCGCAATGCGCGAGCTGCACTGGCACCCGAACGGCGCCGAGTGGCAGTACTACCTGGAAGGCGAGGGCCGCATGACCGTGTTCGGCTCCGAGGGCAAGGCGCGCACCTTCGACTACCGCGCCGGCGACGTGGGCTACGTGCCGTTCGCCATGGGCCACTACATCGAGAACACCGGCGCGACGACGATGCGCTTCCTGGAGGTGTTCCGCAGCGACCGCTACGCCAGCCTGTCGCTGAACCAGTGGATGAAGCTGACCCCGCCGGAGCTGGTGCGGTCCCACCTGAACATCGGCCAGCCCTTGCTGGACGGCCTTCCCGTAGAACAGCATCCAGTGGTGCCGGGCGCGGGACGGGCATGAGCGGCGTGCTCACCGGCAAGGTCGCGGTCATCACCGGCGCGGCCCGTGGTATCGGCCGGGCGACGGCGGTTGCGTTCGCGCACGCGGGGGCAGACGTGCTGGGCATCGACATCGCCGGGCCGGTGAGCGCGACGTTGGATGTCGAGCAGGCAACGCCGGACGAGCTGGCGGAAACCGGACGCCTGGTCGAGGCCGCCGGCCGGCGTTGGCTGGCACGCACGCTGGACCAGCGCGACCTGCCGGCACTGCGGCAGGCGGCGGCCGATGCGATGGCGGCGTGGGGCCGCATCGACATCCTGTTCGCCAACGCCGGCATCCAAGGCTTCAAGTCCATCCTGG
>CAXTFY010000434.1:0-4370 GCA_964243265.1 uncultured Acetobacteraceae bacterium | reverse complement strand
CTTCCCTGATCCCTCATGCGCCGCGCCGCATCCCGTCCAAGAACACGTCCACCAGGCGGAGCACGTTGGCGGTCCAGCCCGGCTTGTCGTGGGTGTAGCAGAGGCCGACCACCGTCCGCAGGATGTCCTCCCTGCCGATGTCGGCGCGGATCACCCCTGCCGCCACCGCCCGGCTCAGCAGCGGGTCGAGCGCGCCGCCCAGCCGCTCCATCGAATACGTCGTAAGGTCGGAGCCGGCGTGGATGGCCACCGCGAGTGCCGTGGACATGCCCTTCTTCGTCGCAACGAACTCGACATTGGCATGGATCCAGCGGCGCAGCGCCTCCAGCGGCGGCAGGTCGGCGCCGAGCTGCCCGGCCAGCTCCACCAGGTGCTCGACCTCGTGGCGGTACACCGCCTCGAACAGGGCCTGGCGGGTCGGGAAATGACGGTATAGGGTACCAATGCCGACACCCGCCTTCCCCGCCACGGCCTCCAGGCTGCCACCCGGGCCGCCGTTCGCGAACACCGCCTTGGCCGCCTCCAGCACGCGCTC
Organism: uncultured Acetobacteraceae bacterium; assembly: GCA_964243265.1. Lineage (GTDB taxonomy): Bacteria > Pseudomonadota > Alphaproteobacteria > Acetobacterales > Acetobacteraceae > DASWOJ01. The sequence goes on along the minus strand of CAXTFY010000434.1, from coordinate 3,835 downwards.
GCGGTTGCGGACGCTGTCGGCTCGGGGTCTTCGCGCCGGCTTGGCTGTCACCTGATCGTCCAGGATGGCTCCACTTGTAAAGCGGAGGGTGCCTCCGTATCTGCCGCTCACTCAACAGGTCTGATCGGAGCATCGCATGAGCCTGTCAATCACCCTGACGATCAACGGCACAGAAGACGCTATGACGCTCGACGATACCCGGATCACGCTGCTGGACCTGCTGCGCGAGCGTCTGGACCTCACGGGAGCCAAGAAGGGCTGCGACCGCGGCCAGTGCGGCGCCTGCACGGTCCTGGTGGATGGCCGCCGGGTGAACTCATGCCTGGCGCTGGCGGCGAGCCTCGACGGCTCGGACATCCTGACCATCGAGGGCGTCGCGAACGGCGACCAACTGCACCCGGTGCAGGCCGCCTTCATCGCGCATGACGGCTTCCAGTGCGGCTTCTGCACCCCGGGCCAGATCATGAGCGCCATTGGGCTTATCCGCGAAGGCCATGCTTTCGAGGGTGGGGCCGATCCGGAGCGGGTGCGCGAGGCGATGAGCGGCAACCTGTGCCGCTGCGGCGCCTACATCGGCATCACCGAAGCGGTGCTGGAGGCCCAGCGCACGGACGTGGCCGAGCGGAGGAACGCGGCATGAACCGGTTCGAGTACGCCCGCCCGGCCAGCGTCGCCGAGGCCGTCAAGGCTGGCGCCGTGCCCGGCGCCGCCTACCTCGCCGCCGGCACCAACTTGGTGGACCTGATGAAGGGCGGCGTCATGCGGCCCGGCCACGTCGTCGATATCAGCCGGCTTCCCGGGCTTGACCGCATCGAGACCCTTCCCGGCGGCGGCGTGCGCGTCGGCGCCCTCGTCCGCAACTCGGACCTGGCATACGACCCGGCCTTTGCCAAGCACTACCCGGCCGTCGCCGAGGCGCTGCTCTCCGGCGCCTCGGCCCAGCTCCGCAATGCGGCGACCGTCGGCGGCAACCTGCTGCAGCGCACCCGCTGCGCCTATTTCTACGACACCGCCAGCGCGTGCAACAAACGCGCACCCGGCGCCGGGTGCGATGCCGTCGGCGGCGAGACCCGCCTGCACGCCATCCTCGGCTGGAGCGAGCACTGCATCGCCACCAATCCATCCGATTTCTGCGTTCCCCTGGTCGCCCTCGGCGCAATCGTCGAGGTCGAAGGCGCATCCGGCCGGCGGGACATCCCGCTTGAGTCGTTCCACCGCCTGCCCGGCGCCACGCCGGAGCGCGAGACCGAACTGCAACCCGGCGAGTTGATCATCGCCGTGCGCCTGCCTGCAGACGCCGCCGGGTTCGCCGGCCATGCCCGCTACCTCAAGGTCCGCGAACGCACTTCCTACGCCTTCGCCGTCGTCTCCGCTGCCGCTGCCCTGCGGATGGAGGGCGGCACGATCGCCGAAGCCCGGGTCGCCCTCGGCGGCGTGGCGCTGAAACCCTGGCGCGCGTACGAGGCGGAGGTCATCCTCATGGGCGCCATGCCCGATGCCGCCAGCTTCCGCCGCGCCGCTGAGGCCGCGCTGGCCGATGCCGAACCCTCCGGCGACAACGCCTTCAAGATCGAACTCGCCCGCCGCATCGTCGTGCGCGCGCTCACGCTGGCCGCCCAGGGCACGCCCGGGCGCATGCCCGCCCTCCCTGCCTCTCCCTTCTCAGGAGCCGCCGCCCATGGCTGAGATCACCCTCGCCCAAGCTCCCGCGCATATCCGCATGGGTTCCAGCATCGGCCAGCCGCTCACCCGGCGCGAAGGCGTGCTCAAGACCACCGGCGCCGCCCGCTTCGCCGCCGACAACCATCCGGCCGGCATGGTCTATGCTGCGCTCGCCACCAGCAGCATCGCCCGCGGCCGCGTCACCCACCTGGATGTCGCCGCCGCCAAGGGGCATCCCGGCGTGATCGAGGTCATGACCTCCGCCAACGCGCCCAAGCTCGCGATGGACCCGGACGCCAAGCTCAACCCCTTCATGTTCAAGATGGAGGTGGTGCAGAATGACGCCGTGCGCTATGCCAACCAGCCGATCGCCGTCGTTATCGCCGACTCGCTGGAGGCCGCGACCGAAGGCGTCGCCCTGCTCGCCCCGCAGTACGAGGCCGAAACGGCCCGCATGGGCCTGGACACGGTGGGCAGCTTCGCCCCCCCGGTCGTGGGCGCCGGCAACCCCGCCGCCGAGAGCACCGGCGACCTCGATGCCGGCCTCGCCGCCGCGTCGGTCCGGGTGGACGCCACCTACGACACGCCGGCGCAGTACCACAACGCGATGGAGCCGCATGCCATCGTGGCCGCATGGGACGGCGACACGCTCTCGCTCGACACGCCGAGCCAGGGCATGGCCATGGCGCAGCAGCGTATCGGCGGGCTGTTCGGCATCCCGCCGGAAAACATCGCCATCCGCAGCCCCTACCTCGGCGGCGGCTTCGGCTCCAAGGGCCTGGTCTCCGGCCCGCAGGTCCTGGGCATCATGGCCGCCCGCCTGGTCGGCCGCCCGGTGAAGCTGGTGCTCCGCCGCGAGCAGATGTTCGGCCCCGTCGGCCACCGCGCCCCCACCCGGCAGACCCTGCGCATGGGCGCCGACGGCAACGGCCAGCTCACCGCGATCGGCCACCACGCCAAGACCGCCACCAGCACCTTCGACGACTTCATCGAGCCTGCGGCCAACTCCTCCCACACGCTGTATGCCAGCCCCGCCATCGCCACCACGCACGAGGCGGTCCGCCTCGACACCGGCACCCCCCTGTTCATGCGCGCCCCCGGCGAAGCCCCCGGCAGCGCCGCCCTGGAAAGTGCGATCGACGAGATGGCGCTCGCCTGCGGCATGGACCCGCTGGCGTTCCGCCTGGTGAACTACGCCGAGGTGGAGCCGATCAACGGCAAGCCGTTCTCCTCCAAGGCGCTGCGGCAGTGCTATGACCAGGGCGCCGCCCGCTTCGGCTGGTCCGCCCGGCCGCTGGCGCCGCGGCAGATGCGCGATGCCGATGGCATGCTGGTCGGCTGGGGCATGGGCACGGCGGTGTTCCCCGCCCTGATGTTCGCCGGCCACGCCCGCGCCGTGCTGCGGCAGGACGGGCGCGGCATGGTGGAAACCGGCGCGCACGACATGGGCCAGGGCGCCTGGACCGCCTTCGCCCAGATCGCCGCCGACTCGCTGGGCCTCGACCTGGAGCAGATCGAGTTCCGCTCCGGCACGTCGGACCTGCCGGACGCCGGGATCGCCGGCGGCTCCGCCCACACCGCGACCGTTGGGGCCGCGATCCACAACGCCGGCGGCGACGTCATCGGCAAGCTCGCCGACCTTGCCACCGCGGACCAGCGCTCGCCCCTGTTCGGCGCCGGCAACGCGGGTGTGATCGCGCGCGGCGGCCGCCTCCATCGCCGCGATGACGAGACCCGCAGCGAAGGCTATGCCGACATCCTCACCCGCGCCGGGCTGCCCGAGATCGACGGCCGCGGCACCGGCGCCGCCGACCCGGCGGCCAACGACGCCTATTCCATGCACGCGCACGGTGCGGTGTTCGCCGAAGTGAAGGTCGATCCGGATTTCGGCCAGGTCCGCGTCACCCGGCTCGTGGGCGCCTTCGCCGCCGGCACCATCGTCAACCCGCGCCTGGTGCGCAGCCAATATTATGGCGGCATGATCTGGGGCGTGTCGTTTGCGCTGCACGAGCACGCCGTCATGGACAAGCGCACCGGCCGCCCGATGAACCCGAACCTCGGCGAATACCATGTCCCGGTGAACGCCGACGTGCCGAGCATCGAGGCGATCATCGTGGACGAGCGGGACGTTCACGTGAACGCCCTCGGCATCAAGGGCGTCGGCGAGATCGGC
>CAXTFY010000433.1:0-4388 GCA_964243265.1 uncultured Acetobacteraceae bacterium | reverse complement strand
GCAGCACCAGCGTGCGGAACATGGACGACAAGCCGCTGTTCCGCACGGTGACGCTGCGGGGCGCGCCGATCCAGGCGCCGCCCGCGATCGAGAACGGTTTCCACCTGCAGCGCGAGGCCTACACGCTGACGGGGGAGCGGATGGACGACGCCGCGCTGCGGCAGACGGACCGCTTCATCGTGGTGCTGTCCGGCAGCGCGGGTTCCGACCAGTTCCGCCGGGCGATGGTGATCGATCCGCTGCCGGCCGGGCTGGAGATCGAGGCGGCGGTGCTGCGGGAGGACAGCTACCCGTTCCTTGGCGAGCTGACGCACCTGCGTGCCCATGAGGAGCGGGACGACCGCTTCCTGGCCGCGTTCGACGTGGGCGTGGACCCGCGCAACCGCTGGCGCAGCGTGGAGGACAACAGGACCGGTCCGCTGGACGAGGGCGAATTCCGCATTGCCTACGTGGTTCGCGCGGTCACGCCGGGCCATTTCGTGCGGCCGGAGACGATCGTGCAGGACATGTACCAGCCGGACGTGATGGCCCGCACGGACGCCGGCGAGACCAGCGTGGCAGCCCGATGATGCGGCGGTGGGCGGTCATGGCGGTTGTCCTGCTGGGGGCGGCGGTGGCGGTTGACCGTGCGGTCCCGCTCGACTTCAGCCGGGCGGGGATGCTGTCGGCGGAGTTGCGGGATGCTTCGGGCCGGGTGCTGAACCTGCGCCCGGCGGCGGACGGGGCGGTTCGCCTCGCCGCCGGGCCGGGGGATGTGGGGCGCGACATCGTGCCGTTGCTGCTGGCGCGGGAGGACCGGCGCTTCTGGCTGATGCCCGGCGTCGATCCGTTGGCGTTGCTGCGCGCGGCGGAGCAGTTGGCGGCGCACGGCCGCATCATCTCCGGCGGCTCGACCATCGCGATGCAGGTCGCCCGGCTGCTGGAGCCGCACCGGCGCAACGTCTGGGGCAAGCTGCATGATATCGCGCGCGGGCTGCAGTTGCAGGCGCATCTGGGACGCGGCGAGATCCTCAGGCTTTACCTGACCCTGGCGCCGATGGGCGGCAACCTGGAGGGCGTGCGGGCGGCGTCGCTGCTGTACTTCGGCTGCGAGCCGGCGGCGCTCACCCGCTCGCAGGCCGCGCTGGTCGTCTCGCTGGCGCAAAGCCCGGCGCGCCGCCGTCCCGACCTGCATCCCAATGCCGCGTGGCAGGGCGCGGCGCGGGTGCTGGCCGCGGCGGGAGACACGGAGCCGCCGGAGCGGACGGCCGTGGCGCGCTCAGGGCTGCCCAGGTTGGCGCGGCACCTGGCCGGGCACTGGAACGGCGTCACGACGACGACGCTGGACGCGGACTTGCAAGCCTCCGTGGAGGCGTTGGCGACGCGCGAGGCGCATTGGCTTGGTGCGGATGCGGACCTGGCGGCGCTGGTCATCCGCAACCGGGACCGCGCCGTGCTGGCTTATCTGGGAGGGGCGGGCATGGCGCCGGGCGGCATGGTGGACATGGTGCGCGCCCATCGCTCGCCAGGTTCCGCGTTGAAGCCGTTCATCTATGCGATGGCGTTCGATGCCGGCCTGGCCCAGCCCGGCACGATCCTGCCCGACGATGAATTCCGCCTGGGGGGTTATGCGCCGCGGGATTTCGACCGGAGGGAACACGGTTCCACGACCGCGGCCGAGGCCCTGCGCCAGTCGCTCAACCGGCCGGCGGTGCGGCTGCTGGCGCAACTGGGTCCGGCGCGGTTCGGCAGCGCGGTGGCGCGTGCGGGCGGGCGGTTGCGGTTGCCGCGGGGGGGCGGGCGGTCGGCGGCGCTGGCGTTGGGCGGCGCCGGGATCAGCCTGTTCGACCTGGCCGGGCTTTATGCTGACCTGGCGGATGGCGGGGTCATTCGGCTGCCTGTTGTCGTGGGTGCCGCTGGCAGGTCTGGGACTCTGGTCAGCCCTGGAAGGCTGGTCAGCCGGCGCGCAGCCGCCGAGGTGGCTGCCATCCTGCGTGCCCAGCCGGCGCCGCCCGGTGCCGCGCCCGACCCGGCGCATCCAATCGCCTACAAGACGGGAACGTCGTACGGCTTCCGCGATGCCTGGGCGGCGGGCTTTACGCCGGGCTACACGGTGGTCGTCTGGGTGGGGCGCCGCGACAATACGCCGCTGCCGGGTGCCACGGGCCGGGACGTCGCGGCGCCCGTCCTGTTCCACCTGTTCGACCTGCTGCCGGCCGAAGCGGCGGTGCCGGAGGTAGCCGTGGATACCCGTGCGCCCGTCGCCCCCGCGCTCACCCGCGCGTCCGGCCCGCCGGCGTTGCGGATGATGTTCCCGCCCGGCAACGTGGACCTGGCCTACGACACGGCGGCGATTGACCTGCGTGCCGCAGGGGGCCAGCCACCTTACCGCTGGCTGGCAGATGGCAGGCCGCTCCCTGCCGCACTGCACACGCTCTGGTCGCCTGACGGGCCTGGCTTCGTCCATCTCACGGTGCTGGACCGGGCTGGCCATTCGGCCTCGGCGGATGTCCGGCTCGTGGCAGAATGATCCTCCTGGCTAGCGCCCGCGCCGATGAGATTGGCCAGTGCGCTGCGGAACGTGGGATGCTTGAGTCGGAAGCCCGCAGCAAGCAGAGCGCATGGCGCCGCGGCCTTTGCCATGGTCCTCAGCAAACCTCTGCAGGTTTGCGCAGGGATGAAGACCTAAGCAGGCTTGCGCGGCTGCGGGCCATCTGTGTGACAAGCCGCGCAAGCCTGCTTAGATGGCGGCGCGCATGCCAGGGTCACCTCGGGCTGCTGAGGAAATGGGGCCTGAGCGTTACCCCAAGCAGTAGCCGGGTGCCCCATTTCCTTGCCATGATGGTGCGGGCCCTGCGCGCGGTTGATCTGCTGGCGAAGTCGTCAGGCTGTTAGAGGCACCCCTTTCAGGGCACGGACCCGAGACCCTGGCCGTCCTGCGCCACATGGCCCTGAACGCCACGCAGGCCGAACCCAGCAAGGGGTCGCTCCGCGGCAAGCTCAAACGCGCCGGCGGGGACGATGCTTGCTTCCTCAAACCCGTCGAACTGTTTTGACGGGCAATGGCTCTGGCGTGCCACCGCGCGACTTATCCAGATCGGCGCGTCACGCGCAAAGTAAGTTACAAGGCCGAGCCAATGGAGGGTTGCCAGGGCAGTGGGTCATGCAACCCTGCTCGTACGATGACGTCATTCCAAACGTCACCTAATCAGACTCAGTTGCCAAGATGATCACATGCTGAGATAGGCGATCAGGCCGCAGATCTCGTCTATGGTTCCGAATGGACCATGATCGACAAAGCCGCTTCGCATGTCGCTCAAGAACAGGCATTGCTTACGGTCCCATCCAATCGTCACGAGATTTGCCATTTGACAAGTCTCGTTTCCGGTCTTGTCCACGTCGAACACGATGGGACGCATGCCGGGCATAGTCGACGCGAATGCCACCAAGCTGTTGCGCATCTCCGGCGTGAACATCCCCGGGACATGACCCGGAAATGTTAGAAGCACTCCCTTTTCCGTGTCGCGGACTGAAGCGGAGCAGGTCGCCTTTCGGCTTGAGGCAAGCAGCACAACATTCGTTTTCATGGGCTTTTCCCTCATCTCAGTATAGACGGCTTTGCAATGAAGCCCTCGAAATAGCCGCGGCTAGCCCGGTCACCAGGTCACGGTAGGGTTATTGGCCGGTCTGGAGGGCTTGGGCGGTCACGATGGGGTTTGCACGAAATATCTGCCTCATTCGAAGGATACCGCTCAACCAGGGTACAAGCCCCCTGTCCCAGGCTACCAAGAAGTTCAGGTCGTCGATGACGGTGCTGTCATCGTAGCCGACACGGGCAAGAATACGTTGCGCTATGGCCGGGGGAAAGTCCGCAAGCGGCACCGGAGTATGCAATGTCCTGCTCCATTGGCTTGGAAGGCTGGAGAGCCTCGACCGCGATGCCGGCGCCGTGCCTGGTGGAGGCTTGCTCACGGTAGGAGGGTATGACGCCCCTCGGCGCGGCGGGAGCTTCGGAAACTACCTAGAGACAACCGCGTCCATACAAGGATCGAAGCCAGCAGGCCCCCGTGGCCTGGCTGGCGTGGGATGGCCTTCCAGCGTGTAGGTAGTTTCCGTATCCATCGTGCTGGCATCGCGACAGGTGCGCTTCTCCACATCGGCCAACTGAGGATGGGTGGGATTGGCCCGCCTCGGTGGACGGTTTGCGGGCTTGGGGAGCTATGTTTCGGTCAGGGCAGCCTCCATGTCGGCTTCGTAGGCCATGGGCAAGCGGTAGCCCAGGCTGGAATGCAGGCGGACGGGGTTGTACCCGCCTTCGGTATAGCTGAAGCAGGCCATGCGCGCCTCGGCTCGTGACGCGAACCGGCGGTGGCTGAGCAGCTCGGCTTGCAGGGTGGAGAAGACGCTCT
>CAXTFY010000432.1:0-4392 GCA_964243265.1 uncultured Acetobacteraceae bacterium | reverse complement strand
GCGTTGAAGAAGCCGCCGCCGTTGGTGCCCAGCATCTTGATCGCCTCCTGGAAGGCGACGGGGCCGAGGGCGATGGTCTGCTTGGCGCCCTCCAGCGTGGTGACGTCGGCGTAGGCACCCATGGTCTGCGGCACCCCGCAGGCGATCAGGAACACCGTGTAGACCAGCACGATCGGCAGCAGCACATAGAGCGTGATCCGCGTCAGATCGACCCAGAAGTTGCCGAGCAGCTTCACCCCGCCGGCCACGAACGCCCGCGCCACCATGACGGCGGCGGCGATGCCGGTGGCAGCCGAGAGGAAGTTGTGCACCGTCAGGCCCCACATCTGGGTGCCATAGGACAGCGTGGTCTCGCCAGCGTAGGCCTGCCAGTTGGTGTTGGTGACGAACGAGATGGCGGTGTTGAACGCCAGTTGCGGCGACACCGCCGATTGCCCGGCCGGGTTGAACGGTAAATAAGCCTGCAGCCGCAGCATCAAATAAAGAATAAGGAAGTGCACCGCCTGCAGCATCACCAGCGCGAAAGCGTAGGTCTTCCAGCCCATGCCAACCTGCGGGTCCACGCCGGCAAGGGCGTAAAAGCCGCGCTCAACGGGTCTGAGCACCGGCGACAGGACAGTACGCTCCCCCTGGACCACCGCGGCGATATACTTGCCCAGCGGAACCGCGCAGAGGAACACGAGGGTGAGGACGAGCGAGATTTGCACCCAGCCGATCAGCGTCATGATCCCAGGCCCCTAGAAATCTTCGGGACGCACGAGCGCCCAGACGAGATAAACCAGCAGGCAGGCCGACACCGCCCCGCCGAGGATGAGGTCGAACATCGCGCTAAATCCGGTCGCAAAGGGCGGCGTAGGCCGCCATGAGCAGGATGCCACCAGTGCCGAGCACGGCGATAATGAGGTCAAGCATGGTTGAGGGGTACCCGCATGAAGGAGAAGGGCTTGACTAGGACATGTCGGCATAAAGGTGCGATACGGGATGCCGGTCAGCACATAAAGAATGCATAAAAACGGACGCCACCGCTCGCCAAGACGCAGTAGCGAGACAGTCAGTTGCGGTGAACCTGACAGATCGGCGGCGAAACAGCAATGATTTCAGCTCGCGCCTATTTTGGCTGCTTCTTCCCAAAACTTGCCCATCGGGCGAGGCGACTTCAGCAGCGCGCTCCAAAGGCCGCGGACTGCGCCTGCAGGCTGGATGTGCTGGGCTGCAAGTGTTGCTCACGCACACCGTCCTTCACGGCAACCTGTCCGGAGGACGGCTGCAGACAAGGAGCATTCAGGCCCAGGACATGCCGTCCGTTGCTGGAACCTTCCTGCCGCCCGGCAATTCCTGCCCACACCGCCGGCCAGCCAGGTCCCGGAAATGCTGGGGCGCGCGGCGGAACACGGCTTGCAATGGGCCTGCACGCGCACTTCCGCGCCGTGAGGGTTCCATGACAGTCAGTTCAATCGGCGGCAGCGCCTCCCAACAGTGGCAGATCCTGAGGGAGAACCAGGCCCACGCAGCCAACCAGACCCAGGGGTCCAGCCCATGGTCCACGCAGGCCAACTCAGGCGGCGGTTTTGCCGGGCTGTCCGCAGCCGCCGCGGGGGGTTCGTCCGGCGGATCGGCTGCGGGTTCGCCTGGCGGGTTCGCGGCAGGCATCGCGTCCGACCTGCAATCGTTGCTCGTCAACCTGCAGGCCGGCGGCGACACCGGCACGGCAACGGCGGCGACCGGCACGGCCTCGACGACGAGCAGCACGACGGCGTCCGGCGGATCGTCCAGCAGTCCACTGAGTGGAACGGCAAATGGGATCGCGTCCGACTTGCAGGCGCTGCTCACCAACCTGCAGGCTGGCGGCGACCCCGGCACGGCGACGGCGGCGACCGGCACGGCCTCCGCGACCAGTGGCGCCGGCACGACGGCAAGCGGCACGGCGACGGCCAGCACCGCGGCATCGAGCACCGTGTCCAACTTGCAGAACCTGTTCAGCGACCTCGGGGCAGCGGCGGGAAAGGGCGGACATGGCGGCCATGGCGGACACCATCACTCGCACGGCCAGTCGCTGGATGCCGGATCAGCTGCCGGGTCGTCTTCACCGTCGGCCGGGGGCGGCCTGTTGCAGCAGGTTGCCACGGCGTTGCAGGCCTACCAGGTGCCGACCACCAGCGCAGTGGCAGCCTCGCCGCTGGTTGCCTGATGCCAGGCAGCCCTGGGCCCAATCGCATGGGGCATATCGTCATTGCGAGGCGCGCGTGCGGGGTGGCAATCCAGCAGGGCAAGCGCAGTCCTCAGGCGCTGGATTGCCGCGCCGACGCCGGCTCGCAATGACGGCGCGGTTTGGGACGGCGCCGGTCAAGGTCAAAGGCAGCCGGTGCAAGCAGGGTCATGCAGCTTGGCGCGCGCCTGACGATCAGCGGGGACAGGCTGCCCGAGCCGACCTAGATTTCGGCCGTACGCAAAGCCAGGGGGTTTCCTCGGCTGCCAAGCTGCGCTGGCAAAACGCCGGCCCAGCCCGCCGCGGCTGCGAGGACCCTACTGCGAGAACGTGCGCGCCACGAACGCCGGGGACACCAATTGCCCGATCAGCCCGAACAGCTTGTTGATCTGGTCGGTCCGCGCATTGGCGACCAGCAGCACGTCCTGATCGCGGATCGGCACCCGAGTCGCCAGGAAATAGCTGGCCGGGTTCATCATATCGACGCGGTACATGACAGGCGTTCCTGCCGGCTGCACCGGGATGCCCAATCGGCGCGCGACCGCTGGGCCTTCATACCGCACCAGGAACACCGCATTGGCGTCGGCACGTTCGTTGGCTGGGCCGCCGACGTGGGCAATGCCCTCGGCCAGGGAGAACTGCGCGGTGTTGAGCGGGACCTGCTCCACCCGCTGGCTGGCGCCGAACGCGGTAAAGCTGCGCGCCTTGTAGATCAGTTGCACCCGGTCGCCCGGCACCAGTAGGATGTCCTGCAGCGGCGATTGCGTCACCGTCTGCAGCAAGACGCGCGCTGTCACCCCGCCGCGCGTCACCTGCACGGAGGTGTCGTAGTCCGGCTTCTTTGGCCCGCCAGCCACCGCGATGATGTCGGCCAGCCGCTCGCGCCCCAGGGTCAGCGGCAGGCGGCCGGGCTTCTCCACGTCGCCGGACACGATCACCGTGTTGGCCAGGTTGGACGCGATGGTGACGACCACCTGCGGGTCGGTCGACTTGCTTTTCAGCCCGTCCTCGATGATGCGTGCCAGCTCGTAGGAAGTGCGGCCGGACGCCCGGACCCGGCCGACATACGGAAAGGTGATATTGCCGCTGGAATCGACTTGCAGGGCCGGAACGGTGTGGCGCGCGGCGCCAGGGGTGATCGGGCTGGGGGTGGCGCCGCCGGTGTCGTTGGTGGTGTCCGTGCCCGACGCCGCGCCGAACAGGCTGGTGCCGACCTCGAACACGGCGATGCTCAGCAGGTCGCCGACGCCGATGGTGTCGGCCCGGCGCGACCGGCCGAGCGCTTCCAGGGCGCGCAAATCCTCGGCCGGGGCGGCTCCGATGGCCGCGACCGTCTCCGGCCGGATGTCCACGATCTGGAAGCCGATGGTGTTGGCGGCGGATTGCTGGGCTTTGAACACCCCCCGCTCCTCCGGCACGCTGGTCGGCAGGGCGCTGCACGCCTGCAGGACCCCGGCGCAGAGGAACAAGGCGGCGGCCCGGCCGGCGACCCGTGGGCGGGATGCCTGAACCCGGGGCGGGCCGCACAGGACGAAGTACGGACAATGGATCATGCGATCCCTTGTAATCCCGGCTGCCAGGCGCGAACAGGGAAGACCCACGGCAGGCCCAACATGCCGGAACGACCGTGTGCATCCTGCAACGCATTGCAACGGCGTCCAGCGCTTGGTTGATTTTGGCGGCGGCCCTCCCCTATAAAACGGCATGGACGGATTGAACGCCCCGGTTTCGCATCCAAACATCACCCACGCCGAAGTGCGCCTGCCGCGCTTCGTCTCCCGGCGAGCACCGCCACCGAAGCCGAGCCTCTGGAAGCGCCTATCCAGAAGGCTGCCTTTCCTATTGTTCGTGGCCGTGCCGACCGTGCTGTCGGCGGTTTACTTCTTCGCCTTTGCCGCCGAGCAGTATGTGTCGGAGGCGAAGTTCGTCGTCCGCGGCGCCTCCGGCCCTTCGCCGGGCGTGCTGAGCAGCTTGCTGCAGGGTGTCGGCATGAGCCGCGCACAGGACGACACCTTCGCCGTTCAGGACTACATCCTGTCCCGCGACGCCATGCGTGAGCTGAACCAGACGGTCAACCTGCGCGAGCTGTTTGCCCGGCCCGAGGCCGATGCGCTGTCCACCTTCCCGCTGTTCCACATGGGCGACACGTTCGAGCACCTGTACAAGCACTACTTGACCAAGGTCGA
>CAXTFY010000431.1:0-4398 GCA_964243265.1 uncultured Acetobacteraceae bacterium | reverse complement strand
GGCAAGCCGGTGATGGAGGGCAAGGCCGTCCTGTTCAAGAAGTTCGCCGGCATCGACGTGTTCGACATCGAGGTGGACGCCGCCGACCCCGACCTGTTCGTGAGCGTGGTCGCGGCACTGGAACCGACCTTCGGCGCCATCAACCTCGAGGACATCAAGGCGCCCGAGTGCTTCGAGATCGAGCGCCGCCTGCGTGAGCGCATGGGCATCCCGGTGTTCCACGACGACCAGCACGGCACCGCCATCATCGTCGCCGCCGCCATCCGCAACGGGCTGATGCTGCAGGGCAAGCGGCTGGAGCAGGTGCGGCTGGTGACCAGCGGCGCCGGGGCCGCCGCGCTGGCCTGCGTCGATCTGCTGGTCGCGATGGGCCTGCCGGCGGCCAACGTGACGCTGACCGACGTGAAGGGCGTCGTGTGGGAGGGCCGTGAGGAGCACATGCCGCCCAACATGGCGCGCTATGCCCGGCACGACACCGTCCCTGGCGCGCGCCGCCTGCCGGACGTGCTGGCCGGGGCGGACGTGTTCCTCGGCCTCTCGGCGCCCAACGTGCTGAAGCCCGAGTGGCTGAAGCTGCTGGCCGACAAGCCGCTGATCATGGCGCTGGCCAACCCGGACCCGGAGATCATGCCGGACCTGGCGCGCGAGCACCGGCCGGACGCCATCATCGCCACCGGGCGCAGCGACTACCCGAACCAGGTCAACAACGTGCTGTGCTTCCCGTTCATCTTCCGCGGCGCGCTGGACGTGGGCGCCACGACCATCAACGAGGAGATGAAGGTCGCCTGTGTCGAGGCCATCGCCGTGCTGGCCCGGGTGGAGGCGAGCGAAGTGGTCGCCGCAGCATACGGGGGCGCCGCGCCGGTGTTCGGCCCGGAGTACATCATCCCCAAGCCGTTCGACCCCCGGTTGATCCTGCAAATCGCCCCCGCCGTGGCCGCCGCCGCCATGCGCAGCGGCGTCGCCCTGCGCCCCATCGCCGACTTCGACGCCTACCGCCGCGACCTGGAACGGTTCGTCTTCCGGTCCGGGCAGCTCATGCGCCCAGTGTTCGAGGCGGCCAAGGCGGACCCGCAGCGCATCGTCTATGCCGAGGGCGAGGATGAGCGGGTGCTGCGCGCCGTGCAGACCGTGGTGGATGACGGCATCGCCCGCCCCATCCTGCTCGGCCGGCGCGAGCACATCGAGGCACGGGTGCGGTCCATGGGCCTGCGGATGGACCTGCGGAATGCGGTCACCATCCTGGACCCCTCGGCGGACCATGCGGTGTTCGAACCCCTGGTGGCGGCCTACGAGCACCTGGTCGGCCGCCGCGGCACCCCGCCGGACACCGCCGCCCGCCGCATCCTGCGCCGCCCGACGGTGGCGGCCTCGATGCTGCTGCAGACCGGCCAGGCGGACGCGGCGATCTGCGGCGGCACCGGGGACTGGTGGCGGCACATGCAGTACGTGCTGCCGATCATCCCGCGGCGGCCGGAGGTGTCGCGCATCTACGCGCTGTCCTGCCTGATCCTGCAGGCGGGCGCGCTGTTCATGTGCGACACCCACATGAACGTGGAGCCGACGGCGGCTCAGGTGGCGGAGATGACCGGGCTGGCCGCCGACGCCGTGCGCTTCTTCGGCCTGGTCCCCAAGACGGCGCTGCTGTCCCACAGCAGCTTCGGCTCCAGCAACTCGGACAGCGCCCGGCGGATGCGCCATGCCCTGGCGCTGGTCCGGGCGGCACGGCCCGACCTGGAGGTGGACGGCGAGATGCACCCGGACGCCGCGCTGATCCAGGCCCTGCGCGACCGTGCGGTGCCGGACAGCCGGCTGAGCGGCACGGCGAACCTGCTGGTGATGCCGGGGCTGGATGCGGCCAACATTGGCTTCAACCTGCTCAAGGCCGCGGCGGACGGCCTGCCGGTCGGGCCGCTGCTGCTGGGCATGAGCAAGCCGATCCACGTCCTGGTGCCGACCGTGACGGCGCGGGGCATCGTGAACCTCAGCGCCATCGCGGGGATGGAGGCGTCGCGGGGGGTGGACGCGGGCAAGGCGCTCGAGGCCGAGGGCGCGGCGGCATGACTCCCGTAGCCCGATGATCCCTGTAGTCCTGGGCCTGGTGGCACTGGCGGTGCTGCTGTGGGCGGCGCGTGGCTTTGCCCGGGCACGGGTGGCCAACATCAAGGCGCTGCTGGGCTGGGTGGCGGCGCTGGCCGGGCTGACGGTCGGGACAGGGCTGCTGCTGACCGGGCGCGGCGCAGGCGCGATCGGCATGCTGATCGTGTTCGGGCCGCTAGCCTGGAGCTGGTGGCAGGAATCGAAGCTGACCCGCAAGCCTGGACCCCGGCCTGGCCGGGCGCCGCCGGGTCGTGCCGGCCGGATGCCGCGCAGCGAGGCGCTGGATGTCTTAGGCCTGCATGACCCGGTGACGGAGGCCGACGTGCGCGCTGCCTACCTGCGGTTGATCCGAGTCGCACACCCTGATAGCGGAGGGTCCGACTGGCTCGCGGCGCGGGTGAACCAGGCACGGGACACCTTGCTTGGCCTAGCCTGAGCCTGACCCGCCTGAGCTTATCATAGCTTAACTTGCCGGTGCGGACGCGGCATGGCACGTTTCTGCCACAACATTGCGGCATAAGCCGCCGCCAACCACAACGGAAGCCGCATACGTGATCAAGAAGCTGCGAAAGGCGGTCCTCCCGGTGGCCGGCCTGGGCACCCGATTCCTTCCTGCAACCAAGGCGATGGCCAAGGAGATGCTGCCGGTCGTCGATAAGCCGCTCATCCAGTACGCCATCGAGGAGGCGCGGGAGGCTGGCATCGAGCAGTTCTGCCTGGTGTCCGGCCGCGGCAAGACCGCGCTGATCGACCACTTCGACGTCGCCTATGAGCTGGAGGCCACCCTCCGGGAGCGTGGCAAGACCGACCTGATCGCCATGCTGGACACCATGAAGGTGCCGCCGGGGTCCATCACCACCGTGCGCCAGCAGGTGCCGCACGGCCTGGGCCATGCCATCTGGTGCGCCCGCGCCTTCATCGGCGAGGACCCCTTCGCCATCCTGCTGCCGGACGACCTGGTGCTGAGCGACGTGTCCTGCCTGAAGCAGCTTGCCGACGCCTATGCCGAGACCGGCGGCAACGTGGTGGCCGTCGCCGAGGTGCCGCATGACCAAACCAACAAATACGGCATCTTGCGGGTGGGCCACGACGATGGCCGCATGGTCGAGGTGCTGGGCCTGGTCGAGAAGCCGCGGCCCGAGGACGCGCCAAGCAACCTGTCGGTGATCGGCCGCTACATCCTGCTGCCGGAGGTGCTCGATTACCTGGCCCGCATGGAGCGCGGCAGCGGCGGCGAGGTGCAGCTCACCGACGCCATGGCCAAGATGATCGGCCATACCCCGTTCCACGGCCTGCGCTACGAGGGCCGTCGCTTCGACTGCGGCGACAAGATCGGCTTCCTGGAGGCGCAGATCGCCTTCGCGTTGAAGCGCCCGGACCTAGCGCCCGCAGTCCGCGAGTTCCTGCGGCACTACACGGATACAGATGCATGAGCTTGACGCAGGCGTTCCGCCACGACTTCGACCCGACCAGCCTGCGCGAGTACGACATCCGCGGCGTGGTCGGCCGCACGCTGCACCCGGCGGACGCCTTCGCGATTGGGCGGACGTTCGGTACGGTTGTGGCGCGGGCCGGCGGGCGCCGGGTTGCGGTGGGGTATGACGGCCGCCTGTCCTCCCCGGAGCTGGCCGGCGCGCTGACGGAGGGGCTGAAGGCCAGCGGGATGGAGGTGCTGCGGGTGGGCCGCGGGCCGACGCCGTTGCTGTACTTCGCCGCCACCACCCTGGAGACGGACGGCGCGGTGATGGTCACCGGCAGCCACAACCCGCCGGACTACAACGGCTTCAAGATGATGCTGGGCCGCAAGGCGTTTTTCGGCCCCGACATCCAGTTACTGGGCCGTCTGGCGGCGGCGGGCGACGTGGTTGAGGAAGTCGGGGGCAGCGACCGGCCGGTCGATGTCGTGGACGACTACGTGGCCCGGCTGATGCACGACTGGGATGGCGGTGACCGCAAGCTGCGCGTCGTGTGGGACAACGCCAACGGCGCCGCGGGCGAGGTGCTGGAGCGTCTGCTGCGGGTGCTGCCGGGCCATCACACCGTGCTGAACCCGGTGATCGACGGGCGCTTTCCCGCGCACCACCCGGACCCGACCATCGCCAAGAACCAGGAGCAGCTCATCGCCGCCGTACGCGAGCAAGGCGCCGACCTGGGGATCGGCTTCGACGGCGATGCGGACCGGGTAGGCGTGGTGGACGACGGCGGCGCAATGCTGGCCGGGGACCAACTGATGGTGGTGCTGGCGCGCGACGTGCTGCGGACCCACCCCGGCGCCACCATCATCGCCGACGTGAAGGC
>CAXTFY010000430.1:0-4418 GCA_964243265.1 uncultured Acetobacteraceae bacterium | reverse complement strand
GAAGCCGGGCATCTGATCACGTCTCCCTCTCCCCGCTTCGGGAGAGGGCCGGGGTGAGGGGGTCTTGCAGCGCAGTCTCCGGCCCAGGCAAGCCGGTCCGCCGAGGCCGTTGGTCCCCGGCGCCGCAGCCAGCAAGACCCCCTCACCCCGGCCCTCTCCCGGAGGGAGAGGGAGAAGAAGGGCCCGATTTCCTGCCTGATCCCAGCCACACCGATTGACCCGGCCCCACCCCATTCCTAGCGTGCACCCATGCCAGACACCTTTCGTTACCAACCCGAAGCGCTCCCGAAGGCCTGGCCGTTCGAGGAAGCGGCCAAGCTCGCCGCCCGCCTGGACGCCAGCGGCAAGGACGTGGCGCTGTTCGAGACGGGGTACGGCCCCTCGGGGCTGCCGCACATCGGCACCTTCGGAGAGGTCGCGCGCACTACCTGGGTCCGCAACGCCTATACCGCGCTGACCGGGCGGCCCAGCCGCCTGCTGGCGTTCAGCGACGACATGGACGGCCTGCGCAAGGTGCCCGACAACGTGCCGAACCGCGAGGCGCTGGCGGCCTACATCGGCCAGCCGCTGACCCGCGTGCCCGATCCGTTCGGCACCCATCCCAGCTTCGGCGCCCACAACAACGCCCGGCTACGCGCCTTCCTGGACAGCTTCGGCTTCGAGTACGAATTCGCGTCCAGCACCGACTACTACACCTCCGGCCGTTTCGACGCCGCGCTGCTGCGCACCGCCGAGCGCCATGCGGAGATCGTCGCAGCGATCCTGCCGACGCTGGGGCGGGACCGCCAGGCGACCTACTCGCCGTTCCTGCCCATCCATCCCGGCACCGGCCGGGTGATGCAGGTCCGCATCGATGAGGTGGACGCCCGGGCCGGCACCGTGGCATGGCAGGACCCGGACACGCAGGAGCGCTTCATCACCCCCGTCACCGGCGGCGCCTGCAAGCTGCAATGGAAGGCGGACTGGGCGATGCGCTGGTTCGCGCTGGGCGTCGATTACGAGATGTCCGGCAAGGACCTGATCGACAGCGTGCGCCTGTCGGGCAAGGTGTGCGCCGTGCTGGGCGGGCAGCCCCCGGTCGGCTTCACCTACGAACTGTTCCTGGATGAGCACGCGCAGAAGATCAGCAAGAGCAAGGGCAACGGCCTGTCCGTGGACGAGTGGCTGCGCTATGCTCCGGCGGAGAGCCTGGCGCAGTTCATGTATCATCAGCCTGGCCGGGCCAAGCGGCTGTTCTTCGACATCATCCCGCGCACGGTGGACGAATACCTGGCCAACGCCGCCAAGCTGCCCCTGCAGGACGCCGCCGCCCAGCACGTCAACCCGGCGTGGCACATCCAGGGCGGCCGCGGCATCGGCACCGCCAGCCCGGTACCGTTCGGCATGCTGCTGAACCTGGCCAGCGTGGTGAACGCCGACACGCCGGACATGCTGTGGGGTTTCCTGCGCCGCTACAGTCCGGAGGCGGCGCCGGGCGTCAACCCGTTCCTCGACGGCCTGATTGATCATGCCATCGCGTACTACCGGGATTTCGTGCGTCCGGCCAAGCAGTACCGTGCCCCCTCCCCCATCGAGCGCGCTGCGCTGGATGATCTCGCCGCCAGCCTGGAGGCGCTGCCGCCCGGCCTGCCGCCGGAAGCGATCCAGGACGTGGTGTATGAGGTCGGCAAACGGCACCCCCTGCCCGACCTCAAGGCGTGGTTCGGTTGCTTGTACCAGGTCTTGCTGGGCCAGGCGGAGGGTCCGCGCTTCGGCGGCTTCGTCGCCCTGTATGGCGTGGCGGAGACAGTGGCGCTGATCCGGGCACGGTTGGCGGACTCCCTCCCGGACGCGGACGCCGCCTGAGCATGGAGTCCCTGAAGAAGGTGCTGCGCCAACTTCCAGCGGTGCTGGGCGTGGCGCTGCTGGCCGGGGCGGTCTGGGTGATCTGGAAGGAGTTCCGCGGCCTCAAGATCGCCGACATCCAGGCGGCGCTGGCGGCCATCCCGCGGCGCTCCCTGGTGATCGCGTTCCTCTGGACCATCCTGTCCTATGGCGTGCTGACGTTCTACGACCGCCTGGGCACTATGTATGCCGGGCACAAGGTCAGCTACGCCCGGGTGTCGTTCGCGTCGTTCTGCGCCTATGCGCTGTCGCATAACCTGGGATTCGCCGCGGTGTCCGGGGCGGCGGTACGCTATCGGCTGTACTCGCATTGGGGGCTGACCCCGCTGCAGATCGCCAAGGTGGTGGCGTTCTGCAGCCTGACGTTTGGGCTGGGCGGCCTGGTGCTCGGCGGGGTCATCCTGTTCTGGGAACCCGACGCCATCCCATTCTTCGGCGCCCGGGTGCCGCATAGCTTCATGTATGCCATCGGCGGCGTGATGTGGACGGTGGTGGCCATCTACGTCACTCTGTCGCGCTTCGTCGGCACCATCCAGCTATTCGGCAAGCCTGTGACGCTGCCGGACTGGCGCATGGCCATCGTGCAGGTGACGCTGGCGACGGTCGATGTGGCGTTCACGGCGGGCATCTTCTACCAGTTGCTGCCAGCCGCGCCGGGCCTGACCTACGTGCGGTTCCTCGGCGTCTATGTCGCATCCTACACCGCGGGCCTGGCCGCCAACCTGCCCGGCGGCCTCGGCGTGTTCGACACCGCCATGCTGCTCGGGCTGCAGCCCTACTTGGAGCCGCCGCAGATCCTGGGCGCCATCGTGGTGTTCCGACTGTACTACTACGTGATCCCGCTGTTCCTGGCCGGCAGCCTGTTTGCCGGCAACGAGATCCTGGTGCGCGGCGGGTCGCTGATGCGCGTCGGTGCGGCTCGGCGCACCGTCCAGGCCCTGTCCCGTTGGAGCGACCCGAGCCTTGCCATTGGCGCCTCCACCGGCGCAGTGGCGCTGTGCGGGGCGCTGCTGCTGGCGAAGGGCGTCCTGGACAACCGGCCGGACTTCTCCTGGATCGACCCGGACTTCGCCGACCTGGCCGCGGACGCCGGGCAGTTCGTGCCATCGCTGATCGGGGCGGCCCTGATGGTGCTGTCGGTCGGACTGTCCCAGCGCGTCACCTTGGCGTGGGGGACGACGATCGTGCTGCTGCTGGTGGCGGCCGGGTTCACGGCGGCGCAGGGCACCAACCTGTGGATTCCCGCGGTCCTGGTGCTGGCGACCGTGCTGGTGGCGCCGTTCAGGGATGCTTATTACCGGCATGCCCGGCTGCTATCGGGACCGCTTGACGTGGGCACCGCTGTGCCGCTGCTGGCCCTGGTGCTGTGCGTCGTGGCGCTGGCGGCCTTCGAGCCGGGGCTGCGCGGCCTGGCGGAGAATAGTTGGTGGGATGTCGTACTGTCGCGCGACGTGCCCAACAACCTGCGCGCGTCGATTGCGCTGGCGGTCGTCATGGCGCTGCTGGCGATCTGGCGGCTGATCCGGCCGGGCCGGGTCGCCTGGATGCCATGGGCCGGAGAAGGCCGCCACCGCTATGCGGCGTTGGGCGCGCTGCCGCCCGTCAAGGCGGACGGCATCGTGATGGGAGAGCTGGGACGGGCAGGCATCCCGTTCCGGCGGATGGGCCGGGTGATGCTTGGGTTGGGCGATCCCGCCGGTTCGGTCAATGACCGGGTTTCGGCAATCTGGAACCTGCATGACTTGGCTGTGCAGGAAGGCCTTGGCGCGGCTGTGTGGCGCGCCGGGTCAGGGCTGCTGAAGGTATATGCCGACCTGGGCCTGACGGCGCTGCCACTGGGGCCGGACGGCCTGCCGCTACCGGAGACTGAGGGAGACACGCCGCCCGTCGGCCAGTATTTGTGCTGCGTCGCCGAGCGCGACCTGGCGCAACTGCTGCCGCTGCTGCCGGCGTTGAACGAGGCGCGACTGGCAGATGCAGCCGACTGAGAGAGGCCGGTCAGGCGTCCAACGGGCTGGGCCTGGCTAGCTGGGCTTGGTCAACCGCAGAAGCCTCCTTGCAAACGGCGACAGCTTCATAGCTAAGCTGGGTGCAACGCCTGTCTGGCAAAGGAAAACCGTATGTTGCTTGTTCTGGGTTTGGTGATTGGCCTGCTGTTCGTCGCGCCTGCTCTACTGCTCTGGACCGGACGCCTGATCATGACAAATACCGACCCACGAACCCGTCCACGGCTGTTTCAACCGGGGCAGACAGAGGCGTTCGCACAGTCAGGTTCTGGAAATACCACCCCGGGCAGCATTCATCGAGCCGATGGGACCGGAACGACCCCCTGGTTCCGGCGCCCAATGCTGCCGCCATTCGGAAAGTCCGAGGCACAAGAATAACGAAGGCAACGTGGCCGGCGCATCGCTGCACCGGCCCTGACAAGCGTCAGCGCAGGACGATCTCGACGCGGCGGTTCTGCGGCTCGCGCACGCCTTGGGCGGTCGGCACCAACTGGTGCGTCTCGCCAAAGCCCTGCACGGTGATCGCCT
>CAXTFY010000429.1:0-4447 GCA_964243265.1 uncultured Acetobacteraceae bacterium | reverse complement strand
GGATTTCCGCGAAGGCGACCGTCGCCGCGTCCACGACGGCAAAGGTGCCCTTGGGAGACAGGTTCGGCGTGCCGTCCGCGTTCACCGTGGCGACGAAGCCGAGCTGCTGCTCGCGGATCACCTGCATCATGCCGGCGGTCATCACGGCGCCGCTCCGGCCGTCTGCGTCGCCGTCCGGGGGCGACACCCGCGGGAGGCGAGAACCATCAGTTCGGTTCCAGGCGGCGTCCCATCCGGTGCTGCAGGATGGGACGGGGCTGACCCTGCATCGGCGGCTTCCAAGGCTGCCACCTCACAGGCCGGGCCGACGGCCGCACACGTCGCTTGCCGCCTCGATCAGCGCCCCGAGCCGCAGGATCGTTGCCTCGTCCAGCCAGCTTCCAACGAGTTGGAAGCCGATTGGCAGCCCGTCCGAGCTGAAGCGCAACGGAACCAAAAGGGCCGGCAGCCCAGTCAGGTTGAACGGCAGGGTGGCGCGCATCACCTGCGGCACCGGCACCTTCTGGCCATTGACCTCATACTCCTTCTGTCCGTGCGGAGATGTTGTGAAGGTGATGACCGGGCAAAGCAGCACATCATAACGCTGGAAGTAGCCCGCAAAGGCCGATTTCAGCGTCTCGACCCTAAGCAGGCTTGTGCGGCTTGTCATACAGATGGCCTGCGGCCGTGCCAAGCCGCACAAGCCTGCTTAGGTCTCATCTGTGCGCAAACCTGCAGAGGTTTGCTTAGCCTCTGCCGCGACATACTCCTCGAAGGACGGCTCCGGCCGGCTCGCAGGCCGCCCAATTGCGGACAACTCCGCCTCCTGCCCGGCGATGAAGGGCCGGAGATAGGGCACCAGGTCGGCAAAGAGGGTGGCGGCAAGCCGAGTGCAATCGACCGGCACCAGGATGGGCACGCGCACCTGCTCGACCTCGCAGCCGAAGTTCTCCAGCAACTGCGCCGCACTGGCGACGGCCGCCGCAACCCCGGCATCGACCGGTCCGAAACCAGGCTCCACCAGCCATCCGATGCGGAGCGGCTGGCCGGGCTGGGGCAAATGGGCAGGCATCGCATCCTGCGCGTAGATCGCAGGGCCATCGATGCCGTCCGGACGGTCCAGAAGATCGGCCTCCAGGTTCTAACACAAGGTTTCAGCATCTGCTGTCCACGCTTCACGAGCGACGTTGCCGCCGCCCATGCAAGACCCGCTTCCGGCTGGCGGGCTGCGCCTCTACCGGCAGGGGTCGAACCCCCTGGATCGCTTGCGAAAGGTTTCAGGTTACATCCCATTCTCCTTTCCAGGATTACTCCTGTCGCAAGGGTCGTCTATGCCAAGCGGCCGTTCTCAGGCCCCGAGGCTGTGCTCGCCTAGCTGTCGCGCCACACCCACCACGTTGCGATCGTCGTGTCGTTGGCAGGATCGCCTCCGTGGCCCTACCGGGTACGACATCGAGGTCTGCCCCGGTGTGGTGGCCGGATGTTGCCCCATGGCACGCTGCGGCCCTGTCCGCCGCCCCGCCCGCCGTTGTGGTATGACAGCTCATGACCCGATCTTCGCCATCCGTCCGCTCTGTCCTGCAAGGCAACGCCGACAATGGCGGCGACCCGCTTGTGCCGCGCATGGTGTCCTTCGCCGCTGCCAAGCTCGCTGGTCTTGGCCACGGTGTCATGCGCCCGATTGACCGGGTGCCCACGCATCCGAGTAGCGCCCCGTGTCACCGGATCATGCCCCTGCACGGGCCCGCCGAACCAGCGCGCCGCGGTTCCAATCGAAGTGCCGCGTCATGCGATCCCCATAGCGGGTTCTGGGGCGCGGTTTAGTCCGATCCGTTTTATGCTCACCGACACGGCCCCGAGTATGGGCACCCAACACGCCGGCTCCGTCCACCGCGCCGCTCAGCAAAAAATGCCCCTTATCGCCACGCTACGCGCGGCAAGGGATAATCGCGCGTAAGGGAGGTGGGTCGGGGCGGAGGTGCCGCAGGCGGTCGCCTGGATTTATGCCGAGGTCGGCATGAGGCTCACACCCCGGAACCCGACAAGAGCCGGGGAGGTTCACGCAGCAAGGTCACGCAGGCCGCTGCTGAGCGTGCAGCAGGATACGCTGCCTATGCTTGGCAGCATCGTTCATGTGCTACCGTCCGTCATCACAGGAGTTCCCACCTTGGACCATGTCACAGCGGACCATGTCACCCCCCTACCCCGGCTGACATCCCTGGCGCATGGCGGCGGCTGCGGCTGCAAGCTGGCGCCTGCCGTGCTGCAGGAGCTGCTGGCCGGGCTGCCGCAGGCCCAGGCGTTCCCCAACCTGCTGGTCGGCAGCGAGACTGCGGACGACGCCGCCGTTTACCGTCTGACGGACGACCTGGCGCTGGTCGCCACCACCGACTTCTTCACCCCCATCGTGGACGACCCTTACGAGTTCGGCCGCATCGCCGCGACCAATGCATTGTCCGACATCTACGCCATGGGCGGCACGCCGATCCTGGCCCTGGCGCTGCTCGGGATGCCGCTCGGCAAGGTCAGCACGGACCAGGTGGGGCAAATCCTGGCCGGCGGCGCCGCAGTGTGCCGGGCGGCGGGCATCCCGGTTGCGGGCGGGCACTCGATCGACAGTG
The DNA here is from genome assembly GCA_964243265.1 of uncultured Acetobacteraceae bacterium. Taxonomy (GTDB): domain Bacteria; phylum Pseudomonadota; class Alphaproteobacteria; order Acetobacterales; family Acetobacteraceae; genus DASWOJ01. The sequence continues at coordinate 1,847 of CAXTFY010000429.1, read as the reverse complement.
CCGAGCCGATCTATGGCCTGGTCGCACTCGGCACCGTCCATCCCGGGCGGGTGCAGCGCAACGCAGGCGCGCGGGACGGCGATGCGCTGATCCTCACCAAGGGGCTGGGCGTCGGCGTGTTCAGCGCCGCGCTGAAGCAGGAGCGGCTGCTGCCCGAGGATTACCGGACCATGATCGCCTCCATGACGCAGTTGAACAGCGTCGGGCGGGACGTTGCGGCGATGGAGGGGGTCCATGCGATGACGGACGTGACCGGGTTCGGGCTGCTGGGCCACCTGCTGGAGATGTGCCGTGGCGCCGGGCTGTCGGCACGGCTGCGCTGGCGGGACGTGCCGGTGCTGCCCGGCGCGGCGGCGCTGGCGCAGGACGGCGTGGGCACCGGCGCGGCGGGCCGGAACTGGGCCAGCTACGGCGCCGAGGTCACGGCGCCGGCGGGCCTGCCAGGCTTGAACCTGGCGGACTGGCAGCGCGGCCTGCTATGCGACCCGCAGACCAGCGGCGGCCTGCTGATCTCCGTGGCGCCGGAGGTGGCAGCCGCCGTGCTGGACCGCGTGCGGGCAGCCGGGTTCGCCCAGGCGGCGGTGGTTGGGACGATGGCGGCTGGGTCGGGCGTCGAGGTCGCGGACTGATCAGCCGCCCGGCGTCCCGGGTTGCGCCCCGGCGCGCCGGGCGCGATGGTGCCGGCCATGCCGGATGACCTGCGAGCCGACGTGCCGATGCCGCCCGCGCCGGCCAGGGACTTCGCCGCCCCATCCGTGTTCCAGCCCGGGCACCTGCTGCGGGAGGCACGGCGCCAGAGGGGCCTGCCGGACCGGGATGTGCCTGAGGTCTGCGTGCTGGACCCCGACGGGGACCTGGTGCGCCACCTGTGCCGCACGGGGCAGGGGCGCCCCGGTCCCGGCTGGGCCTGCTATCACACCGACCTCGTCGAGTTCACGCTGCCGGACGGCACGGTTGCCGGGGTGGTCGGCTGCGCCGTGGGGGCGCCGTTCGCCGTGCTGGTGGCCGAGCAGCTATTCGCCTCCGGCTGCCGGTTCCTGGTCAGCATCACCTCGGCGGGGCGCATCGCCGACCTGGGCGCTCCGCCCTACCTTGTGCTGATCGACCGGGCATTGCGCGACGAGGGCACCAGCGGCCACTACATGCCTCCGGGACCGGTCATGGCCGCGCCGGACCCGGCGCTGCTCGACCGGGCAGAGGCGGCGCTGCAGGCCGCCTTCCCACTCCAGGACGGCACGGCGGTGCATCGCGGTACGACCTGGACCACCGACGCACCCTACCGGGAGACCGAGGCCGCCATCGCCCATGCCCGTGCCTGCGGCGCCCTGGCCGTCGAGATGGAGGCCGCCGCCCTGTATGCCCTCGCCGCCGCCCGCGGCCTGCCCATCGTCTGCATCGCCCACGTCACGAACACGATGGGGCAGGAAGCCGGCGACGACTTCGAGAAGGGCGAGGCCGGCGGCTCGCTGACGGCGCTGCGGGCAATCGGCGCCGCGGCGGAGGCATTCCGGTAGGGTGCCACGGGACCTGCGGCGCTGGCAGGGACCGGCCCGGTCGGCGCCCGCGCAACGGACGGGTAGCCCGCCCGCTACACGCAGGCGGGTTCGGCCGGCGCAGCCACCCGCGCATCCGCCGCCGACAGGCGCACCGGATGGTCCCCGACCCGCAGCCGCCGCCGCAGGGCGCGGGATGCCGCATCGATCCCCATGGACAGCCCGGCCGTCACCACGATCAGCACCACCGCCACGTCCAGGTGCAATTCCTGGATGGCGGCATCCACGTGGAAACCCAGGGTGCGGACGCCGAGGATGCCGAAAATGGCGCTCTCGCGCACGATGATCTCCCAG
>CAXTFY010000428.1:0-4449 GCA_964243265.1 uncultured Acetobacteraceae bacterium | reverse complement strand
CGACGCCGCCAACCCGGACCGCCCGCATTGAGGTTCGCCGCCCACAAGGGGCCGCCCGCCGCCGAGCGGGTAATGGCGGTGCCGGTCGGCGCCGTGACGGTCGAGGCGACGCTGCCGGCCGGCGGGCGCCTGCTGGACGCGCTGGCGGCGCTGCTGCAGGCGCACGGGGTGGAAGCCGCCGCACTGACGCTGTCGGGCGGTGGGTTCGGGCCGTTCGCCTACGTCATTCCTGCCCTGTCGCCGGACGGGTCGCAGGTGGCATTCTACAGCGGCACCTACCGGCCGCAGGGCACGGTGCGGCTGGATGTCGCGGCGGTCACTGTCGGCACGAAGGGCGGCTCGCCCTTCTTCCACTGCCATGCCCTGTGGACCCTGGCGGACGGAAGGCCCGGGTGCGGCCATGTGCTGCCTGACGAGACGGTCATCGCGGCCCCGGTCGCGGTGCGCGGGGCAGGTATTGTCGGCGCGCAGTTCGTGGTGACGCCCGATCTTGAAACCGGCTTCAGCCTGTTCATGCCGCACGCGACTGGAACGCAGCCGCCCGCGCACGCCAGGCCGGCGCTGGCGGTGCGGCTGGCGCCGAACCAAGACCTGATCGGCACGCTGGAGCAGGCTGGGCGCCGGGCGGGCTTCCGGCGGGCGGTGGTGCAGGGCGGCGTGGCAAGCATCAACGAGGCCCGCTTCGTGGATGCGCCGCCGATCCCTGGGTTCGCGACGGAGATGCTGGTCCGCCGCGGCGCCATCCGCTGCGTGGCCGGGGCAGGGCAGGGCACGGAGGTCGAAGTCGCCATCGTGGACCACACGGGCGCCATCGGCGCCGGGCGCCTGGCCGCGGGCGACAACCCGGTGCTGATGACGTTCGAGGGCGTGCTGGAGGCTGCGGCCTGAGCGTCGGCGGTCATGGGACCGGTCTGGACGGCGTTGTCAGGTTGATGGGTGTGTTGCCCCCGAGGGCTTACGGCTGATCAAGTCTGTGGATCGGCTCGGAAAGATTGACCAAGTCGGGTGCAGGCACGACGGCGGAGACTGCTCGCACTCCAACCGGCACACCAGATGCGCGTCCATGGCACCATCCCGATCATCACCCCGGAACCCGGCAAGAGCCTCCGGAGTTTGAGAGGGCGATCCCCTACGTCACCTTGGCCCCAGCACCACCAAACGATCCATGCACCATGCTGATGCGTAGCAAGTTATCGGACATGGGCGTTAGACCGGCAGCTGATGGACGCCTGGGCCGCCGGGCAGCTCAGGACAGGCCGCCGTCGCTTCCGGATCTCCATCTGTGAGATACTCCCACATGCGTTCACGGATACGGCCGGCCCAAGTGGCGCGCGCTTCAATCTGCTTCCCAGTGAGCAACCCAATATCAGGCATATGCGCCGCCAGAAACTCCAATTCGACACGGGATGCATCCTCGGCATACCACGTCAGCACCAAAGCTTCCTCAATACTCCAGCCGGCAGTGACGAGACCGTTGCCGCGCATGAAGATGGCGCTCGCGTCACCAAGCGTTTGGGCGAGCTGATGCGATAACTCATCGGAGCGTAGAAGGCGCGGGTCGTCCCATAGCGGCGGTTGCGGGGCGAAGTAGGCGCTATAGCCGTAGCGCGGACGGGGTGTTAGACGCATTGCCCCCAGGGTCATAGCCTTTGGAGGAGTGGAGCGGATAATCCCTCTTACGTCAGGTCGGTTTCGGTAGATGTCCCGGTGGATACGCACCTCACCCAACACACCTGGCGGAAGCGGGCCATGGATCGACACTTTACTACATTCTTCGTCCGGCTTGACAAGTCCCAGCGCACGCGGCGGCGAAACAAGGAAATGCTTCTCGTCAATCCGTGCGCTGCAATGACCATAGGCATGGACTAAGCCATGCCGAGCCAGCGCCCGCCCGGCAACTCGTACTCGCCGTGCTAGATCTCCAGCATCCATTGCATCCTGCTCTTTCATCGAACGACAACCGGGTCAACCGCTGCTGCACCAGGTGCCGCCAGCAGCGCTGGATGGATACGCACGGACATCTCACCCGACCGAATGGCCAGCGTCACTAAGCAGGCGAGTAATGGTAGGCCTACCTCCTGGACTTCAGAAGCGCGTTCCCAACCGTAACTATGCACCAGGTAACCAAGCATATACCCAGCCGCGGCACCTGCCGCGTAAAAGGTTGCGACGAACAGCCCAGCCGCACGGCTGGCCAGCCGCGGGCTGACTGCCTTTACATGGTAGCCTGCTACGTTGACGAACAGGACTCCTCCCGCAACTGCACCGTAAAACAGTGAGATTGCTGCCAAGGGGATAAGTCCGGTGACACCGTGAAACGGAAGGTAGCCTAGAACGGCGGCCACAAGGAACGAAGGTGCCATAAGCGTCTTCACTTGTAACCGGTCACCAAGCCAGCCGCCCCCGATAGAGGTCAGGCCACCGACACCGAAGAAGCTCATGATCGTCGCTGTATCCGTCGGACTATAATGTAGGCTTTCCCGCAGGAAGGTCGGATACAGGCCAAAATATGCCTGCAACGTGAGCCCCCACAGGACGCTGACCACAGTCAGTACGATGATATTGTGGCTCCACAGCCGATCCACCGCTGCGCTGACAGCACCATTTGACTGCGCCGCTGTTGTCTCGCTGAACCAGGGGCGCACAAACAGCGCAATGAACAACATGGCAATTAGGCCCAACGCGCCGTAGGTCACCATCGGCACACGCCAAGACTGTAAATGCGTCATTAAGTTGCCAGCCAGAAGTGGACCGATGATCGCGCCGATACCATAGGTGAAACTTAGCGTTCCGACAGCTGCAGAACGATATCGAACAAAGTAGTTGGCCGAGATCGCGATCAGCACGGTAATCTGCATTGCCTCGCCGATGCCGGTGACAGCGCGATAGAGCAGCATATCGGTGAAGCCTTGCGACAGCACCGTCATTGCGGTGCCAACGGAGAATATCGCTACGCCTAACTGCAGAATTGCCTTGCGGGAGAAGTGGGCCAGCAGGAACCCGGCAGGAATGCCCGCTATCGCCATTCCAGCGGTGAAGATTGTCGAGAGCAATCCGGCATCCGCAATGACGAAGCCGTACTCCTTCCGCACGTCCGGCAGCAGAAGCGGGAAGACCTGCCGGTCCATCGCGTTCATCGCGTAGGAGGCAAGCAGGATAGCAAACATCAGCAAGGCGGCACGTGGTGTCCTGCCGTCCGGAGCCGTCGAGCGAGCTGTGTCGAGCATTTCTTCCTCGTTCCTCCTGCCTATTCTTATTAGGGTTGTCATGGCTGTAGAGGGCTGGCCTCCACGAACCAGTCATGAATTTCGCCTGCGGTCATGAATGTTGCCTCGGAAAAAGACGCCATGTGGGCAAGCGCCTCGCGCAAGTATTTCACTCGATGCGCCACGCCCATGATGAAGGGGTGCACCACTATCGCCATGACGCGAGCGCTGCCCGCGGAGTCGTCATAAAGCTGGTCGAACTGATCGATTACCCGATCGCGGTATTCGGCGGCGCGGTGGTGTTGCGAGAGTATGATGGGAATGTCGTTGCATTCCTGAGTAAATGGCATGCTCAACAACGGTCGTCCCGTAGTCCGAAGCCAAGTCGGCTGGTCGTCATGCACCCAGTCGCAAACATACCCATAGCCCTCTTCGGCCAAAATGTTTGGAGTTTCCCAGGTCTCGGCTAGACCGGGACCGACCCAGCCCTTGGGTGCATTGCCCGTGAAGGCACGGATGGCCTCAGTCGTCCTACGGATGTCTACGCGCTCGTCTTCGACTTTCTGGAGGTTCTTCTGGGTGTAGCCATGCCCGATGAACTCCCATCCGCGATCGAGAGCCGCTTTGCAAATCGGCTCATAGGTGTTGATCGCAATGCCGTTGACTGCCATCGAGGCACGCACGCCAGCCCCGTCCAATGCCTGCAGCAGCCGCCAGAACCCGACGCGGTTCCCATACTCATGCCATGTCCAGTTGGGGATGTCCGGCGTAGGGATACCACCCGCCGGCGGGGTGTTGACGGTCCGGGGCATCTGCTCGCACTGATTCCATTCTTCAATCGAAACTAGAACCCATATGACCAGACGCTTGCCACCCGGTAGCGTCAACGGCGGCCGTGAAATGATGGGCGAATAAGGAAGTCGCTCAGTCAGCAACATAAATTAGTCTCCTGCGATCCACATTCATGCAATCGGATGATCAAACAGAATTATGTTTGAAACTTGCGGAGTGAAGAGCCACTCAGCAGTCTGGGTTTCAAACAGAAGGTTACATTAATGGCTGCTTCCAGGCCAATCCGGAACACCAACCCTAAAATCGCACGCACACTAGCCGATGTTGGAGCAATGGACTTCACAAAGGTGTCTGCCGAGCAGGATTGTCTGATCCGGCGCGTGACCACAGAGGCTTGGCCCAGTCCGGGTAGGCCCAATCAAGTTGCCCTCAACGTGTTGTATACCCCACG
>CAXTFY010000427.1:0-4450 GCA_964243265.1 uncultured Acetobacteraceae bacterium | reverse complement strand
ACCTAAGCAGGCTTGCGCGGCTTGGCACGGCCGCAGGCCATCTGTGTGACAAGCCACGCAAGCCTGCTTAGTGGCAACCCGCTTGCCCGGTCGGCCCTGCGTAGTTTCCGACCCTATCGCGGCGGTGGCAAAAGCTGGGCAACTGCAATCGGGCAGGGCGGTGCAGTGGGGCTGCAGGCCGGGCCGCCGTCGTCATGTCGGCAGCAGGAGCTTTGGACGCAGTGGACGACCCCTACAAAACCCTCGGAGTCGCCCGCGACGCAAGCCAGGAGTCCATACAGCAGGCCTACCGCAAGCTGGCCAAGGCGCACCATCCCGACCTCAACCCTGGCAATGCGCAGGCCGAGGAACGATTCAAGCTGGTGTCGGCCGCCAACGAGCTGCTGTCCGACCCGGACAAGCGGGGCCGGTTCGACCGCGGCGAGATCGACGCCGACGGACAGGAGCAGGCCGCACAACCCTCCTCTCACGACCCTTTCTACCGCGGGTATGCCGAGGGTGCAGCCGGCCGCCGCTATGGCCCAGCCGGGCGGCGGCAGGGCCAAGGGGGGTTCGACGACATCTTCGGCTCGATGTTCGGCGGCAGCTTCGGCGACCGCCGCGAGCCGGGCGACGCTGCAATGCGGGGCCAGGATGAGCGCTATGTCCTCACCGCCAGTTTCCTCGACGCTGTCGCCGGCGCAACCCGGCGCTTGACGCTGCCGGACGGGCGCACGCTGGATGTCAAGATCCCGCCGGCGTCGTCGGACGGCCAGGTGCTGCGCCTGCGCGGCCAAGGCGGCGCGGGATGGGGCAGCGGCGCGGCCGGCGACGCCCTGATCGAGCTGTCGGTGGCGCCGCACCCCGTTTTCACGCGCGACGGCCGGGATGTCCGCCTGGTGCTGCCGGTGGGCCTGCGGGATGCCGTGCTGGGCGGCCCCGTCGAGGTGCCGACGCCCGGCGGACCCGTGCGGATGCGCGTGCCGCCCCATTCCGACAGCGGGACGGAGCTGCGGCTGCGCGGCCGGGGCGTGCCGGCGCACGGCGGGCTGGCCGCGGGCGACCTGTACGCCACCCTGCGCGTCGTGATCGGCACGCCCGACCCGGCGCTGGAGGCGTTCCTGCGCGGCCCGGTGCCGCAGCAGGCAGCGGGCGGGCAGCCCGACAGCCCGCAACCCATGATGGAGGCTGACGCATGATCGGCATTGAAACCCTTGTGGCCCAGGTGCGCGGCTTGCGTCGGGCGGATGTGGACCGCTGGATCGCCCAGCAGTGGGTCAGGCCGGACGGTCCGGCAGGGCATTATGCGTTCCAGGAGATCGACGTCGCCCGGATCAGGCTCATCCGCGAGCTGCGTGATGAACTGCAGGTCAACGAGGAGGCGCTGCCGGTCGTGCTGTCGCTGCTCGACCAGCTCTACGACATGCGCCGCCGCATGCGCGACCTCCAGGAGGCGCTGGGCGGCTCCGCATTCGACAGGATGCCGAGCGACCCGCCGGACAACCGGCGCCTAGGTAATTTCCGACCCTGATCGGGGCCGCCCGCCGTCCGCTAGTCTCAAGCGGCCTGAGATCTGGCTGGGAGACGCCGCCAGCCTTGAAACAGGGCGTCCAGCCGATCCCCCCAGGCTCCACCGTGATGGAAAAAGAGCACATGCTGCCACCGGCGCATCAACACGGATGCTGGCGCCTTCTGGTCCAAGCCGACCGGCGGACCTCGCCATGACCGCAGACGGCGCGCATGCGCTGCACGGCGTCCTCCGTGGTGATGCCGAAGCCCCCTGCGATCCAGGCTCGCCGCCGCAAGACGGCCCAGGGCGCATGGCGGCACTGGAAACAGAGCTGGCCGAGGTGCGCGACCGCTGGATGCGCGCCGAAGCGGAGGTCGCCAACGTGCGCGCCCGCGCCAAGCGCGACGTGGAGGACGCCCGGCAGTACGCCGTCCAGCGTTTCGCCACCGATGTCGTGGAGGCCGCCGAGAACCTGCGGCGCGGCCTGGACAGCCTGCCCCCACCCACCGCCGCCGAGCCGGAGGTCGTCCGGCGGCTGCGCGACGGCCTGCACGGCATCGAGCGCAACTTCGTCGCCGTGCTGGCCCGCAGCGGCGTCGAGATGGAGGACCCGACCGGCGGCCCCTTCAACCCGGACCGCCACCAGGCGATGGCCGAGCAGGACACACACGGTCACCGGCCCGGCACCGTGATGCAAGCCTACACGCCGGCCTGGACCCTCAATGGTCGCCTGCTGCGCCCGGCGATGGTCGTCGTGGCCAAGGCCCCGGCCCCCCGCCATCCCTACACCCAAGGAGCTACCCCATGAGCAAAGTCATCGGCATCGACCTCGGCACCACGAACTCCTGCGTCGCCATCATGGAGACGGGCGATGTCCGGGTGATCGAGAATCTGGAGGGGGCGCGTACCACGCCCAGCATCGTCGCCTTCGCCGACAACGGCGAGCGGCTGGTCGGGCAGTCCGCTAAGCGCCAGGCCGTCACCAACCCGGCCAATACCATCTACGCCGTCAAGCGCCTGATCGGCCGCCGCTTCGACGATCCCCTGGTGGCCAAGGACAAGGGCCTGGTGCCCTATGGCATCGTGCGCGGCGACAACGGCGACGCCTGGGTGGAGGCGCGCGGCGACAAGTACCCGCCGAGCCAGATCAGCGCGTTCATCTTGGGCAAGATGAAGGAGACCGCCGAGGCGTTCCTGGGCGAGAAGGTCAGCCAGGCTGTCATCACCGTCCCTGCCTACTTCAACGACGCCCAGCGGCAGGCGACCAAGGACGCCGGCCGCATCGCCGGGCTTGAGGTGCTGCGGATCATCAACGAGCCGACCGCCGCCGCCCTGGCGTATGGCATGGATAAGAAGGCCAGCGGCACCATCGTCGTCTATGACCTGGGCGGCGGCACGTTCGACGTGTCCGTGCTGGTGATCGGCGACGGCGTGTTCGAGGTGAAATCCACCAACGGCGACACCTTCCTCGGTGGCGAGGACTTCGACGCCCGGGTGATCGACTACCTGGCCGACGAGTTCAAGCGCGGCCAGGGCATCGACCTGCGGACGGACAAGCTGGCATTGCAGCGGCTGAAGGAGGCGGCGGAGAAGGCGAAGATCGAGCTGTCGTCGTCCAAGGAGACCGAGATCAACCTGCCGTTCATTACCGCCGACGCCAGCGGGCCGAAGCACCTGGTGGTGAAGCTGTCTCGGGCCAAGCTGGAGAGCCTGGTCGATGACCTGATCACCCGCACCATGGAACCCTGCAAGGCCGCGCTGAAGGACGCGGGCGTTGCGGTCGGCGGGATCGACGAGGTGATCCTGGTCGGCGGCATGACTCGGATGCCCAAGGTGTATGAGGCGGTCAAGGCGTTCTTCGGCCGCGAGCCGGCCCGCAACGTGAACCCCGATGAGGTCGTGGCCATCGGCGCCGCGGTGCAGGGTGCGGTGCTGAAGGGCGACGTGAAGGACGTGCTGCTGCTGGACGTGACGCCGCTGAGCCTGGGCATCGAGACCCTGGGCGGCGTGTTCACCCGGCTGATCGACCGCAACACGACGATCCCCACGAAGAAGAGCCAGGCTTTCTCGACCGCGCAGGACAACCAGGGTGCGGTGACGATCCGGGTGTTCCAGGGCGAGCGCGAGATGGCGGCCGACAACAAGGTGCTCGGCAACTTCGACCTGACCGGCCTCCAGCCGGCGCCGCGCGGCACGCCGCAGATCGAGGTGACGTTCGACATCGACGCCAACGGCATCGTCAGCGTGCAGGCCAAAGACAAGGCGACCGGTAAGGAGCAGCAGATCCGCATCCAGTCCAGCGGCGGGCTGTCGGAGGCGGACATCAAGGGCATGGTGCGCGAGGCCGAAGCGAATGCCGGGGCCGACAAGAAGCGGCGCGCGTTCATCGAGGCCAAGAACCACGCCGACGGCCTGGCGCACCAGGTGGAGAAGGACCTGGCCGAGCATGGCGGCAAGCTGCCCGCCGCGGACCGGGCCGACGCGGAGGCCGCCGTCGTCACGGCGCGGTCGGCGATGGACGGGGACGACCTGGGCAAGCTGACGCAGGCGACCGAGCAGCTGACCCAGGCGGCCCTGCGGATCGGCGAGGCCGCAGCGCCGCCATCGGGCAGCCCGCCGGGTGGTGGCGCCAGCGGCAAGCCCGGCGAGAAGGTAGTCGATGCCGAGTTCGAGGAGGTCGGCCACTAAAGCATGTTCGGATCGAGCGGCTTCGCTTGAGGCGAACAGATGCTCGCAAAAACAAAGCCTAAAGCATGTTTGGTGTCTCTACTCGCACCAAACATGCTCTAAGCTTGACTTTGGCCATTTCCGGTCAGGCGTTGATCCAGAAGTGCGGTTCTGATGCGATGTGGTCGAGGGCTGCGTCGGGCGGCATGGTCGCGATGCCGAACGGCCCTGATGCGCCTCAGCGCAGGCCGTTCCACCAGAGCACCTGCACCTTATCAGCGTCCCCGGTCGGCT
>CAXTFY010000426.1:0-4471 GCA_964243265.1 uncultured Acetobacteraceae bacterium | reverse complement strand
TGCTCGGCGGAGAAGCTGCCGCCCAGGTCCTGCACGACGGTGTTTACGGCGTCCATGATGTCGTGGCTGCGGGCCAGGAAGTCCGCCGCCGTCCAACCCGGCGGCTGCTCCAGGTTGAAGTGGATGTTGCCGTCGCCCAGGTGGCCGAACGGCACCGGGCGGATGCCGGGGATCAGCGCCTCGCACGCCGCCGCGGCGCGGGCGATCAGTTCGGGCACCCGGCTCACGGGCACGCTCACGTCGTTCTTGACGCTGGCGCCCTCGCGCTTCTGCGCCTCGGCGTGCTCCTCGCGCAGGCGCCACATGGCGGCCCGTTGCGCCCCGCTGTCGGCCAGGGCGGCATCCAGTACCAACCCGTCCTCCATCGCCTGGCCCAGCACCGCCTCCATCGCGTCGCGCAGGCCGGCGCCGGGGCGGGAGGTCGCAAGCTCCACCAGGGCGTAATGCGGCGCGGCCTCGGCCAGCGGCAGCACCGTGCCGGGGATGTGGCGCAGCACCAGCGCCATGCCGGCGCCGGACATGTACTCGAACGCCTGCACGGCCGCCGCATCATGCTGCTGGAAGCGCCGGCACAGCGCGCTGGCGGCGTCCGGCGAGGGCACGGCAGCCAGGGCGACCTCGGTCTCCAGCGGGCGGGCCGCCAGCTTCAGCACGGCGGCGGTGATGACGCCCAGCGTGCCCTCGGCGCCGATGAATAGCTGGCGCAGGCAGTAACCGGTGTTGTCCTTGCGCAGGGACCGCAGCCCGTCCCAGACCTGGCCGTCTGGCAGCACGACCTCCAGCCCCAGCACCAGGTCGCGCGCATTGCCATACCGCAGTGTGTTGTTGCCGCCGGCGTTGGCGGACAGGATGCCGCCGACCTGTGCCGTGCCCTCGCTGCTGATGGACAGCGGCAGCAGGCACCCGGCCTCCGCCGCCGCGTCCTGCGCCAGCTTCCAGGGCACCCCGGCCTCGATCACCACGGTCATATCGATGGGATCGACGGCGCGGATGCGGTTCATCCGGGACAGCGACAGCACCACCTGGCTGCCGTCCGCGGACGGTGTAGCGCCGCCGACCATGCTGGTGTTGCCGCCCTGCGGCACCAGCGCCACGCCGCGGGCTGCGCACAACCGCACGACCTCGGCCAGTTCGGCCGTGCTGGCCGGGCGCACGACGGCCGGGGTGCGGCCTTGGTACAAGCGGCGCCAGTCCTCGCAATAGGCGGCGGTGTCGGCGTCGGCGGTCAGCAAGCCGCGGTCGCCGACGATGGCGTGCAGGGCCGGCAGCAGCGTGGCGGAGGGATGGTCCAGCATCGGCGTATTCCTATCCCGGGTTGGTGGCCCGGCGTGTTGCGGTGGCGAAGGCCGGCAATGCGGCCCCGGCCGCTAAGGGCCTGACCGGCGTTCGTTGCACGACCTGCTGTGCGGCCAACGCCTGCTTCACAGTCCTGCGGCAACGCGACAGCAGCGCGATGACGATGTAGAACAACTCGAAGTACCCCATGCTCAGCAGCGCCGTCGTCACGCAGTAAACGACGAGGGTAATCTGCATCATCCGCCCGAGATCGACCGCCCAGGTCAGCGACGGATGCCGCCGTCCCATGCGCATGATGGAGCGGCAGTTCCAGAATCCCAGTCCCACTATCCCAAGAAACAGCGTCAACCCAATGAAGCCGGTGTCCCCCAGCACCTCGAAATAGGTGCTGTGCGCGGCGTGCGGGAAGGTATCCGCCGGGGGCGTTACGATGACGGAGTCGAGCAGGTAGAGGAACGGCCGGTAGGTGTCCCAGACCAGAAAGCGTTGCACCGCATGCATCCCGCCGCCGAACAGCGGGTGGTCCATCGCGATCAGCCAGCTTATCTTCCAGGCGACGACCCGGCCCATAAACGACCCGTCATCGCTGACATTGTTGATCGTGTTCAGCCGCTCGAACCAGCTCTCGGGCGCGAGCATGTAGATCAGCACGCCGGTCGCCGCGACCAGCGCGAGGCTGCCGAACTTGTTGCGGCTGTTCTTCACCATGAACAGGCCCACCACCATCAGCCCGACGAAGCCGCCGCGGGAAAAGGTGGCGATCACCGTGACGACGGCCAGCCCCAGCGCCGCCAGCAGGCCGATCCGGATGATGCGCACCGCCGAGTGCCGGGCCAGGTAGTACATCATCGGAATGGTCATCAGCAGCGCCGCCGCGAGCGAATTGTTGTCGCCCACGCTGCCGGTGCCGAGCACCTTGTGGCCACCGCCGGTCAGCAGGAAGATCAGCCCCTCCTTCACCGCGAGGAAGCCGAACGAGATCGCCACGGTCAGCACGACCAGGTGGATGCGGTGCCGGGTCGTCATCACCGCCATGATGGCGAACGCCAGCACGATCTCCTTCAGGAGTTTCTGATACAGGTCGGTGGCGTCCGGGGTGGACACGATCCCGCCATACCAGGAGATGGTCACCGCGGCGGCGAACAGGATCAGCAGCACCCCGGTGCCGTCGAGGTAGATGTCCTTCTTCTCCTTGCTGACGACGATCAGGCCGAGCGTGATGACCGCGACGATCTTGTTGAACGGGATGCCGGCCATGAAGCCGTACAACAGCTCGTTCGGCGACAGCAGCGCCACCCAGATCCACAGCAGCACCCCGACATGCGCCGACATGAACGTCAGCGGCAGCAGCGCCAGCCAGACGACGGCGAAGGACAGGTCCCTCATCGGGCGCGGCTCCGGGCGATGCGGTCCCGGCGCGCTTGCGCAGCGGCGTCGTCAGGGCGGATGGCGTCGTCCTCGAAAGTACGGAAGATGCTGGTCTGCGGCGTGCCGGGCCGTCGCCGGTCGTCGCGCAGGCCCATGATGACCATGGCCACCACGGCGATCGAGTTCAACAGGAACAGCAGCGCTTCCACTCAGCCACCTCGCGCAGGCAGGCCGCGGGCGATGCGCCGCGGCCGGGGACGCCGTCCCAGAATTCATGAGCGCCGAGGTTACTTTAAACCCTTACCGGCGCGCAAACTGTCAGCAAGTGTCACGCAAACCACAAACTGCGGTGACCCTGGCGCGGTGGCCTCTCATCAGGTTGCGGCATTGCGAGCCGGCGTCGGCGCGGAGATGTGCGGGGGCTGCGGTCCCGGTTCAGGGTCACCTGGATTGCCGCGTCGCAATGACGGGCGAAGGAACGGGACGGACAGAAGGACGGGGACGGGCAAGGCAGCGGGGACGGCATAGCGGCTGGCGAACCGGCCAAGCGACAGCCGGCCGGCATCACGCCCGCGGCGCCGCCGCCCGCTGCAGGCGGTCGTTGATCGCCAGGCCCAGCCCGTCCGCCGGCACCGGCATCGCCGCGATCCCGCGCAGACCCAGCCGCGCGCCCTCCGCATCCAGCCAGCGCAGCCCGGCGAACAGGCGCGCGGCGGCCTCCACCGGGTCCGCTGCGGCGCTAAGCTGGAACACCGCGCCGGCGCCTGGCGGGGCAGGGCCGAACGCCAGCAGCGCCTCATTCGCACCCGCGCCCGCCGCATCCATCCGCACCGGCAGGCGCGGGGCGTAGTGCGACACCAGCAGCCCCGGGGAGCGCAGGGTGCGCGGCCCCTCGGCGGCCTGGGGCGTGATGCCGCGGCCGACCGGGCCGATGGCGGCCTCCAGCGCGTCCAGCCCGACGCCGCCGGGGCGCAGCAGGAAGGGGTGGCCCGCCGCCAGGTCCAGGACCGTGCTTTCAACGCCGACTGGGCACGGGCCGCTGTCGAGCACGGCGGCAATCCGCCCGTCCAGCCCGGCCAGCACATGCGCGGTGGTGGTGGGCGATACCTCGCCGGACCGGTTGGCCGAGGGCGCCGCTACCGGGCGTCCCACGGCGCGCAGCAGCCGTAGCGCCGCCGGGTGGGCGGGGACGCGGACGGCCAGCGTTTCCAGCCCGGCGCCGGCCAGAAACGCCACCGGGCAGGTGATGCGGCGCGGCAGCACCAGGGTCAGCGGCCCCGGCCAGAACCGCTCGGCCAGGCGCCGGGCTGCGCCGGGGGCCTCGACATGGGCGAAGGCGGCGTCGGCGTCTGGATAATGGCAGATCAGCGGGTTGAAGTGTGGGCGGCCCTTAGCGTCGAAGATCGAAGCCACGGCCGTGTTGCTCGTGGCGTCGGCACCGAGGCCATACACCGTCTCCGTTCCGAACGCGACGAGCTGGCCGCCCAGCAGCAGTGCGGCAGCGCGGGCAGTGCCGACCTGGTCGTCCAGGAGGCGCTCCGTCTCCATGCGCCGGCTCAGCGCCCCGTCTGCCAGAATGCCCAGCCTGTCAGCGCCCAATCTGCCAATGCCCAGCCTGCCAATGCCAAGCCCGTCAACGCCCGGTGCACACGAAGGCCCCGTTTTCCCAGCCGGGCTTGCAGTACAGCAGCGGCGTGCCGTCCATCACGCGGACCTGGCCGCCGGCCGCCTGCAGCACGGCATGCGGGGCGGCGGTGTCCCACTCCATCGTGCGGCCGAACCGGGGATACAGGTCCGCCGCCCCCTC
>CAXTFY010000425.1:0-4496 GCA_964243265.1 uncultured Acetobacteraceae bacterium | reverse complement strand
GCGCAAGGCCCCTATCCCAGCGGCAACGCCACTGCCCAGCCCGATCTGCGCTTCGCCCTGCCGTCGCCGGACGCGGGCGCCAGGGACCAGACCTTCCGCCTGGTGCTGAAGCCGGAGCTATGGGGGCCGCGCGTGCGCCTGCGGTTCAGCAACGCCTTCGGCACGCGGCCGGTGACCCTGGATGGCGTGTTCCTCGGCCTGCAAAGCAGCGGCGCCGCCCTTATGCCCGCCAGCAACCATCCCGTGCTGTTCGCTGGCAAGAAGGCTGTCACCCTGGCGCCTGGCGCCGAGGCATGGTCGGACCCTGTCGCGCTGCCTTTCGTCGGCAACCCAGCCGCACCGGAGCTGGTGGGCCGCAAGCTGGCCGCCAGCTTCCATGTGGCCGGGGAGACGGGGCCGCTGACCTGGCACGCCAAGGCGCTGCAGACCAGTTACATGACCGCCCCCGGCGCCGGGTCGCTGGGCGAGCTGGAGGATGAGGGCGCGTTCCCCAACAGCACGACGTCCTGGTTCCTTCTTGATGCGCTGGACGTGCAGGCGCCGGACGCCAAGCTGGTGGTGTGCTTCGGCGACAGCATCACCGACGGCACCAGCAGCACCTTGAACGGCGACGACCGCTGGCCGGACGTGCTGGCGCGGCGGCTGCGCGCGGCAGGGGCACGGATGGGGGTGGTGAACGAGGGCATCGGCGGCAACCAGGTGGTTGGCCCTACCGATTATACCCCTGCGCATCCCAACCCCGGCGGCCCCAGCGCGCTCAGTCGGCTGGACCGCGACGTGCTGGGCCTGTCGGGTGTCACGCATGTGATCTGGCTGGAGGGGATCAACGATTTCAGCACCAATGGCGGCGCAGCGGGGGGCGGCACAGCGGGCGGGGGCGCGACGGTCGAGCAGGTGCGGGACGGCCTGAAGTCCGGCGTCGCCCGGCTGCGCGCTAAGCTGCCGGGCGTGAAGGTGATCGGCGCGACGCTGACGAGCATCGTCGGCACCACCAGCGCCGCGCATATCCCGCCCGAGGTGGAGGCGAAGCGCCGGGCGTTCAACGAGTTCATCCGGCACAACGATGGGCTGTTCGACGGGATCGTGGACTTCGACCTTGCCACCGCCGACCCGGCCACCCGCGCCATGCGCCCCGAGTTCATCCCCGGCAGCACAGTCGGCGGCCCCGGCGATGGGCTGCATCCGAACCGGGCGGGCTACTTGGCGATGGGGGACGCGGTGGACCTGCGGCTGCTGATGGGCGCGCCGAAGCCGGTGGCGCATCGGTCGAAGCCGAAGCCCGCTGCGCCTCTGGATGCGGGAAGTGACACAGCGGGATGACTGGACGTGGCTGCGTAGGGTGAGCCGTTACGGCGATCCGGATTCAGGGTTGTCTGGATTGCCCTGGTCATTCTTGAGTTATTGCGCCGCAAGCTCGGCTTGCGATAGCGGCAATTTTCACCAGGATTGCGCGAGGTCCCTTGCATGCTGGATTAGCGCGAAAACCTTTTCAGGGTCATCGATGACGGCAAACTTGGCTGCTGGGTCCAATATCCGAGTCCACGCGGGCAGGGTTGTGCCTAGTCGTCCTAGAAAAGGCTGCTCGAAGAAAATTGTGCCCTGGCCTTTCACATCCATTTCCACCATAGGTTCTGGCATGTGGCAAAGTCTCATGGACTTAAACTCACCTCCAAGTTTACGCCGAACCTTGAGCGTAGGCTGGGAAATTAGAATTCGGCTTGTGGTCACGGCGTAATGGGTCTGCCGTCGCCAACATGCCCGCAATAATACCCATATGAAAGCACAGAGGTTTCCCACAGCAATGAGTCCAAGCAGTTTTGCTGCCCGGGGCGCTCTGCTGCTAACAAACCCGGCAGGCCAGATCCCATATATTATAAACATAGACCATAGCACGTCGCGAGTGCGAAGCGACAATCCCTGATGTGGCTGTCCAGACCACAAGGTTTGCTCGCCCGGCAGCAGCTTGCCGCTGAAAACGTCGCCGCTCATCTTGCCCAGGTCTCCGGCACAGCGATCTGTGCCATGGCAGGATGATGCACAACTTGGGGGTCCGGCAATCGTCATGCCGCACCTCCCACAAATCTTGACGGCTACCGCCCGCCGGTGCGTCCTGCCAGCATGACCTACGCAGACTACATCGGCCGCACCGACACCCGCACCGACACTGTATCCACCGACATGCTGCACCGCATGGCCGCTACCCTTGGCCTTCCCGTGCCGGAGCAGGTGCCGCCGGGCTGGCATTGGACGCTGTTCCAGGACTGGGTGCCGCCGGATGGCCTGGGGCCGGACGGCCACCCCCGGCGGGGCGGCTTCCTACCCCCGGTGCACGACCTGCCGCGCCGCATGTGGGCCGGGGGCGAGGTGGCGCTGCTGGCCCCCCTGCACCCCGGCGATGCCGTGGAGCGCACCAGCACCATCCTGTCCGTCGAGGAGAAGCAGGGCGGCAGCGGGCGGCTGGTGTTCGTCACCGTCGGCCACCTCGTCATGGGACCGCGTGGCCCGGCAATCCGTGAACGGCAGGACCTGGTGTACCGCGGGGCGGAGGGCGCCGCCGTCAAGTCGTCTCCGCCCGCCTCCGCCGTGGAGGCCGCGCAGCAGGCGACGGTCGTGCCGGACCCGGTGCTGCTGTTCCGGTACTCTGCCCTGACCGGCAACGGCCACCGCATCCACTACGACATGGATTATGTCCGCAACGAGGAGGGCTATCCGGGCCTGGTCGTGCACGGCCCGTTGCAGGCGACTTGGCTGGCGGCGCTGCCGGGCCGGCCGATCACGAGGTTCGGCTTCCGCGGGCGCCGGCCGGCATTTCATGGCGCGGCGCTGCGGATGCAGGCGTGGCCGGACGGGTCGGGGTGGCGGATGCGGACGCTGGACCCCTCTGGCGCAGTTTGCATGGAGGCGGAGGCCCAGTGCTGATTGGACGCCCAGTGCTGATCGGACGCCCGGTGCTGATCGCATGTTCCTGACTGAGCCGGAGCCGCCGCGCGGCGTGGCCCTGCCGGTCGCGCCGGGCATTCGCCGCATCGTCGCGCCCAATCCCGGCGCGATGACCTATTGGGGTACCAACACCTACCTGATCGATGAACCCGGCGGCCACCTGGTGCTGGACCCCGGCCCGGACGATGCCACCCATGTCGCTGCCATAATGGCCGCTGGGCCGGTGACGCGGATCGTGCTGAGCCATACCCATCCGGACCACCTTGGAGCGTTGACTGCGTTGCGCGCCGCGACCGGGACGCCGGTGCTCGGCTGGCACGCGCCGGAGGTGCCGGTGGCGCTGGACGGGCCGTTGCAGGACGGCGGACAGATCGGGACGTGGCAGGCGTTGCACACGCCGGGGCATGCGCCGGATCACCTGTGCTTTGCCGGGCCGGACGGCGTGCTGTTCAGCGCCGACACCGTGATGGGCTGGAGCACCAGCACCGTCGCGCCCGGCGGCATGGCGGACTACTTCGCCAGCCTGCGCCGCCTGCTAGCCCGCGAGGACCGGGTGCTGCTGCCGGGCCATGGGCCGCCGGTCCTGCAGCCACGCGCCTTCGTGCAGGCGCTGCTGGATCACCGGCTGGCGCGGGAAGCGGCGATCCTGGCCGCCTTGGGCGCTGAGCCGCGGACGGCGCGGGCGGTGACGGCGGAGCTTTATCGGGATGTGGACCCCCGCCTGCTGCGTGCCGCCGAGCGTAACGTGCTGGCGCATTTGGATAAGCTGCTCGCCGAAGGCCGGGTGTCGCAAGCCGCAGGCGGATGGCTCGCGTCTCCCTCTCCCTCCGGGCTTGGGCTGTGAAGTGGACCAAGGCCGGGGTGAGGGATGCGGCGGGAGCCTGATTCGCCCGAGGACGAACCGTGGTTTTGCATGGGTCCCGGTTTTGTACGGGCAAGCTCCGGTCCGAACCGCCTCCTTCACCCCCGGCCTTGGTCCACTTCACGGCCCAAGCCCGGAGGGAGAGGGAGAAGGCAGCCGCTTGCAAAATCCCGTGCTCTCCCGCACATAAGCGGCAACGTGATCCAACCGCGCCGCAACCGGCGCGAGCAGCCCAGGACACGTCCAGTTCGCATGGCGCGCGGGGCAGGGGTCTCGCAGCGCCTGCTGTCCTATGGAGATCAACCGTGTCTGAGACCAACCCGCTCGCCCTCATCCGCAATATCGGCATCACCGCGCACATCGACGCCGGCAAGACCACCACGACCGAGCGGATTCTTTACTACACGGGCGTTTCGCACCGCATCGGCGAGGTGCACGACGGCAATACCACCACCGACTATATGGCGCAGGAGCGTGAGCGCGGCATCACCATCACTTCCGCCGCAGTGACGTGTGAGTGGAAGGGCCACCGCATCAACATTATCGACACGCCGGGCCACATCGACTTCAACATTGAGGTGAACCGCAGCTTGCGCGTGCTGGACGGCGCGGTCTTCATTATTGAGGGCGTGGCCGGCGTGCAGCCGCAGAGCGAGACCAACTGGCGCCTGGCCGACCGCTACAACGTG
This sequence comes from uncultured Acetobacteraceae bacterium, assembly GCA_964243265.1. Classification (GTDB taxonomy): domain Bacteria; phylum Pseudomonadota; class Alphaproteobacteria; order Acetobacterales; family Acetobacteraceae; genus DASWOJ01. The sequence continues at coordinate 5 of CAXTFY010000425.1, read as the reverse complement.
CCGCG
>CAXTFY010000424.1:0-4507 GCA_964243265.1 uncultured Acetobacteraceae bacterium | reverse complement strand
ACTTCTTGGGCGGCCAGCCACCGGTCGCCGCGTCGGCCACCACGGCACCGGATGCCGCCCATACCTACGACGGCAAGAAGCCGTATCACCAAGCGCGGGCGCTGCGGCTGGACGAGATCCCGGCCCTCCTCGACGACTACCGCCGGGCCGCTCGCAACGCGCTCGACGCAGGGTTCGATGGCGTGCAGATCCATGCCGCCAACGGCTACCTGATCGATGAATTCCTGCGCGACGGCACCAACCACCGGACTGATTCCTATGGTGGCCCGGTAGAGAACCGCGTCCGCCTGCTGCGGGAGGTCGTGCAGGCGGTGGCAGAGACCGTGGGCGCCGACCGGACCGGCGTGCGGCTGTCGCCGAACGGCGCCATCCAGGGCTGCAACGACAGTGACCCGGCGCGCCTGTTTGTAGCGGCCGCCCAGGTGCTGCAACAGGCCGGCATCGCCTATCTGGAGATGCGGGAGCCTGGCGAGGGTGGCACGTTCGGAACGCCCGACCATCCCCCGATTGCGCCCATGATACGAAGCGTTTTCACCGGGCCCATGATCCTGAACTCCGACTACGACTCGGCAGGCGCCGTCGCGGCGGTGGCAGATGGCACGGCGGATGCAATAGCGTTCGGCCGACCGTTCATCGCCAACCCCGACCTGCCGCGGCGGATCGCCGACAGCGTGCCGCTCGCCAAGGATGTGGCCCGCACGTGGTATAGCCAGGGTCCCGTGGGTTACGTGGACTACCCGGCTGCTGCTTGAGTTTGACATGCCGGGCAGCCGTCAGCTCGACTGCCCGGCGAAACGCGGCTGTCGTGGAAAAGGCAGGTCGTTTGGCACGCTCAAGAACAGACACCGGGGGCCCGGCACACCGCTTGACCAAGCTGACCGAATGCGGGCTATCGGAGAGGAAAGCCCAGTCGCACCAGCGCGTCCCTGAGGCGGTCCCTGCCTGACAGGGCCGCGACCTGTCCCATGCGCGACATAACCCGGTCCGTCCAGCTGTAGGAGGATCGCTCGGCTGCTGCGCTGAATGCCTCGAGTGCGCGGTCGTATGCCGCCACGCCACCGCTCTCTGCTGCGCTACCGTAGTGCTCCGAGTGGAGGACGACCGATTGCGGTAGCCTTGGCTTCACCATGGCGGGCACGCCCTCGTCGGCATAGCCAACGCACAACCCGGTGACAGCGACCGCGCCTGGCGGCAGACCGAGCAGAGACGCGACCTGTTCCACGTCGTTGCGCAGCGCTCCGATATAGACGGTGGCGAGACCCATGCTCTCGGCCGCTACGGCGGCGTTCTGCGCAGCGATGACAGCGTCCATCGCCGCGACAAGGAACGTCTCGAGATTGGGCAGCGCCTTCAATCTCCGCTCTGCCGCAATCCCCACCCGTTCCAGGCGCGACAGGTCCGCAACCCAGACCAGGAAAAGCGGGCACTGCTCGATATGCGCCTGTCGGCCTGCGACCGCCGCCAGCGCGGCCTTGGTGTCAGGCCGGGTTACGGCGACCACGGACCAAGTCTGCACGTTCGGCGACGTGGCGGTGGATTGTGCTGCAGCCACCAACGTCTCGAGAGTGGCCTTCGGCAACGCGTCCGCCTTGTAGGCACGCACAGATCGGTGCCCCACCAGGCTGCTGATGACCTCGTTCCACAGTCCAGCATGTGCGACCTCCACCTCAACGCCATACCGGGCGCGCAGAGCGGAAAAGCGTATATCGGCTGCGGTGCTGTCCGTCGCGTGTCCTACAACATGTGTGGTTTGGCAGGGACAATAAGGCTGCCCATCCAGGATAGGCAAAGTACACGGGGCAATGTTCAATAGGTCCGGCGTCGCGGCCTGCACAGCGCATTTGGGCCATCCGGGGTGGATGGCGTGAAGCTAATGCGCAAGGGCGGGCAATCGGACCAGAGTACGTGATCCAGGGTGCAATCGTGGCCCTACGAACCTACGAGTTAAAGGGCCAAAAGTCAGCGAGTGACGGTCGGTGGCCTATGTCCGCTTTCAGGAACTCGGCAAAGCCATGCATGCGTCCGAGATGGGCGCAGAGCAGCCATTGCCAGATAATGAAAGCAGGTTCGGTGCCCGTGCCTCCAGGCTATGCGGAATTTAACCCGCCCCCTACTGCCTCCTCTTGCATCGGCTGCAACAACTCCGCTCCTTTGTGCCGCACGCTGTTCACGTCCGTGCTCACCGGCCATGCCCGCAGCACGGTGTTGGCCGCTGAGCGGAGCAGCGCCTTCGGATCGCCCTCTTCCTCGCCGAGCCACACTGGCCAGTCAGTCGGCTCCAAAATGACCGGCATGCGGTCATGGATCGGCGCCATGGTGCCGTTCGCATCCGTGGTGACGATGGCGAAGCTCCGGGTGACATCGCCACTCGCCGGGTCGGTCCAACTCTCCCAGATGCCGGCCAAGGCGAGCGGCGCACCGTCAGCACGGGCGATGGCAAAGGGCTGCTTCAGCTTGCCATCCCGCTTCCACTCGTAGAAGGCGTCGGCTGGCACGATGCAGCGGCGAGCCGCAAAGGCTCCGCGGAAGCTCGGCAGCTTGGCGACGGTCTCAGCCCGGGCGTTGTTGAGCATGCGGGCGTGGGCCGGATCGCGCTCGAAGTGCGGGATCAGGCCCCAGCGCAGCACATCGAGGCTGCGCTCCCCGGTCTTGGGGTTGTGCCGCACCACGGGCGCCGGCTGGCTGGGTGGCAAGTTCCAGTTGGGCTGGAAGTTGGGCACAGCGTTATGGGTGCCGAACACCGTCGCAAGGTCGGCAGGCGTCCGGGACAGGGCAAAGCGACCACACATGGCTCAAGGGTAAGCCGCCGCGGGCCAGGGCGCCACGCCGGATAACAGGGCAGCCGGGAAGGAAACCCATGCGCGGCTCCGTCCTGGGCTGGTAATCTCTCTCCGTGTTGGACACCTCTCACCCAGCCCCGGAACTGTCAGCCGAGCCGCAGCAGCGGCAGCGCAAGATCATCCACATCGACATGGATGCTTTCTACGCGTCGGTGGAGCAGCGCGACGACCCGACCCTGCGCGGCAAGCCTCTTGCTGTGGGCGGCTCGCGCGAACGCGGCGTCGTGGCGGCGGCGAGTTACGAGGCCAGGCGCTTCGGCGTGCGCTCGGCCATGTCCGGGATCGTGGCGCGGCGGCAATGCCCTGAGCTGATCTTCGTCCGGCCGCGCTTCGACGTATACAAGGCGGTGTCGCAGCAGATCCGCGCCGTGTTCGCCGAGCACACGCCCATTATCGAGCCGCTGTCGCTGGACGAGGCCTATCTCGACGTCACCGAGAACCTGCAGGGCATCGCGACAGCGACGCAGATTGCCAAGGCGGTCCGGGCCAGCATCCGCGAACAGACCGGGCTGACCGCCTCGGCCGGCGTGTCGTACAACAAGTTCCTGGCCAAGCTCGCCTCCGATCACCGCAAGCCCGACGGGTTGTTCGTCATCCCGCCCGAGCGCGGTGCTGCCTTCGTGGAGCACCTGGACGTCGGCACTTTCCACGGCGTCGGGCCGGTGACGGCCGCCAAGATGAACCGGCTGGGCATCCACACTGGCCTTGACCTGCGGGCGCAGACCATGGCGTTCCTGCAGGAGCAGTTCGGAAAGAGCGGCCCCTACTACTACTGGATCGCACGAGGCGTGGACGAGCGCCCGGTGCGAGCTGACCGTATCCGCAAATCGGTTGGCGCCGAGAACACCTTTTCCGAGGACCTCACGACCCTGTCTGCCATGCACGAGCAGCTGCGCCCCTTAGCCGAGAAGGTCTGGACGCATTGCGAGCGGTCCGGCACGCGCGGTCGGACCGTCACGCTGAAGGTGAAGTATGCCGACTTCGAGCAGATCACGCGCAGCCGGTCCTTCGGCGATTTCGTGCCGAGCGTGGCGGCGCTGGAAAGCGCCGCACTCAGTCTGCTGACACCGCTACTGCCGGCCCGGCTCGGCGTGCGGCTCCTTGGTGTTACGCTGTCGTCGCTGAACACTGAGGACACGCCGGCAAACCAGCAACTGACGCTGGCGATCTAACATTATAGTTGCTGATTTCGTTTCAGATATGAGCGTTGTGCGGCGGCTTGATGTGCCCTGCGCCAGAGCGACCAGGCGATGACGTGTGCGGGCTGGATGCGGCGCTGGGCCAGATGGGTGGCAATGCGTCGGATTTCCTGGACCGACCAGCGGACGTGGTCTGGCGTGCCAGGGTCTGAGATGTCCGGGGCCGGGGTGTCCGGGTCCTAGGCAGGCACGGCGGTGTTTTTGTGGGGCGGGCTGGTTTGCTTAATGGGGAACGCCAGCATGACCAGGCTTATGTGCAGCCATGTTACATGGAGCAGACGTGTAGGCGCAGCTACCCCATCTCCGCTCGGGGTTTAGGCGATGCGGACGGAGACCGAGCGTACCAACTCTAGCATGCGGTTGAGCGCATGGACGGCGACATCCACCTCAGTCGCCCGGCGCTGGTCCATGCGCGAGCGTAGCCCGTCGCCGATCACCTGCTTAAACCTGCCGATCGCCGTTTCGGCC
>CAXTFY010000423.1:0-4511 GCA_964243265.1 uncultured Acetobacteraceae bacterium | reverse complement strand
CGCCTGCGCGAGGTGACCGGCATCGGGGCCAAGCGCGCCGCGCGCATCGTCGCCGGCTGGGCCGACCAGAAGGCGATCCGCGAGATCATGCTGTTCCTGCACGCGCACGGCGTCGGCACCTCGCGGGCGGTGCGCATCTTCAAGACCTACGGCCAGGACGCCATCGCGCTGATCACCGAGAACCCCTATCGCCTGGCCCGCGACATCCGCGGCATCGGCTTCCGCACCGCCGACCAGGTTGCCTCCCGGCTGGGCATCGAGAAGGAGGCGATGATCCGCGTGCGCGCCGGCCTGTCGTTCGGGCTGGCCGAGGCCACGGGGCAGGGCCATTGCGGCCTGCCGGTGGCCGAGCTGACCCGGGCGACGGCCGAGCTGATTGAGGTCGGGGCCGGGCTGATCGAGACAGCGCTGCAACTCGAGCTGCAGGATGGCGAGCTGTCCGCCGACACGGTGGACGCCGAACCCTGCGTGTTCCTGGCCGGCTTGTACCGCTCCGAGCAGGCCATCGCCGAGCGGCTGCGCCTGCTGTCCCGCGGCCGCCCGCCCTGGCCGGTGATCGACGCGGCGCGTGCGGTGCCCTGGGTGGAGGCCCGCACCGGGCTGGCCCTGGCGCCGAGCCAGCGCGAGGCGCTGCAGCTTGCGGTGCAGTCCAAGGTGCTGGTGATCACCGGCGGCCCCGGCGTGGGCAAGACGACGCTGGTGCATTCGATCCTGCAGGTGCTCCGCGCCAAGGGGGTGCAGGTGGAGCTATGCGCGCCGACGGGCCGCGCCGCCAAGCGCCTGGGCGAGAGCACCGGGCTGCCGGCCCGCACCATCCACCGCCTGCTGGAGGCCGACCCGGCGGGCGGCTTCAAGCGCACCGAGGAGCATCCGCTCGACTGTGGCCTGCTGGTGGTGGACGAGGCGAGCATGGTGGACGTGCCCCTGATGCGCGCGCTGCTGCGGGCGCTGCCGGACGGGGCGGCGCTGCTGCTGGTGGGCGACGTGGATCAGTTGCCGAGCGTCGGGCCGGGCCAGGTGCTGGCCGACGTGATCGGCTCGGGCGCGGTGGCGGTGGTGCGGCTGACCGAGGTGTTCCGCCAGGCGGCGCAAAGCCGCATCATCACCAACGCGCACCGCATCAACGGGGGGCAGTTGCCGGAGCTGAAAGCGCCGGAGGGGTCGGACTTCTACTTCATCGAGGCCACCGAGCCGGAGGACGCCGCGCGCAAGCTGCTGTCGGTGGTGCGCGACCGGGTGCCGGCGCGGTTCGGGCTGGACCCGGTGCGCGACGTGCAGGTGCTGTGCCCGATGAACCGCGGCGGCCTGGGCGCGCGGGCGCTGAACGGCGAGCTGCAGCAGGCGCTGAACCCGCCGGGGGCGCTGCGGGTGGAGCGGTTCGGCTGGACCTACGGCCCCGGCGACAAGGTGATGCAGGTGGCCAACAGCTACGAGCGCGAGGTGTTCAACGGCGACCTCGGCATCGTGACGGGGCTGGACATGGAGGAGGGCGCGCTGACGGTCAGCTTCGACGGGCGCGCGGTGGAGTATGGGTTCGGCGAGCTGGACGAGCTGGTGCTGGCCTATGCGACGACGATCCACAAGGCGCAGGGGTCGGAATACCCGGCCGTGGTGATCCCGCTGGCAACGCAGCACTACGCGATGCTGGCGCGCAACCTGCTGTATACCGGCGTCACCCGGGGCAAGCGGCTGGTGGTGCTGGTGGGTCAGCGCAAGGCGCTCGCCATGGCGGTGCGCAACGCCGGCGGGCGCAGGCGGTGGTCCAAGCTGCGGGAGTGGTTGGCGCCAGTGGCGCGAGAGGTCGGCAGGGTGCCGGAGTGACCCGGCGGCCGGACGCGGCGGGCCAGGCCGACCTGTTCGGCGACGTCCCGAAGCCGGTGGCAGCGAGCGCCCGCACGATCCGGCAGCAGCGGGTTCCACCGCCTGCACAGGCGCCCAACGGCCACCAGGCGCCCGGTGACGATACGGCCAGCCTGGCCGGGCGGCTGTCCCCGGCCGAGTTGGACGAGCTTGCCGCCGCGCTGTCCGACGACGCGTTGGCCCGCCTGGTGGTCGCCGCCGTGCGGCAGCTGCGGCGCCGGCTGGCCCGGGGTGGCGGGCGTGCGGCCCGGCGGCCCTCCCCTGCCCTGGACCGCGCCGCCCGGCAGGTCGCCGCCGAGCTGGGCACCGAGGGCGGAGACGACCTCTAACTGTCCCGTCGCCGCGGCGTTTCATGCAGCCGCACGTGTCGTTGGGCCGGCTGCTTTCGCCGGTTGGTGGCCACCCCGCCGCCGACCCGGCCTGTCAGCGCCAAACCTTCCCATGGCTCGCACCAAAACCTGCGGGCGGAGGCGCCAGACCCTGCAGCAGATCGGACCTGCGGATCAGCCCGGCTTGGCCGACAAGCCCAGCAGCTGGTCGGCATTGCCATGCGCGATCCGCTCCCGGTCGGCCGGCGACACCGGCAGGCGTTCCAGGAAGCCGCGTGCGCCGTCGTTCGCCATGAACGGGTAATCGACCGAGAACACGATGCGGTCGGCCCCGAAGGTCTCCAGCAGGAGCAGGAACGGCGGCACGGTGAACATCCCGCTCGTCGAGACCCAGACCTGGTCCAGGATGGTCTGGCTGACGCCGCGTTGCAGGGTCTTGGCGGCAGCAGGGCCGAGGATCTTGTCGAACCGGGCCATCATCGCGGGCAGTCCCTCGCCCATGTGGCCGATGATGAGCTGCAGGCGGGGATGGCGGTCCAGCGTGCCCGACAGCACCAGGCGCAGGATGTGGACGGCCACCTCCGCGTGCCAGCCCCAGCCGGCGATGGACAGGATGAACGACAGCGGGTCCGGCAGGCCGTCGTAATAGGCTTCCCGCACCGGCTTGGGCGGGATGCCGGGGTGGACGTAGATGGGGACGCCGAGTGCCTCGGCCCGGGCGAGCACCGGCTCGAACATCGGGTCGTCGAGGAAACGCCCGCCGGTCAGGCCGTTCACCAGCGCGCCGCAGAAGCCAAGCTGCCGCGTGGTGCGCTCCAGCTCGTCCGCGGCAGCCTCGGGCGCCGTCAGGGGCAGGTGGGCGAAGCCGGCGTAGCGGTCGGGGTGCTCGGCGATGCGGCGGGCCAGGGTGTCGTTGACCTCGCGCGCCCAGGCCGGGCCATCCTCGGGCGACAGCAGGTCGGCGCCGGGGCCGGCCACGGAGAGCACCTGCATGGTGACGCCGCCGGCGTCCATCGATTGCAGCCGCGTGGAGCCGAAATCCTGCAGCTCGTCCATCTTGCCAGCCGGGCCATACGGGGCGCCAGGGGCCGGGAAGCCGCGTTGGGTGATCAGGTCTTGCGGGATGCGCTGAACCAGGGACGGGACGGCGTAGTGTTCCTCGAGGGCGACAATTCGCATGCTTTGCTCCAACCGGCCCCTGCCGGCGACCGATCACTTACGTTGCGGCCAGCAGGGCGTTCCCGGTCGGGTATTGAACAGGAGGCGAAGGCAGGCGGCTGGAGGAGCGTTGCCCAGCAGCGACATTGTAGCGGCAGCGACGCCCGGTCCCATCTTAGCCGGGACACGCCCGACAGACGCTGTTATGACCCTGGCCGTCACCCAGCCCTCGTCAAGGCCTGTCACGGTCGTCCACGCCGTTTTCCCATACTGGGTAGCGACCGCCCGCCATTGTTTCAGCCGCGCCCACATGCGCAATGAGGTTGCGTTGGCAGTAGATGAAGTCAGGGCAGTGCTCGGCGGCCTCGTTGCAATTGGCCGGTACGGCAGGCCGGGAACCCATATCCTAAGCGGGCTTGCGCGGCTTGTCACACGGATGGCCTGCGGCCGTGCCAAGCCGCGCAAGCCTGCTTAGGTTTTCATCCCTGCGCAAACCTGCAGAGGTTTGCTTAGACGTGGGCGCGGAAGAAGCGACCATTATCATACTGGAAAACCGGATAAGACGGACAAACGCGATCACTATTTTGACGAAAACGGTTGTCCGGCACCATCAGGAAGCGATGCCTCATATATCCTGCCAGGAGAGAAGCCATGACGAGCTTGGCCGAGCAAGTTGAGAGAACTGCGTTCCACGATGCGTCTCTTGACGCCTGCTCATCGAAAGGAGACGCATTGCTGCTTGAGTTTCAGGACATTAGCATAGAGATAGGAAAGGAGGAGTACTACCGCGCCTCCGTCGTCCTCAGCGGCGTTCGAGAAATCAGGCGCTTCGGTGAGCCGGTCGCGCAACTGACGATGGAGGGCGAGGGCGAGGTGCTGCAATTCCACAGAGGCGAGGGCAAGGCTCTGCTGCTGCTTGAATGGCACTCCTATCAGCCGCACGCCGCTGTTTTTGCCAAATATGAGATTGAGTACGCCACCTCGTCCATCACGGTCGAGAAACAGGATGGACTCAGCGCCTAAAGGCGGTGCGGCGGAGCTTGGGGCCTGTCAGCTCTTGATCCAATCCATGGCAGCGGCGAGGCAGAGGGCGCCCATGAAGGACAGGACGGTCTTCTCATACCGGGTGGCGACCGCCATGCACGACGCGTGGGACCTGGGTTG
>CAXTFY010000422.1:0-4518 GCA_964243265.1 uncultured Acetobacteraceae bacterium | reverse complement strand
CCTCACCCCGGCCTTGGTCCGTTTCACGGCCCAAGCCCGGAGGGAGAGGGAGCAGGAAGCGGGGGCGTGCACCGATGAGTGCCGCGTTGAGCGCCCGCCGCAGCGGCACAGGCCGGCACATCTTGTACGTGCTACGCGGCAACCCCGTCACCGCCATCGCCGCCGTGGGAACCCTGCTGCTGGTGGGGGTGGCGGCGCTGGCGCCATGGCTGGTCCCCTACGACCCCATCACATCCGACGTGGCGCACGCCCTGCAATCCCCAGATGCCGCACACTGGGCCGGCACGGACCAGTTGGGCCGCGACATCGGCAGCCGCATCCTGATGGCAACCCGGCTGGACCTGCTGATCGCCGCCTCCGCCGTCAGCCTGTCCTTCGCCGTGGGCGCGGCCGTCGGCGGGATCTGCGGCTACCGCGGCGGCCGGCTCGACCGCTGGGTGGGGCGGTTCGTGGACGTGCTGATGGCCTTCCCGCTGTTCGTGCTGGCGATGGCGCTGGTGGCGGCGCTGGGCAACCGGGTCGAGAACATCATCATCGCCACCGCCGTCATCAACCTGCCGTTCTACATCCGCTTCGCCCGCGCCGAGGTGAACGTGCGCCGCAACGCCGGCTGGGTGGAGGCAGCGCGGGCCTGCGGCGACGGCCACCTGCGCGTCGTGCTGCAGGTGCTGCTGCCCAACGTGCTGCCCGCGATGGCGGTGCAGGTGTCGCTGAACCTCGGCTGGGCGATCCTGAACGCGGCGGGGCTGTCGTTCATCGGCCTGGGCGTGACGGCGCCGACGCCCGAATGGGGCATCATGGTCGCCGAGGGCGCACGCTTCATCGGCACCGGCAAGTGGTGGCTGGTCGGCTTCCCCGGCCTGGCGCTGATGCTTGCGGTGCTGTGCTTCAACCTGCTGGGCGACGGGCTGCGGGACATCCTGGACCCGCAGATGCGCACGTGAGATTGGGCATGAACCCGGGCGTGACCCCGCCGCTGCTCCAGGTCGAGAACCTGCAGGTGGTGTTCCAGACCCGCAACGGCCCTGTGCAGGCGCTGCGCCGGGTCGGGTTTGCGCTGAATGCCGGGGAAACCTTGGGCATCGTCGGGGAGAGCGGGTCGGGCAAGTCGGTCACCTCGCTGGCGGTGATGCGGCTGCTGGACCGGGCGGGGCGCATTACCGGCGGCCGCGTGCTGTTCGAGGGCCGCGACATCACCGGGGCCGGGCAAGGCGACCTGCGTCGGCTGCGCGGCGCCGCGATGTCGATGATCTTCCAGAACCCGCGCGAGGCGCTGAACCCGATCCGCCCGGTCGGCCGGCAGATTGCCGACGTGCTGCGTGCCCACCGCCGGGTCACCGCGTCCGAGGCGCGGGCGCAGGCGCTGGACCTGCTGCGCGCCGTGCTGATCCGCGACCCCGAGCAGCGCCTGCACGCCTACCCCGGCGAGCTGTCCGGCGGCATGTGCCAGCGGGTGATGATCGCCATGGCCATCGCCTGCGAGCCGCGCCTGCTGATCGCCGACGAGCCGACGACCGGGCTGGATGTGACGACGCAGGGGGCCGTGATGGATTTGCTGGCCCGTATCACGCGCGAGCGCGGCATGGCGATGGTCCTGATTACCCACGATTTGGGCCTCGCCGCGCGATATTGCGGCGGCATCGCCGTCATGGAGGCCGGCACCGTGGTGGAGCAGGGGCCGACCGCCGCCTTGTTCCAGGCGCCGCGGCACCCCTACACCCGGCGGCTGATCGCGGCGTCGCCCACGCGGCGTTCCACCTTGGCGGACCTGGCCCAGGGTGCGCCGCCAGCCATCGCCGCGCCGGCGGTCCGCCCGCCCGGCACCGGCCCGCTGCTGGAGGTGGTGCGCCTGCGGAAGACTTTCCCCGGCCCGGTGCGCGCCGTGGACGGGGTGTCGTTCAGCATCCCGGGCGGCGGCAGCTTGGGCCTGGTGGGCGAGTCCGGCTCGGGCAAGAGCACCTTGTCCCGCCTGGTATGCCGGCTGCTCGACGCGGATGCCGGGGACATCGTGTTCCAGGGCAACTCCATTGCGGCGGTGCCGACGCGCGAGTTCCACCGCTCCCCGCACCGGCGCAGCATCCAGATCGTGTTCCAGGACCCGCACGGCAGCCTAAACCCCCGCCTGACCGCGTTCGACGCCATCGCCCACCCGCTGCGCCGGCTGGACGGAATGCGCGACGGCGCGGCGCTGACCGGACGGGTGCGGGAGGCCGCGTCGCGCGCCGGACTGCCGGCCGAGTTGCTGGACCGGCTGCCGCACCAGCTCTCCGGCGGGCAGAAGGCGCGCGTCGGCATCGCCCGCGCTATCGCGCCCCGGCCGCTGCTGCTGATCCTGGACGAGCCGACGGCGGCGCTGGACGTTTCGGTTCAGGCGGGGGTGCTGCAACTGCTGGACCGGCTGCGGCGGGAGGATGGGCTGGCGCTGCTGTTCGTCAGCCACGACCTGAACGTGGTGCGGATGATGTGCGACGACCTGGTGGTGCTGCAGCACGGCCGGGTGGTGGAGGCCGGGCCAAGCCGTGCGGTGTTCGATGCGCCGCAGGCGGCCTATACGCGCACCCTGCTGGACGCGGTGCCGCACTTCGACCCGCATGGGGCGCCGGTCCTGGCGTGCACGGCATGAGCGGGGCCTTTCCGTCATTGCGGGGAGCGCTTGCGGCGCGGCAATCCAGCGGTCGCAAGGATTGCGCTGGCCGCCCTGGATTGCCGCGCCGAAGCCGGTTCGCAATGACGGGCTGCTTGGCGGACCCTACGGCATGAGGCTCGCAGGCAAGGTCGCCGTCATCACCGGCGCAGGCTCTGGCATCGGCCGGGCGTCGGCGCTGCTGTTCGCGCAGGAGGGCGCGCGGCTGTGCCTGGTGGACAGGGACGGCCCGGCAGTTGGGACCGTGGCGGCAGAGGTGCGCGCGGCCGGCGGCGAGGTGATGGTGCGCGTGGGCGACGTGGGCGCACCGGGCCAGGCGGAGGCGGACGCGGCGGCGGTGCTGGCGCAGCTTGGCGGCATCGACGTGCTGCTGACGGCGGCCGGGTTCTCCTGCGGCGGCACCGTGCTGACGACCAAGCCCGGCGATTGGGACGCGGTGCTGCGGACCAACCTGGGCGGCACCTGGCTGTGGGCGCGGGCGGTGCTGCCGGCGATGCAGGCGGCGGGGCGCGGCAGCATCGTCACCGTCGCGTCGCAACTGGCGCGGGCGGGCGGGCGCGGCAACAGCGCCTACATCGCCGCCAAGGGCGCCATCCTGAGCCTGACGCGCACGATGGCGCTGGATTTCGTAGCCGACGGCATCCGCGTCAACGCCATCCTGCCCGGCGCGATCGAGACCCCCTTGCTGGCCCGCAGCTTCGCCCGCCATGCCGTGCCGGACGCGGTGCGAGAGGCGTCACGCGGGCGGCACCCGATGGGCCGGTTCGGCCGGGCGGAGGAGGTGGCGCAGGCGGCGCTGTATCTTGCGGGCGATGCGTCGTCGTTCACGACGGGGACGGAGCTGGTCGTGGATGGGGGATGGCTGGCGGGCTAGGGGGCTGCAGCAAGCTGCCGCATTTGCAATATCGCGTCGGACAGCTCCCGCGACAGCGGTCCCGGCAAGCGGCGCGCGAACACCTCGGCCAGCGCCCCGTAGTACCAAACCGTGCCCGCCTGCCCGGCATTGAAGCGGGCGAACATCCCCACCCCGTGCGTCCGCAGGTCCGCCACGATGGCCCGCGCGTTGTGCAGCTTGTCCGCCGCCGACACCAGCAACGCATCGGGCCCCTCCGCCTCCAGGTGGGCGAGGTAGGCCGCCTTGCGAGCCTGCCACGGCGGCTTGGGCTGGGTGTCCGCATCGGTGCAGGCGCGCACGATACCGGCGACGCGCGGGCCGAAGCGCCCCAGGATCACCGCTTCCCAGGCCAGGCCGCCGTCCTCGACAGCATCATGCAGCAGCGCCGCGCAGGCTTGGTCCTCGTCGCCGCCGTGTTCCAGCACGATGGCTGCCACGGCCAGCAGGTGCGACACGTAGGGCGTCGCAGTGCCCTTGCGGAGCTGGTCGGCATGGATGCGGAGCGCGAGGGCCGTGGCGTCGGCCAGGCGGTCCCATCGGGCCGGGGCAGAGGTGTCAGGCATCGTGGTAGGATGCGGGCGAACCGGCGCAGGCGCAACAGATGCGGCGGCGCGCCGGCATGGGCCGGCCCGCCGCCGCCGGAGATCAGGGCAGGTGGTTGCCCCCCGTCACGCCATAGACCTCGCCGGTGACGAAGCTGCTCTCCTGCGACGCCAGCAGCACGTAGACCGGCGCGCATTCCACCGGCTGGCCCGGGCGGCCCATCGGAACCTCGGACCCGAAGTCGGTGATCTTCTCCTGCGGCTGGCCGCCGCTGGGCTGCAACGGCGTCCAGAACGGGCCGGGGGCGACGGCGTTCACCCGGATGCCCTTGGTGGCGACCTGCTTGGCCAACGCATGGGTGAAGGCGGTGATGGCGGCCTTGGTCGGCGCATAGTCCAGCAAGATCGGCGACGGCTGGTAGGACTGGATCGACGTG
>CAXTFY010000421.1:0-4532 GCA_964243265.1 uncultured Acetobacteraceae bacterium | reverse complement strand
CTCGTCGGACAGGATGTCGCCGAACAGGTTGGTCGTGACGATCACGTCGAACTGCCAGGGGTTCAGCACGAGCTGCATCGCGCAGGCGTCCACGATGCGGTCATCGACGGCGACGCGGCCCTCGTACTCCTTGGCGATGTCCAGCGCGGTTTCCAGGAAGATGCCGGTCAGCGCCTTCAGCACGTTGGCCTTGTGGACGATGGTGACCTTCTTGCGGCCGTTGCGGACGGCGTACTCGAAGGCGAACCGGGCGATGCGGCGCGATCCCTCCCGGGTGTTCACGCCGGAGGAGATGGCGACGCCGTGCGGGTCATCGCCGATGGGGATGTAGTGCTCGAAGGCGACGTAAAGCCCCTCCAGGTTCTCGCGCAGCAGGACGATGTCGATGTCCTCGTAGCGTCCGCCGGGCACCATGGTGCGGTTGGGACGGACGTTGGCATACAGGTGGAATTCCTCGCGCAGGCGCACGTTGATGCTGCGGAAGCCGCCGCCGACCGGGGTGGTGAGCGGCCCCTTGAGGGCGAGCCGGGTGCGGCGGATGCTCTCCAGAGTGGCGTGCGGCAGGGGGTCGCCGCCCGCCGCGATGCCGGCCAGGCCGCCCTGCTGCACGTCCCAGTCGAACGGGCTGCCGAGCGCGTCCAGCACGCGGGTGACGGCGGCGACGATCTCGGGGCCGATGCCGTCGCCGGGGATGAGGGTGGCGGGGACTTTGTCCTGCGGGGTGTTCATGCGTCGGCTGCTCCGGGGATGCCGGGGGGGCACATACCACATTTCCATTCGCTCCTCCTCCGGAAGGGGGCTGGGGCGAGGGAGGCCGGGAGGACCATCTCCGGCCTACACGATCAGGTCTTCGATGGCCAGGTCTTCACAGGGATGGGACTGCGCTTGCGGCTTCCCTCACCCCAACCCTCTCCCGGAGGGAGAGGGAGTCAGGGCGGTCCGGCTTGACGCCGGTCGCCGCGGCGCCAACTCGCGGATAGGACTGGCCTGCCATCGGCCATTGATGCGTGGCGCCTGCAACAGGCCACAGGAGAAGCTGGACACCATGGGACACACCTACACGGGCCGGCGCGAGGACCAGCGCCTCGTCACCGGCGCCGGCCGCTACACGGCGGATTGGGACCGCCCCGGGCAATTGCACGCCGTCTTCGTGCGGGCCGACCGGGCGCATGCGGTCATTGTCGCCCTCGACACCGCGGCCGCACGGTCCGCTCCGGGCGTGGTGGCGGTGCTGACCGCGGATGACATGGCGGTGGCCGGCTACACCCGCGGCCAGGCCCAGGTGCCGTTCAAGGGCCGCGACGGCGTGCTGAAGTCGCCGGCCTCCCCGGCGCTGGCGCAGGGCCGGGTGCGCTACGTCGGCGAGCCTGTTGCGGTCATCGTCGCCGAGACCGCGCATGCGGCGCAGGACGCGGCGGAGCTGGCCATGGTCGAATATGACGACCTCCCCGCCGTGGTGGACGGCCACGCGGCCATCGCACCCGGGGCGCCCTTGCTGCACGACGCCGTGCCGGGCAACCTCGCCTTCGATTTCGAGTACGGCGACGCCGCTGCAGCCGACGCCGCCTTTGCCGGGGCCGCCTACGTCGTGCGGCTGCAGCAGGACAGCGGGCGCGTCGTCGGCAACCCCATGGAGCCGAAGGCGGCCCTCGCCGCCTGGGACGGCGACGTGCTGGACCTTTGGAGCAGCAGCCAGGGCGTCACGGGCATGCGCGACGGCATGGCCGGGCTGACCGGGTTGCAGCCGGACCACGTGCGGTCCCACGCCGAGGATGTCGGCGGCGCGTTCGGCATCCGCGGCGCGGCGTACCCGGAGTATGCGGCGCTGGCGCTGGCGGCGCGCATCGCCGGGCGGCCGGTGAAGTGGGTGGCCAGCCGCTCCGAGACCTTCCTTAGCGATTACCATGGCCGCGCCGTGCAGATGGCGGCGGAGCTGGCGTTGGATGCGGAGGGCCGGTTCCTGGCGATCCGCCATGATTGGGTGTGCGATATCGGGGCGCATCCCTCGGCTGCTGGGGCGATGACGAATACCCTGAACGCGGCGCTGATGGCGTCGGGGGCCTATCGCATTCCTGCGGCCTATGGTCGCAACCGGCTGGCGCTGACCAACACGGTGCCGATCACCGCGTATCGCGGCGCCGGGCGGCCGGACATGGCCTACATGGTGGAGCGCCTGGTGGACGAGGCTGCGCGGCAGACCGGCATCGACCGCCTGGAGTTGCGCCGGCGCAACCTGATCCCGCGCGATGCCTTTCCGTACCGGATCGCCACGGCGCCGATGCCTAGCGCCTATGACAGTGCCGACTTCGCTGCCCTGCTGGATGCCGCGGTGGCGGAGGCGGACTGGGAAGGCTTCGAGGCCCGGCGTGCCGAGGCGGCGCAGCGCGGCAAGCTGCGCGGCATCGGCTGTGCGCTGTTCATCGAACCCGCCGGCGGCGTGGCGCAGTCCGACGAGGCGCTGCTGACCTTCGAGCCTGACGGCAGCTTGCTGCTGCATGAGGTCGCCATCGCCTCCGGGCAGGGGCATGAGACGGTGCTGCCCGAGATCGTCGGCCGGGCGCTGGGGATCGACCCCACGCGCATCACGCTCCGCGCCGGGCGGGCGGATGGCCCGGCGCTGAAGGGGGCCGGCGCCTTTGGATCGCGCAGCATGATGTCCATGGGATCGGTCAGCGTGGAGGCGGCGAACCTGGTCATCAAGAAGGGACGCACGCTGGCGTCGAACACGCTGGAGGCGGCGGAGGCCGACATCGAGTACGAAGGCGGCGCCTATCGCATTGCCGGCACCGACCGGGTGGTCGGCTTGGCCGAGCTGGCGCGGTGTAACCCGGGCGCCCTGGACAGCAAGGCCGAGCTGCCGGCGCCGCGTGCCTATCCGTCCGGCGCGCATGTCGCCGAGGTCGAGGTGGACCCTGAGACTGGACTGACCGAGCTGGTGCGCTACGTGTCCATCGACGACTGCGGCGCGGTGATGAACCACACGCTGCTGGAGGGGCAGATATGGGGCGGGCTGCTGCAGGGCCTGGGCCAGGTGTTCGGCGAAGTGTGCCTGTATGACGAGAGCGGGCAGATGCTGAGCGGCAGCTTCATGGACTATGCCATGCCGCGTGCCGACTTGGTGAAGCGCGTCACCATCCAGACGGTGCTGGTGCCTTCACCCAGCAATCAGCTTGGGGTGAAGGGTGTAGGGGAGGCCGGGACGGTCGGCTCGCTGCCGACGGCGATGAACGCCATCCTGGATGCCTTGCGCCCGCATGGCGTGCGGCATCTGGACATGCCGGCCTCGGCGCAACGGGTCTGGCAAGCCTTGCAGGAATGTGTGTGAAGGCCGCTTAACCGGCCCTCAAGCGTTGTCGCCGAGCGCCCGCCTGCGGAGGTCCTGCAGGCGGTCCCGCCCATCCGGCGTCTTCGGATCCAGGTCCAGCACCTTCTGCCAGGCGGCCAGCGCGCCCTTCCAGTCGTGCTGCGCCTCGGCGATGTGCGACAGGTCCTGCAAGGCGGCGAAATCCCGGGGTTCCCGCCGCAGCACCTCCTGGATGTCGCGGATCGCGCCGGCGGAGTCGCCGCCGCGCAACCGGGCCTGGGCACGACCGCGCCAAGCCTCCAGCAAGGTCGGGTCCAGGTCCAGCGCAGCGTCGAAGCTGTCCGTCGCATCGCCGGCCGCACCCTCCTCCAACTCGCGGGCGCCGCGGGCCAACAGGAGGCGCAGCGCGGGGGAGGCAGCCTTGGCCCAGGCGTCCCGGATCTGGTTCTCTAGCGCCTTGGCGACCTGCTCGTTCGGTGCGGCGCGCAAGGCGGACAGCATGGTGTCCAGCGTGGCCTTGGGATCGGCCGGAGCGGCAGGCGACGGGGACGGCGGGGGTGCCGGCGATTGGGCCAATGCCGGGCCGGACAGCACCAGCAGGACGAGCGCCCAGCGCACGGTCAAGCCGCAGCAGGTACGGGCAAGCCGGCCGGGGCCGGACCGCCGGCCATCCAGTCCAGCAACTGCACGGTGTGGATCACCGGCGTCCCGCCCTGTAACTGGGTGATGCAGCCGATGTTGCCGGCTGCGATCAGGTCCGGCTTGGTCTTGGCGATGTTGGCCAGCTTGCGCGCCCGTAACTGCCCGGCAATCGCCGGCTGCACCAGGTTATAGGTCCCCGCGGAGCCGCAGCAGATGTGCCCCTCCGGCGGATCGACCACCGTGAACCCAGCCCGCTTCAGCAGCGCCTTCGGCTCCGTGGTGACGCGCTGGCCGTGCTGCAGGCTGCACGCGGAATGGTAGGCCACCCGCAGCCCGGGTGCCGGGCGGGTCGGTTGGTAGTCCAGCTTGGCCAGGTACTCGCTGATGTCCATGGCCAGCGCCGACACCCGCTCGGCCCGCTCGCGGTCCGGCTCGGTCCGGAACATGAAGCCGTAGTCCTTCACCGTCGTGCCGCAGCCGCTGGTGTTGACGAGGATGGCGTCGAGGCCCCCGCCTTCACCCTCTGCGTCGATCTCGCGGGTCCAGGCGTCGATGTTGGCGCGGGCGCTGGCCATCGCCGGGTCGT
>CAXTFY010000420.1:0-4538 GCA_964243265.1 uncultured Acetobacteraceae bacterium | reverse complement strand
TCGAGACGGGCACGTTCGAAAACTTCAACGATGGCGGCTGGAACGGCGACGTGCCTAACCTTGTCAGCAGCAACGCAGCCCCGATTTGGCCGTTTCCAATCGTTGGAAACCTTTACACCCCGACGAAGGCGACGTACCTTTCACCGCAGTTCCATGGCTTCGAGTTCGGCGTCTCCTACGAGCCTAATACCTCGTCGTTTACCGACTACGCCGGCGCGTGCAGCACGGCCAGCACTGGCTGCAACCGTCTCGACGCGTCGAACCAAGCAGCCGATCTGGGCCGTCGCCTGAACATGGTCAACCCCGAGCTCCGGTTCCGCGGCACCTTCGGCCCGATCGGCGTGGCAGCCGAGGCCGGCTACATGGGGTCCGGTCATGTTAAGCCAGACCCCAGCGGCACCGGATCGACCATCACCGCGACCACCCCCGGCTATCGTGGCTTCAACATCGGGATCGGTGGTCTCGCCGTTACCTACGGCGGCTTGACCGTTGGCGGGCACGTGCAGGCTGGCACCTACAACGGACAGTTCGCCCTTCAGCCGGCGGGGGCTCCAGATGCGTTCGCTTGGATTGCTGGCGCATCCTACGCGGTCGGGCCGGTCATCGTGGGTGCGTCATTCTATCAGTACAACTCCGCTGGCAACAGCTTCACGAACCTTTCTGCGCTAGGCAAGACCGTTGGCCAGGAACGCGACCGCGGCGTGGCTGCCGGCGGCACCTATACCTTGGTGCCTGGGTTGAGCATTTTCCTTGACTACCTTTACGGTGATCGCAAGGAAAGCAACTACGACCTGCTGAACAGCGTCATCGGCAGCCAAGCCAACAACAACGTGCACGTGCAACTCCTCAGCGTTGGAACACAGCTTCGCTGGTAGCATCTGCGTCGCGTTGATGGAGTCGCGTTTCTCACTTCGATAGTGGACATTGCCGGGCGACCATCGTCGCCCGGCAATCTTATGCCAATCGCCGTCCGCTCTGACCCTTATAACGCCATATCGGGTTAATCAGCGTCATTGCGAGCCGGCTTCGGCGCGGCAACCCAGGGAAGCAAGCGTCGCACCGGTCCCCTGGATTGCCACGCCGCAAGCGCGGCCCGCGATGACAGCACGCATTGACCGGTCAGACCCACAGGCGGCCGGATCGCACCCGAAGCGCCTCATAAATCCCTAAAAGTAAAATCGACGGCGGATGGTGTTGCACGCCTGCAACCTCACGGGATGCAAGCCTTGCAGCCCAAGCCCCAAACCCGCCTGTCAAGGTCAGGCCGCCTCCCGCGCCCGCCGCGCCTCATACGCCTTAAGGTGCACGTAGGCGATCCGCAGCAGCCGCGTGTCCGCAGGCGTGCCCCGGGCGATCAGATCGCCGGCAATATGGTCCGCCTCGATCCGGTTGCCGCGCTCGATGTCGCGCAGCATCGACGCGGTGAAGATCGACCCCGCCTGCGCGATCGTCCCGCGCATCCGCTCGACGAACGCCGGTCGGGGCGCATAGCCAGCAGCGCCGGCAATGGCGGCGGCCTCGTCGAACAGGCCCTGCGCGATGTCCGTCCCGCCAGCCGCCACCACGTCGCCCACCGCCGCGCGCATCAGCGACGTCAGGCAGGCCAGCGACCCCAGGAACACCCACTTCTCCCACATATCTAGCATGATCGTCCCGCTGGTCCGCCCGCCGCACCCGGCGAACGCCGCGCCCAGCGCCTCCACCCGCGCGGACCGGCTGCCGTCGCGCTCGCCGACCGACAGCGCCTGCAGCTCCCCCAGGTGGCGGATCGTGCCGTCCGGCTCCAGCGTGGCGGCGATCTGGCACTGCCCGCCCAGCACCGCCCCGGCGCCGAACCGCGCCTCCAGCACATCCAGGTGCCGCATCCCGTTCAGCAGCGGCAGGATGGCGGTGCCCGGCCCGACCGCGGGCGCGAACGCGTCGATGGCGTCGTCCAGGTCGTAGGCCTTGCAGCTCAGCACCACCGCGTCATAGGGGCCGCCCAGCGCCCCGGCCTGCACGGTGGCGACCGGCCGGGCCAGGTCGCCCCGCGGGCTGCGGATCACCAGGCCGTCCGCCGCGATCTGCGCGGCCCGGCGCGGGCGGACCAGGAACGTCACATCCCCGCCGGCCTCCGCCGCCCGGCCGCCGAAGTAACCGCCGATTGCCCCGGCGCCGACCACCAACATCCGCATGCTTGCCCCCTCGTCCCGCCATGCCGGGCGTCGCACGGCCCAGGCGGGCGTGCAAGCCGAAGGCTGGATGCAGGCCAGGCCGCAAGCGCGGCTCGCACCGACGAGGCGCCCCTTGCAGGCCGGACCGTTCGGTCGCCAGTGTCAGCCCTTCCGCCGGGTCTGCCTAACTGGCCGGGTCGAAGCCCGTGCCGGAAGTGGGGCAGGGGCCTTGGCCGGCTTGATCGCAGGTACGCGCCCCTGGGGTGGCCGCACTGGGCGCGGGCGCTGGCTCCGCACGGCAGCCACCCGCCGCCGGGCCCTACGCCACCGGCGCAGCACAACGAGCGTCACCGCCGCCGCCGCCCCGCCGAACACCACCGCCCGCCCCGGCACGCCGTACCCGCCCCTCGCACAGAACAGCGCCATGCGGACCACGCCCGCCGGGTCCAGGATCAGCCCGGCCCCGAACGCCAGCACCGCCGCGGCAAGGACGACCGCCCGCACCACCCCTAGACGCCGAGGCTCATGGCCTGGATCGGCGGCTGCACGTCGTCCGGCAACGGGCACCGGTAGGGTGTGACGCGGGTGCGCTCCGCCAGGTCGGCCTTGGCGCGGGCCACCAGGGCCGGGTCCTGCAACGCGTCGAGCGCGGTGCCGGCCATCACCTTGGCCACGTGCACCAGGCCCTTGTGCGCCGCCGGACTTTTGCCCTGTGCCGTCAACTGCCACGAGTGGAACGGCGTGCCCACCGCGCAGGTCGCCCCACGCGCCTGTACCGTGGGCACCACCCAGGATACGTCGCCCACGTCCGTGCTGCCGTTGCCGCCCTGGCCCTTTACCCCGAACGGGATGATGAAGTCGCACAGCGCCAGCTCCGGCCGCACCGGCAGGCCGACGCGCTGGAACGCTGCCGCGGTGTCGCCCTCGGTCAAGCTGGAGCGGATGCGGGCGGCGTAGGCCAGGTCGGCCTCGTCGAACCGCGGCGGGCCGAGGCGCTGGAAGTTGTCGTGCATGGCCTGCTCCAGCGGCGTGTTGGCCATGAGGTTGCTGACGGCGCTGACCACCTGCGTCGCGACGCTGGTTTCGGTCATCAGCGCGGCGCCGTCGGCGATGCGGCGCACCCGGGCGACCAGGGCGTGCAGTTGCGCCAGGTCGGCGGCGCGGATCAAGTAGCGGACCTTGGCCCGCGCCTGCACCACGTTCGGCGCAATGCCCCCGGCGTCAAGGTAGGCGTAATGCACCCGCGCCCCGTCCGGCATGTGCTCACGCAGGTAGTTCACGCCGACGTTCATCAGCTCCACGGCGTCCAGCGCGCTGCGGCCCAGGTGCGGCGCGGCGGCGGCGTGGCTTGAACGGCCGGTGAAGCTGAAGTCGATCCGGGTGTTGGCGAGGCTCGTGGCCTCGTTCACGCCGGAGAACGAGGCCGGGTGCCAGGAGATGGCGATGTCCACGTCGGCGAACGCCCCGGCACGCACCATGAAGCCCTTCGCGGCGCCGCCCTCCTCGGCCGGGCAGCCGTAGTAGCGCACGCGGCCGGGGGCGCCGGTGGCCGCGAGCCAATCCTTCACGGCCGCGGCGGCGAGCAGCGCGGCCGACCCGAGCAGGTTGTGGCCGCAGCCGTGGCCGACGCCGTCCTGGCCGTCCACGGGGCTGGGATGGTCCAGGCCAGCCTGCTGGCTGAGGCCGGGCAGGGCGTCGTATTCGCCCAGGATGGCGATTACGGGTCCGCCTTGCCCGGCCTCGGCCATCATGGCGGTCGGGATGTCGGCCAGGCCGCAGGTGATGCGGAACCCTTCGGCCTGCAGCATGGCCAGGTGCGCGGCGGCGGAGCGGTGCTCGCCATAGGCCAACTCCGGCGTGTCCCAGACCTGGTCGGCGAGCGCGATGTACCCGGCCTGCTTGCCGTCCACGATGCGCCAGATCTGCTCGGTGTTCTGCATGGGGCTGGCTCCGTAGATTGCGGATTCGAAATGCACCGCTAAACCTGAACCGCGCCATCCCCCAGGTCCAGCCTCCCGCCCGCTGCTCCCTCTTCCTCCGGGAGAGGGCCGGGGTGAGGGAAGCGGAGAGGACCGCGCCCCGCCTATTTGGGACTAGGCTCCGCTCCGTCCTCGGCAAGCTGGGCCCTTGCTGCCTCCCTCACCCCGATCCTCTCCCGGAGGGAGAGGGAGCAGCGGCCAGCCCTGTCTTTTGCCCCTCCGACACCCTATATTGCATGAAGAATTCATCCCCAACGAGGTCCCCCACCGGCATGTCCGAGAACGTTGCCATGCATCCCGAGCCTGAGGCGTACGATGCCGCGTCCATCTCCGTCCTGAAGGGCCTCGAAGCCGTCCGCAAGCGCCCCGGCATGTACATCGGCGACACCGACGACGGCTCCGGCCT
>CAXTFY010000419.1:0-4576 GCA_964243265.1 uncultured Acetobacteraceae bacterium | reverse complement strand
CCCTCCATCACCTGCGCCCGGGTCAGCACCGACGCCCCGGCCTCCATCAGGTCGGCGACGCTGCGGCCGTCCCGCGCGCCCTCCACCACATAGTCGGAGATCAGCGCCACCGCCTCCGGGTGGTTCAGCTTCACCCCGCGCTCCAGCCGGCGCCGGGCGACGCTGGCGGCCATGGCGATCAGCAGCTTGTCCTTCTCGCGCGGCGTCAGGTGCATGGGGTCCTCATCAGCACAGCCAGGTCAACACAGGTACATCAGCACAGCCAGACGCGCGGCAGCGGGCGGCCGTCGCGCAACGCGTCCAACCCTGCCACGACCGCCCGGCGGAGGCACGCGCCATCTGCGGCCACCACGCGCGCAACCAGCATCCCGTCCCAGGCGGACGCGCCGGCCTCCCACCCCGCCAGCGCCGCCCGCAGCGGGTCCAGCAGCCGGGCCGCATCGGGCGCCGCATGGACCAGCGTGGCGGCGGCCCGCGCGCCATTGCCGGTTGCCGCACGGTCCAGCAGGGCCTGCACCGGCCCGTCCAGGCGGACGGCGTCATGCAGGACCAGCCGGCCGTCGCGGCGAAGTTGGATCAGGTCGCGGAAGCTGGCAGCGTGGACAGCCTCGCCCATCGCGGTGCGGCCGAACACAAGCTGCTCCACGCCAAGGAACCAGGCGTCGCCGGCCAACTCCACCTCCAACCGGCGGCGTGCGGCGCAGCGGTCGAACAGGATGGTCTCCTGCGGCAGCCACTCCAGCGCGGCGCCGGCCGCCACATGCAGGCGGGTCGAGATGTCGGCCACCGCGCCGGGCAGCGCGCGATAGACCCGCTCCGCAGCCTGGGAGGCAACGGTCGCCGCCGTCCCTGGCCCGGCCTCAATGCGAGTCGAAAGCTGGTCACCCCCGGCGATGCCGCCAGCGGTGTTCAAAGTGACCGCGCCCGTCCAGGCGCTCCGCTCCGTGCGTGGGAAGCGGACCTTCAGGCAACCTTCCTGCCGCAGGGTATCCAGCACCGTCGCACCGTCCCGCCGCTTGAACGCCAGCCGCAGCGTGCCACGGGCGCGCTGGTGCGGCGGAGCGGCGGCGGACAGCGTGGCGGACGCAGGGCCTGGGCAAGCGGGCAGCGGCCCCTCCGGCTGCCATCCGCCGCAACGCCCGCCCGCCTCCAAATAGCCTGCTTTCAAACCGACAGCCGCCGCCGCACCTCGGCCTCGTCCAGCGTGCCGGCGGGTCCGCTCATCACCACGTCGCCGCGGTCCAGGATGACCATGCTGTCGGCCAGCTCGCGGGCGAAGTCGTAGTATTGCTCGACCAGCAGGATCGCCATCGTGCCACGGGCGCGCAGCAGCGAGATCACCCGGCCGATGTCCTTGATGATGCTGGGCTGGATGCCCTCGGTCGGCTCGTCCAAGACCAGCAACCGCGGGTGCATCACCAGGGCGCGGGCAATGGCGAGCTGCTGCTGCTGCCCGCCCGACAAATCCCCGCCCCGGCGGCGCAGCATCGTGCGCAGGATAGGGAACAGCTCGAAGATCTCGTCGTCCACCCGCCGCTGGCCGCGCGGCAGCACCGCAAACCCGGTCTCCAGGTTCTCCCGCACCGTCAGCAGCGGGAAGATGTCGCGGCCCTGCGGCACCCAGGCGATGCCCCGGCTGGCGCGGGCGTAGGTCGGCAGGCGCGTGATGTCCGCCCCGTCCCAGGTGATGCGCCCGGCGCTGACCGGATGGGCACCGGTGATGGCGCGCAGCAGGCTGGTCTTGCCGACGCCGTTGCGGCCCATCAGGCAAGTAACAGCGCCGGTCTCAGCGCTGATGGACACCTTACGCAACGCGATGGCCGCGCCGTAGTGCAGGTCCACGTTCTCGACAAGCAGAGTGCTCACTTACGTCTCCCTCTCCCTCCGGGAGAGGGCCGGGGTGAGGGGGTCTTGCAGCACTGCCCGTGCCGTCAGCAGCCCCTGTTCCGGTGGGACCGGATGTGCCCCGCTCCGCAGCCAGACTCCCTCACCCCAACCCTCTCCCGAAAGGAGAGGGAGCAGCAGCAGGCCCTTACCGCCCAAGGTAAACCTCCACCACCCGCGGGTCCTCGCTCACATGGTCGATGGTGCCCTCGCTCAGCACCGACCCCTCGTGCAGCACCGTCACCTTCACGTCCAGCGCGCGCACGAACCCCATGTCGTGCTCCACCACCACCACGCTCCGGGTCCGGTTGATCTCCCGCAGCAGGTCCGCCGTCTGCGCCGTCTCGGCGTCGGTCATCCCGGCCACGGGTTCATCGACCAGCAGCAGCCGCGGGTCCTGCGCCAGCAGCATGCCGATCTCCAGCCACTGCTTCTGCCCATGGCTCAAGTCCCCGGCCCGGCGGTGCCGGTGGTCACGCAGGCGGATGGTGCCGAGGATCGCCTCGATACGGTCCGCCTCCCCCCGGCTCTGCCGGGCGCGCAGGGTAAACCACGGCTTGCGGTCCCCGCTCAACGCCAGCAGCAGGTTGTCCCAAACAGTATGCGGCTCGAAAACAGTCGGCTTCTGGAACTTGCGCCCGATGCCCAGGCTGGCGATGGCGGGTTCGTCCAGCCGGGTCAGGTCGGTGTCGGCGGCGTAGATCACCCGGCCGGCGTCGGGCCGGGTCTTGCCGGTGATCACGTCCATCATCGTGGTCTTGCCCGCGCCGTTCGGCCCGATCACGGCGCGCATCTCCCCAGGCGCCAGCACCAGCGAGAGGTTGTTCAGCGCGCGGAAGCCGTCAAAGCTGACGCTGACGCCATCGAGGTAGAGCAGCGTATCGCCAACCGGCCCGATGCTCACCCAACCGCCTCCTCGGACGCCGACTCGGCCAGGGTCGGCACCACCGGCTCCGTCCGCTTCGGCGCCCGCACCAGCCCGACCAAGCCACGCGGCAGGAACAACGTAACGGCGATGAACAGCGCCCCCAGCGCAAACAGCCAAAGCTCCGGATACGCCCCCGTCAGGTAGGTCTTGGCCGCATTCACCAGCACCGCCCCCAGGATCGCGCCATACAGCGTGCCGCGCCCGCCGACCGCCACCCAGATCACGGCCTCGATGGACCCGGCCGGGGCGAATTCGCCGGGGTTGATGATGCCGACCTGCGGCACGTACAGCGCCCCCCCCAACCCGGCCATCACGGCAGAAACCGTCCACACCACCAGCTTATAGTTTTCCGGCCGGTAACCCAGGAACCGCGTCCGCGCCTCGGTATCGCGTACCGCGATCAGCACCTTGCCGAAGCGCGACCGCGTCAGCCACCGCGCCATCAGGTACAGCCCGCACAGCAGCGCCGCCGTGATCACCAGCAGCCCGCACCGCGTGCTATCCCAGGCGAGCGGCGCCCCGAGCAGCTCCTTGAAGTCGGTCAGCCCGTTATTGCCCCCAAACCCCATGTCGTTGCGAAAGAATGCCAGCAGCAGCGCGTAGGTCAGCGCCTGGGTGATGATGGACAGGTAAACCCCCGTCACCCGGCTGCGGAACGCCAGCCAGCCGAACAGCGCCGCCAGCGCCCCGGGCGCCAGCATCGCCATCAGCAGCGCGAACGGGAAATGTCCAAACCCGTACCAGTACCACGGCAGCTCATGCCAGTTCAGGAACACCATGAAGTCCGGCAGCGCCGCGCCGTACTGCCCGCGCCCGGCAATCTGCAGCATCAGGTACATGCCCATCGCATACCCCCCGAGCGCAAAGAACGCCGCATGCCCCAGGCTGAGGATGCCGCCAAACCCCCACACCAGATCGACCGCCAGCGCCAGGATGGCAAAGCAAAGGTACTTGCCCACCAGCGACACCGCATACGTCGGCACATGCAGCGCGCTGCCCGGCGCAGTCCCCAGGTTCAACCCCGCCAGCAGCACCGCCCCGCCCAGCACCAGCAGCAGCGTCAGCGGCGTCGCGACCTCCCGCCTCATGCCTCCACCGCCCGGCCCTTCAGCGGGAACATCCCCCGCGGCCGCCGCTGGATGAACAGGATCAGCAGCACAAGCACAACGATCTTGCCCAGCACCGCCCCGGCCACCGGCTCCAGGAACTTGTTGACCACGCCCAGGGTCAGCGCCCCCAGCGCCGTGCCCCACAGGTTCCCCACGCCGCCGAACACCACGACCATGAAGCTATCGATGATATATCCCTGGCCTAGATTAGGGCTGACGTTGTCGATCTGGCTCAATGCCACCCCGGCCATCCCCGCCACGCCCGATCCCAACCCGAAGGTCAGGGCGTCGATCCAGGGCGTGCGTATGCCCATAGCCGCCGCCATCCGCCGGTTCTGCGTCACCGCCCGCATACGCAGCCCCAGCGGCGTGAACCGCAGGACCGCCATCAGCGCGAACAGCACGGCGACGGCGAACACGATGATCGCCACGCGGTTGTAGGTCAGCGTCAACTGGCCAATCTTCCCCGCCCCGCTCATCCAGGCCGGGGTGCCGACTTCCTGGTTGGTCGGGCCGAAGATCGAGCGGATGGCCTGCTGCAGCACCAGGGATAACCCAAAGGTCGCCAGCAGTGTCTCCAAGGGGCGGCCGTACAGGAACCGAATCA
The DNA here is from genome assembly GCA_964243265.1 of uncultured Acetobacteraceae bacterium. Classification (GTDB taxonomy): domain Bacteria; phylum Pseudomonadota; class Alphaproteobacteria; order Acetobacterales; family Acetobacteraceae; genus DASWOJ01. Next base: position 48 of record CAXTFY010000419.1, on the reverse strand, counting down.
GCCCGCGCTCGATCACCATGCCCAGCGCGCCCGACACCAGGAACGCCA
>CAXTFY010000418.1:0-4610 GCA_964243265.1 uncultured Acetobacteraceae bacterium | reverse complement strand
GCTCCTCCGCCACCAACTCCTTCTTCGACAACTTCCCAATCAGCGTCCGAGGCAGCACCTCCCGGAACTCCACCTGCTTCGGCATCTCAATCGGCGACAGGTGCTCCCGCAGGAACGCCAGCAGCGCCTCCGCCTCCAGCGCCACCCCAGGCTTGCGGACCACGAACGCCTTCACCGTCTCCCCGCGATAGGCGTCGGGCACCCCGATCACCGTGCACTCCGCCACCCCCGGGTGCTGGTAAACCGCGTCCTCCACCACCCGAGGATACACGTTGTAACCCCCCGCCAGGATCAGGTCCTTGATCCGGTCCACGATGCTGAAGTACCCCTGCCCGTCCATCACGGCGATATCCGCCGTGCGCAGGAACCCGTCCGGCGTCATGCAGTCCGCCGAGTCCTCCGCCCGCTGCCAGTAGCCCAGCATCACCTGCGGCCCCTGGATGCACAGCTCCCCCCGCTCCCCGGCCGGCACGCGGCGCATCGGGTCCGCCGGGTCGCGCAGCTCCACCACCGTGCCCGGCAGCGGCAGCCCGATGCTGCCGGGCTTGTTCAAGCCCCCGGGCGGGTTGCAGACGGCGCAGGGGCTGCTCTCGGTCAGGCCATAGCCCTCCACCACCACGCAGCCGGTGCGCGCCTCGAACCGCGCCTTCACCTCGGGCGGCAGGGGGGCGCCGCCGCTGATGCAGGACCGGATGCTGGTCAGGTCCGCCCGCCCGGGGTAGGCCGCGATGGCGTTGAATATCGTGGGCACGCCGGGCATGAAGGTCGGCTTGCGGCGGGCGATGGTGCGGATGGCGGACTTCAGCTCGAACCGCGGCAGCATGATGATCTCGGCGCCGCACTCGACGGAGAACAGCATCACCGTCGTCATGGCGAACACGTGGAAGAACGGCAGCGCGGCCAGCACCCGCTCCTCGCCAGGCCGTGTGGCCCCAAACCAGCGGGCGCACTGCACGGCGTTGGCATACAGGTTGGCGTGGCTGAGCATGGCGCCCTTCGGCGTGCCACTGGTGCCGCCGGTGTATTGCAGCACCGCCACGTCGCGATGGGGGTCGCAGGCCACCGGGGTAGGCCCGGCGCCGGCGGCCGCCCCGGCCGACAAAACGTCGTTGAACCACACATGCGCGGCGTCCCGCGGCGGGGCCGCACGGTCGCGGCGCTTCAACACCTCGAACAGCGCACGCTTGCCCACCGGCAGCATGTCGGCGAACGGGCAGACCAGGACGCGCGGCACCACGCCCGCGGCCAGCAGCGCCTGCGCCTTCGGGTAGGTCGCCGCCAGGTCCAGCGTGGCGATCAGGCTGATCCCGGCGTCGCGCGCCTGGTGGTCCAGCTCGCGCACGGTGTAAAGCGGGTTGAAGTTCACCACCACGCCCCCGGCCTGCAATACGGCAAAGAACAGCAGCGGATAGGCCGGGCAGTTCGGCAACAGCAGGCCCACGCGGTCGCCGGGCCGCAACCCCAGGCGTTGCAGCCCGGCGGCCAGGCGGACCGACACCGCAGCCGCCTCGGCCCAGGTGGTACGCCGGCCCAGGAAGTCGAACGCCGGGCGTGGGCCGAACCGCACGCCGGCCTGCTGCATCAGGCTGTGCAGCGGTGCCGCGGGGATCGGCGCGGCCCAGTCCACGTCGGCGGGATAGTTGTCCAGCCAGGGCCGGTCGGGGTGCTGGTCCTGGTCCATCCCTCCACTCCCTTCCATTGCGCCCCGCGCTTGCGTCGAACTGACAGGTGGAACGCCGTCGGCGAGGCGTTGCCGGCCAGCGCACCCCAGGGCCGATCCTGCAAGTCCGGAGATCGGAGCCCTCGTCAGAGCCACCTCACGCATCCATTGCGCCCTGGGCTCGTAGAGTAGCACGTTAGCGTGCCCACAACATCGAACCGTCTTACCCACTGGCGACCCTACTACCGTAGGCGGCAGTGTCCCGGATCATTGGCCTGACCGCTTGAGGCTATGCCGTCATCGCGAGCCGCTCTCGCTGCGTGGAGATACAGAGTCGGCCATTGCAGTCCGCGAGCCCCTGGACTGCCGTGCCCAAGCCGGCTCGCAACGACGGCGGAACTCGGGATAGGACCAGTCGATGCCGAACGCGCCTGATATCATCCGAACCGCGGCGGCCGGCGCTCCAGGAACGCCGCGAAGGCCTCGCGCGCATCGGCGCTGGCCAGCGCCTGGGAGAACGCAGCCTCCTCCTGCCGCATCCGGGCATGCAGGGCGGCCGGGTCGCCGCGCATCAGGGCGCGCGTGGCGGCCAGGGCGGCGGCGGGCTTGGCGGCCAGCCTAAGCGCCTTGGCCCGGGCGTGGGCATGCAGGTCCTCCGCCGGCACCACCGCCGTCAGCAGCCCGGCGGCCAGCGCACTGGCGGCATCCATTGCCTCCCCCAGCAGCAGCAGCGCCGCGGCGCGGGCGTGCCCCATGCGCTGCGGCAGCAACAGGCTGCTCCCGGCCTCCGGCACCAGGCCGAGATCGACGAACGGCACGCTGAACGTGGCCGCCGGGCTGGCATACACCAGGTCGCAATGTAGCAGCAGGGTGGTGCCGACGCCGACAGCGGCGCCCTGCACCGCGGCCACCAGCGGCTTGCCGAACGTGGCGATGGCGTTGATGAAGCGGGCCGGCGGCGCATCGTGCAGCCCGCCTGGCATCGACAGGAAATCCTTGATGTCGTTGCCAGCCGTGAAGGCATCACCTTCTGCCCCGATCAGCACGGCGCGGACTTCCGGGCGGGCAGCGGCATCCTGCAGCGCCGCCGTCAGCGTGTCGTACATCGCGCCTAGGATGGCGTTCTTCTTCTCCGGCCGGTTGAACCGGAGTTCAAGGATGCCGTCCGCCTCCCGCACGAGTATAAATGGGACAAGGGTGGTGTCGGTCATGCCGGCTGCTCCGTTGCGCCCGCCTGCTTATCCCCTTGACGGGCCGTAAGGGAATCCCTGGGATACCCGGCATGACGCAGCAAGCATACCGCGACCTCATAGGCCAGACCTTCAGCCAGGACGTGCTATTCGACGCCCCGGGGATCGCCGCCTTCGCCGCGTCCTGCGGGGACACCAACCCCCTGCACCACGATGCCGCCTATGCCGCCACCAGCCGGTTCGGCGGCATCATCGCCTCTGGCCCGCAAGTCACATCGCTGCTGATGGCGATGGTGGCGGCGTTTTTCACCCCGCTGGGGCCAGGGGTGGGCCTGGGCTTCAACTTCCGCCTGCGCTCGGCGGTTAGGGTCGGGGAGATAGTGACCATGCGCTGGCGTATCGTGGCGGTGGCGGCGAAGCGGTCACTAGGCGGTCACGTCATCCAGTTAGAGGGCGAAGTCCTGCGACCCGGCGGCACCGTGGCGGTGGCCGCAACGGGCGAGGTGCTAGGGATGGACGCACCTTGACCCTGCCCGTCAGTCAGGCAGGGGCCAAGTTTCCGCGTAGCCGGATCGTGGCGGCAGCGCCCAACAAGGGACCCAGCCGTCAGCGTCATAGAAGCACGGCGATGACACCGTGTTTGCCGATGACCAGCGGCAGGCGCCTAGAAGTCGGTGCAGCGGCCTTTCTGCTCCCAGTCGCCGAACCGTGTCGGCTCAGGCCCTTTCGGGCCGTCAAGCTCCGGCGGCAGCACGGGATGGTCGGGCACCGACGCTGGCGGCGTCCGCTCCGCGTCCACACGCGCCAGGTGTTCGTCAATAACGGTGGTCTTGCTGTCTTCCATCACCCGGATTTGGTGCGGCCCGGCCAGGCGCGCAACACCCCAGGGTAGCCTGACTAGGCCGCGCCAGCCGTCGCCGGACGCGCCCGCGCCGCATCGCGCCGGCTGTCGGTCCGCAACTGGCCGCACGCCGCCAGGATGTCCTGCCCGCGCGGCATCCGGATCGGCGAGGCGAACCCGGCGTCCTGCACGATAGCGGCAAACCGCTCCAGGCTGTCACGCGTGCTGGGCAAGTAGCTGCTGCCGGGCCAGGGGTTGAACGGGATCAGGTTCACCTTGGCAGGGATGCCGGCGATCAGGCGAACCAGCTCGCGCGCCTCGGCCTCCGAGTCGTTCACGCCGCGCAGCATGACGTACTCGAACGTGATGCGCCGGGCGTTGCTAGCGCCGGGGTAGCGGCGGCAGGCAGCGATCAACTCGGCGATGGGGTACTTGCGGTTCAGCGGCACGATCTCGTCCCGCAACTCGTCGCACACCGCATGCAGCGACACCGCCAGGTTGACCCCCAGCTCCTCGCCGCAGCGGTCCATCATCGGCACCACGCCGGAGGTACTCAGGGTGATGCGCCGGCGGGACAGGCCGATGCCCTCGCCGTCCATGACGATCCGCATGGCCCGGGCCACGTTATCGTAGTTGTACAGCGGCTCGCCCATGCCCATCAGCACGATGGTGGACAGCAGGCGCGGCGTCTCCCCGCGGGGGCTGGGCCATTCGGCGTAGGCGTCGCGGGCGGCCATGAACTGCCCGACGATCTCCGCCGCGCCGAGGTTGCGGACCAGGGTCTGCGTGCCGGTGTGGCAGAACCGGCAGGACAGCGTGCAGCCGACCTGGCTGCTGATGCACACGGCGCCGCGGTCGGCGTGCCGGTCGGGGATGTAGACCGTCTCCGCCTCCTGCCCGTCGCGGAAGCGGAACAGCC
>CAXTFY010000417.1:0-4626 GCA_964243265.1 uncultured Acetobacteraceae bacterium | reverse complement strand
TGGGCCAGCGGGCTGTCCAGCTCCATCGCGCTGACGCAGGCGACGCACGGCAACGCGCTGAACATCGTGGAGAAGCTGACCGGGGGGATGCTGCCGCTGTCGGACACGGTGTTCGCGCCGTTCAACTGGGTGCCGACGCTGCTGGTCGTGGTGCTGATGCCGGTCGTGTTCATCGCCATCCGGCCCGCGGACGCCGACGTGACGGCGTTCACGCCGGAGGCCGAAGCGCCGGCCGCGCCGCCGGCCCGGCCGGGCACCCTGGCGGGTCGGATGGACCGCTCGCCGGTCGGCAGCCTGTTCCTGCTGGCGGCCGGGCTGGCCGTGGTGGGGGTGCTGTGGGCGCGGGGCGCGTTCACCTTCGACGTGAACATGGTGATCCTGGTGTTCCTGATCGGCGGCATCGCGTTGCACGGCAGCCCGACGGCGTACGGCGTGGCGATGCGCAATGCGGCGAAGCAGACAGGGGGGATGATGCTGCAGTACCCGTTCTATGGCGGGATCATGGGCATCATGTCCGGCACCGGGCTGGCGGACGCGATCTCGCAGGGCTTCGTTGCGGTGTCCTCGGCGCATACGCTGCCGTTCTGGAGCTACATCTGCTCGCTGTTCATCACGTTCTTCGTGCCGAGCGGCGGGGGGCACTGGGCGGTGCAGGGGCCGTTCGTGGTGCCGGCGGCGGCGGCGCTGCATGCCTCGATGGCGGGGTCCACGATGGCGGTCGCAATGGGGGAGCAGGTGGCGAACATGCTGCAGCCGTTCTGGGCGCTGCCGGTGGTGGCGATGGCTGGGATCGGGATCCAGCGGGTGATGGGGTACACGGTGGTGACGTTCGTGGTGACTGGGGTGATCTATGGGGCGGCGTTGCTGCTGATGGTTTAGGCCGAAGCTTCGGGCTTGTTGGCCTTTGTCTAACGCCGGGGCCTAATCGATAGTCAGGTTCCCAACCCCACCCGCGCCGCCGTCGCCAGCACATCCGCCCGCTCGTTCATCGCATCCCCCGAGTGCCCCCGCACCCACCGCCAGTCGATCTCATGCGCCTTCGCCGCGTCCAGCACCCGCCGCCACAGGTCCATGTTGGCCACTGGGTCCCCCGAAGCATTGCGCCAGTTGCGCCGCACCCACCCGGTCTGCCACCGCGTCACCCCATTGCGGAGGTATTCGCTGTCGGTATGCAGCACCACCCGGCACGGCCGAGTTAAGGCTTCCAGCGCCGCCGCCGCGGCGGTCAGCTCCATGCGGTTGTTGGTCGTCGCGGCCTCCGCCCCCGTCAGCTCCCGCTCATGCGCGCCAAACCGCAGGATGGCCGCCCAGCCGCCAGGGCCGGGGTTGGGCTTGCAGCCGCCATCCGTCCAGATTTCAACAACCTCAGAGTCCGTAGGCATGGGCATCCCGGGCCGAAAGGTGGAACCGCAGCCGGCGCAAGTACTCCACCGGGTCCTTGCGCGTGACCAGCGCCCCCGGCGTCCGGTGTAGCCAATCGTAAAGCCGGGTCAGCAGGAAGCGCAGCGCCGTCCCTTGGCACAGCACCGGCAGGGCGGCTATCTCGCCCTCCGACAAGGGCCGCACTGCGGTATAGGCCGCCAGCAGGGCACGGGCACGGGTCACGTTGAACGAGAAATCCGGCTCGAAGCACCAGGCGTTCAAGCAAACAGCGAGGTCATAGGCCAGCAGGTCCGTCGCAGCGAAGTAGAAGTCGATGATCCCCGACAGGCGGCCGTCCAGGAAGAACACGTTGTCCGGGAACAGGTCGGCGTGGATATGCCCGCGCGGCAGCCCCTCCGGCCAGGCCGCGATGATCCCCGCCAGCGCCCCGGCCAACTCCGCCGCCAGGCCCGGCTGCACCTCGTCGGCCCGGGCGCCGCTGCGGGCCAGCAGCGGCGCCCAGCTTGCCGGCCCCAAGCCATTCGCACGGGTCGGAGCGTAGCCGGCCCCAGCCAGGTGCAGCCGGGCCAGCGCGGACCCAAGGGGCGCGCAGTGCTCCGGCCGCACCCGGCGCGGCCAGACGCCGGGCAGGAACGTCGTGATGCACGCCGGCCGCCCCGCCAGGCGACGCAGGCTGTCGCCATCCCGCCCATGCACCGGCTGCGGGCAGGTGATGCCCTGCACGGCCAGGTGCTCCATCAGCCCCAGGAACCAGGGCAGCTCCGCCGGGTCCACCCGCTTTTCATACAGCGTCAGGATAAAGTCGCCGGCGGTGGTGCGGAGCTGGTAGTTGCTGTTCTCCACCCCCTCGGCGATGCCGCGGAAGGCGACGGCAGTCCCCAAGTCGTAATCGCCCAGGAACGCGGCCAGGGCCTCGTCCGTCACCTCGGTATAGACGGCCATCAGGCGGCGGCTTGGCCCGGCAAACTCAGCAGAGCGGCGCCGGCAGCTTGAACACCACGTCCTCCTGCGTCACCTGCCGCTCCTCGATCTGCAGCACGTACCGGGCGGCCAACTGGCCCAGCAACTCCTGCACCAGGCTTTCCGGCGCCGACGCCCCGGCCGTCACGCCCAGCCGCCGCACGCCATCCAGCGCCGACCAGTCGAGCTGGTCCGCCTTCGGCAGCAGAATGGCCCGGCGCGCCCCGGCCCGCTCCGCAACCTCCCGCAGGCGCTGCGAGTTGCTGCTGTTGGCGCTGCCGATCACCAGCACCAGGTCGCAGTCGGGCGCGATGGCCTTCACCGCCGCCTGCCGGTTGGTGGTGGCATAGCAGATGTCCTCCCGCTTCGGCCCCTCGATGTCGGGGAACCGGCGGCGCAGGGTGGCGACGATCTCCGCCGTGTCGTCCACCGACAGCGTGGTCTGGGTGATGAACGCCAGGCGGTCGGGGGTCGCCGGCATCACGGCGCCCGCGTCGGCGGTGTCCTGCACCAGGGTCACGCTGCCCGGCGGCAACTGGCCCATCGTGCCTACCACCTCCGGGTGCCCGGCATGGCCGATCATCAGGATGTGGCGCTGGCCGGGGCCGCCATCGGCAAAGTGGCGCTCGGCCTCCCGGTGCACCTTGCTGACCAGCGGGCAGGTAGCGTCCAAGTAGATCAGGTGGCGGCGCTCCGCCTCCGCCGGGACGGACTTCGGCACGCCATGCGCGCTGAACACCACATGCGCATCGCAGGGAACCTCGTCCAGCTCCTTTACGAACACCGCGCCCTGCGCCTCCAGCGCCTCCACCACGGTGCGGTTGTGGACGATCTCGTGACGCACGTACACCGGGGTGCCGTAGCGGCGCAGCGCCTCCTCCACCACGCGGATCGCCCGGTCCACCCCTGCGCAGAAACCGCGGGGCCCCGCGAGCACGACTTGCAGGGTCGGCAGGGGCAGGCCGTGAGGGAGGGGGTCTCGGAAGGCTTCGGTCTGGGGCATGACGTCCGGCTTGCAGGCGCGCGCACTATGCCGACGCGCCATTGCCGCTACAACTAGTGTCATCCCCGGCCCGGCGCGACCCCCGGCCCCGCCGGTACTGCGTGGAGATTTGTATGCCTGCCCTGCTAACCCCCCTCCCCCGCCGCACGGCAGCCATCGTCCGCCGTGCCGTACTCCTGGCCAGCATCGCGGCACCCCTGCTGCTGGCGGGATGCGGCGGCGACGGCACGACGGAGAAGTTCGCGCCAGCCTGCCCCACGGTCACCATCCTGCGTGACGCTGCCGACCTCACGCGCTACCGCGGCGCTGGGCGGGACCTGACGGACTCGGTGCTGGACGGGCGCATCACCGGCCTCAACGGCTCCTGCAAGCGGGATGGTCCGGACACCGTCGTCACCACCGTGCATGTCGGCATCGAGGTCAGCCGCGGCCCGGCGGCGCCGGGGCGGGATGCGACGCTGGCCTACTTCGTCGCCGTGCTGGACGGCGAGCGCATCCTGGACAAGCAGGTGTTCCAACTGCGCGCCACGTTCCCGGCCAACACCGACCGCCTGCGGCTGAGCGGCGACGACGTCGAGCTGCGCCTGCCGGTCACGCCCAAGAAGACCGCTGCCACCTATCGCATCCAGGTCGGCTTCCAGCTCTCACCCGTCGAGTTGGAGGCCAACCGCCGCCGCAGCGTCCGGCGATAGGTGGCGTGCGTCACCCATACCAGCCATCCCGAGGTGGTGATCGACCCGGCCGTGTCCGTGCCGCGCTGGCATTTGTCCGACGCCGGGCTGCATCGGATGTGTGCCTTCGCCGGGGTGCTGCCGCGGCCGGATGCCGTGTGGGCCAGCACCGAATGCAAGGCCATCGGGGCGGCTGGCGTGCTGGCGGGACGGCACGGCCTGCCGGTGCGGGTGCATCCCGGGCTGGACGAGAATGACCGGGGCGCGACGGGCTACCTGCCGCCCGGTCGGTTCTAGGCCGCGGCGGATGCACCATCTGGGCGTTTGTCCCAGGCTGGGTTGGGACCACCACGGCTATGTGCTTGATATGTAAGTCGGACTACTTGCCATCCTGGGCCACCCGCACCGTCGTGCTACGGCTGCCAGAGCGGGATTTGCGAAAGCCCTTCGGAGACTTGAACCCGATCTTCGCGGCCCGTGGTGAGCGGCACGTCATGGTTACGCAAACCATCGCCACCATTCCGGCCAGGGAACTCGGGCAGGCTTGCGCGGCTTGTCACACAGATGGCTTGCGGCCGTGCCAAGCCGCGCAAGCCTGCTTAGGTTTTC
>CAXTFY010000416.1:0-4697 GCA_964243265.1 uncultured Acetobacteraceae bacterium | reverse complement strand
CGCTACATCAGCGCCTATGCCTGGCAGTTGCAGCCGCCGGACTTCCATGCGGTGTTCGAGGCGTACTTGGCCGGGCCGGATGGCGTGGGGGCCTGGTACTTGTTCGATCCCACGCGCATGGCGGCGCTGGACGGGCTGGTGCGGATCGGCGCCGGGCGGGACGCGGCGGACGTGGCGTTCTGCTCGATCTTCGGCAACGCCAAGGCGGAGGTGCCACGGGTGTGGATCAACGGCCCGCCGCCAGGGCCGATGCGGACGGTGCAGGCGGTCAGCACGCAGGCGGCTTAGCCGGCCGCCGATCGGTGGCGAACAGCGCCAGGGCCAGCAAGCCCAGTACCGCGCCGCAGACGCAGGTCGTCCTCCAGCCGCCGTGCACGAAGCTGAGCGACGCCATCGCCGACCCGGCCGCGCCGCCCAGGAACACGAACGTCATGTAGATCCCGTTGACCCGGCCCCGCGCCTGCGCCGGCAGGCCGAGGATCACCCGTTGGCCGACCACCTGGTTCGCCTGCACCGCGGCGTCCAGCAGCACCGCGACCGCCGCCAGCGCCACCAGCGCGCCCGCCGCCACGGCCCAGCCCGCGAGCAGGAACGACAGCGTGACCGCCGCCAGGGCAACGCCCGTCGCCACCCAGGTCCCGCCGCGGTCCGCCAGCCGTCCGGCCAGCGGCGCCGCCAGCGCCCCCCCGGCGCCGGCCAGCGCGAACACCGCGATGCCCCGCTGCGTCAGCCCGAACCGCTGCGCCAGCAGCAGCGGCGCGGCGGTCCAGAATAGGTTGAACGCCGCGAACATCAGCGCCTGGTATGCCGTCCGCCGCTGCAACACCGGCGTCGTCGCCATCAGCCGCACGGTGGAGGCCAGGATGGCGCGGTACCCCATCCCCGCCTGCGGCTGCCGCCGGGGCAGGGCGCGCCGCAGCACCGCGGCCAGCCCCAGCATCACTGCCGCCGAGATCCAGAACACCGCGCGCCATCCCAGCCCGGCCGCCACGAAGCTGCTGAACGGCCGCGCCAGCATGATGCCCGCCAGCAGCCCCGCCATGATGTTGCCGAGCGCCCGGCCGCGCGTCCGCTCCGGCGCCAGGTGGGATGCGAACGGCACCAGGATCTGCGTCGCCACCGCGCAGAACCCCATCAAGAACGACGCTGCCAGGAACGTCGGCGCCGAGTGCGCCGTCGCCACCCCGACCAGCCCGGCCGCGGTGCCCAGCAGCGCCAGCACGATCAGCCGCCGGTTCTCCACCAGGTCCGCCAATGCCCCCAGCAGCAGCAGCCCGGCGCCATAGCCCAACTGCGTCAGGGTCACGATCAGCCCGGACAGCCCGGCGTTCATGCCCAGCTCCGGGCTGATCAGGCCGATCAGGGGCTGCGCCAAGTAGAGGTTGGCCACGACGGCGCCGCAGGCCACGGCGAAGATCAGGGTCAGCCGCGGGGACAGTCCCGGCTCGGCCGCAAGGGTGGTCATGGCTTGTCCTTGGTTCCCGCCTGGCCACTCGCCCGGCGCGTGGCCCATGAACGCGGCGAACCGCGGTACGTTCGGCCTTCATCTCCCTCTCCCTCCGGGAGAGGGCCGGGGTGAGGGACGCGGCAAGAGCCGAACTCAGTCTGGGCAGGGAGCGGGTTCCGTTCCTGGTCGGGACAGCTTGGCCCTTGTGGCTTCCCTCACCCCAACCCTCTCCCGGGGGGAGAGGGAGAGCAAGCAGGCCAGCTATTCCCCGTCGTGCCCCGACAGCACCCGTGCCGCCCCGCGCATGGCCTCGCGGTAAGCCGCATCGAAGCCAACCCCGTCCACGCCCCAGGCGTGCTCGCGGCCATGCCAGGGCAGCATGAACCGTGCGGTCCAGCCCGCTCCCTCCTGCCAGGACAGGGTGCCGTGCAGCACAAGCTCCGGCTCGGGCAGCAGGGGAACGGCGCCGGGCGCGTCCAGCGGCAGCACCACCTGCAGGCCGGCCTGCTCGGCTGCGGCCAGCAACGCGGCGCGGTGCCGCTCGTCCGGGCCGGTGTCGGCGTGCAGCAGCAGGGCGGGGCCGCTGCGTGGCTCGATCCGGATGGCGACGGCCAGGGCGGGCCGGACGCGCCAGGGGATTTCGCCCAGGCCCGCAAGCAGCGCATCGAGCATGGCCGGATCGAACCGCACCACCAGGTCATACGGGCGGTCCCGCGTGCCCTGCTCGTCCCGGTGCGGGATGTCGGACATGCGGTCCAAATAGGCCATGGACACCACCAGGCCCGGCGCCAGCGGAGCCAAGGCGGCAACGTGCGGGTCGTCCAGCAGGGCCGGGTTGCCGGTCAGCTTCGCCACCACCTGCGCCAGCGCCGCTCCCAGCCCGGCCGGACGGCTGCGCGCGTCCATCCCGGTGACGATCACCGTCGCCTCATACAGCCCGGACGCCTGCGCCGAACCCGCCAGCATGAGCGCAGGCAGCAGGACGGCGGCCAAGGCGAGCCGGCGCATGGCGTTACAGCATCTCAAGCGGCGTCTTGCGCCGCGGTGGCGGAAACGCGGCGTCGATCTCCGCCAGGTCCGCCGGCGTCAGTTGCAGGTCGGCTACGGCGGCGTTCTCGCGCACATGCCCGGTGTCGGCAGCCTTGGGGATCGACACCACGCCGGGCTGGCGCAGCGTCCAGGCGATGGCGACCTGCGCGGCGGAGCAGCCGTGCCGCTCCGCCACAGCTCGCAGCGCCGGGGAGCGCAGCATCCGCCCGCCCTGGCCGACCGGCGAATAGGCCATGACCGGGACGCCATGCGCCTCGGACCACGGCAGCAGGTCAAACTCGATGCCGCGGGCGCCTGGGTTATACAGCACCTGGTTGGCGGCGCAGCCCGGCGGCAGGGCGGCCATGTCGGCGGCGTCGAAGTTCGACACGCCCCAGCGCCTGATCTTGCCCGCGGCGTGCAGGGCCTCGAACGCCGCGACGGTCTCCGCCACCGGCACCGATCCGCGCCAGTGCAGCAGGTACAGGTCCAGGCAGTCAGTCCGCAGGCGGCGCAGGCTGCGCTCGCATGCTGCGGGCACCCCGGCGCGGGTCGCGTTGTGCGGGTACACCTTCGACACCAGGAACACCCGGTCGCGCTGCCCGGCGATGGCGTCGGCCACGACCTCCTCCGATGCACCGTCGGCATACATCTCCGCGGTGTCGATCAGCGTCATGCCGAGGTCGATGCCCAGGCGCAGCGCCGCCACCTCCTGCGCGCGGGCGGCCCGGTCCTCGCCCATGTGCCAGGTGCCCTGGCCCAGGCGGGGCATGCCGGGCGTCACGACCGGTCTTCCCGGCCGTCACCGGCATTGCGGGGCGGCTTCGGCGCGGAGGGTCGGCCAGGACTGCGCTTGCCGCCCTGGATTGCCGCGTCGCAAGCGCTCCTCGCTATGGCGGCGGTCTTTAGGGATGCCGGTGGGACGTCAGGCGGCATGGGGCCGGGCCTCCGCGGCGGCCTCAGCCTGGCGCATCAGGCGCAGGAAGTTGCCGCCCCATAGCGCCGCAATCTCGTGCGCGCTGTAGCCGCGCCGCACCAGCTCGGCGGTCAGGCTGGCGCTTTCGGACGCATCGCGCCAGCCGCTGAAGCCGCCGCCGCCGTCGAAGTCCGAGCTGATGCCGACATGCCCCAGCCCGCACCGGCGGATGGCATACTCGATATGGTCGCAGTAGTCGGACGGCGTGACCTCCGCCTCCTTGGCCTTCAGGCGCACAAAGCTGGGTACGGCGGTGATGTTCACCATGCCCTCGCACTCGCGCAGCGCGTCCAGCAGCATGTCGTCGGCGTTGCGCGGCACGTCGCACAGCGCGCGCATGCAGGAATGGGTGGCGACCACCGGCGTGCGGGACAGCATCGCCGCCTGCAGCGCGCCCTGTTGGCTGACGTGCGACACATCGACCAGCATGCCCAGGCGGTTCATCTCGGCGACCGCCTCCTTGCCCAGCCCGCTCAGGCCGCCATGCAGGTGCGGCCCGTCGCCCAGGTCGGTGCGCGGGTTGCTGCTGTCGGCCAGGGCGTTGTGGCCGTTATGGGTCAGCGTCATGTAGCAGGCCCCGCGGGCGCGGAACTGCGCCAACAGGCCCAGGTCCTCGCCCATCGCGTGGCCGTTCTCGACGCAGGGCAGCACGCCGATCACGCCGTCGCGGTACGCGGCCTCGACCTGGTCGGCGGTGGTGACGACGCGGGCGGTGATGCCGTCCTCGGTGCGGCCCATGGCGTTGATGGCGTCCAGCATCGCCAGGGCGCGGCCGGTGGCGGCCTGCCAGCCCTCCGGCGTGCGCGGCCCCTGCGGCACGTAAGCCGCGAAGCAGCCGGCGCGCAGCCCGCCCCGCCGCATCTTCGGGAAGTCCACGCGCCGCCCGGTCTGGTCGCGCGGCGTGTCGGCGAAGATGTCGGGTCCCGTCGGCCACGGGATGTCGATGTGGGTGTCCAGCGTCAGCAGGCTCGCGTGCAAGGCGGCGGCGTCCTGCATGGCCTAGAACCCCACCCGGTCGCCGCCCTTGAGGTGCAGGATCGCCCGTGCCTCGGCCGGGGTGGCGATCTCCAGGCTCAGCTCCTCCAGGATGCGCTTGATCTTGGCGACCTGCTCGGCGTTGGACTGCGCCATCTGGCCACGGCCGATGTACAGGCTGTCCTCCAGGCCCACGCGGACGTTGCCGCCCATGATGCCGGCCATGGTGGTGAACGGCATCTGGTGCCGCCCGGCGGCCAGCACCGACCA
>CAXTFY010000415.1:0-4707 GCA_964243265.1 uncultured Acetobacteraceae bacterium | reverse complement strand
ACGCCTTTTCCAGGTTGGTCCAGGCTTCCTCGCGGCGGGCCTTCTCGCGCGACAGGACGATGGAGCCGTCGCGGTCCTCGTAGCGTTCGACGTACAACTCGATGTTGTCGCCGGGCTTCACCTCGGGCTTCTGGCCCGGCAGTGCAAATTCCTTGAGGGCGACGCGGCCCTCGGACTTCAGGCCGACATCGACAATGGCGTACTCGTCAGTTAGGCGGACGACGCGGCCGGTGACGACCGAGCCTTCGAAGCCGGTCTCCCGGGCCATGCTCTCGTCGAGCATGGAAGCGAAATCCTCCATGCCAGCCATGGCGTTGGAGGGGCGGTCGAGTAGGGCGGTGGCGGATGATGCCATAGGTAGGGATGGTTCCTGTAGGTGGGCCGGGATAAACCCGGCTCATCGGCGTGCGCGGCTGGGAGGAACCCGGCTACGGCTTGCCCCGGCGGCCTGTGGCACGCAACGGGACCGGATTGAACAGCGACAGGCCCGAGCCGTACGGCCGGACCTGGTGTGCGTGCACAAATACGTTTTGGGCGCCAGGAGTCAAGCAGAACCGAGTCGATCCCGCACGATTTCCAAGGCGCGGGTGAAGGCGGCATCGGCGTCGAGGTGCGTGGTGTCGAGCACGATGGCGTCCGCCGCAGGGCGCAATGGGGCCGAGAGCCGGGCCGCGTCCTGCGCGTCGCGTGCGGCCAGGTCCGCCGCGACCTGCTCCAGTGGAACGGCGGCGCCCCGCTCCTGCAGCTCGTGCCAGCGGCGCCTGGCGCGGGCGGTGGCGTCGGCGACGACAAACAGCTTCACCCGCGCATCGGGCAGGATGACGGTGCCGATGTCGCGGCCGTCCAGCACGGCTCCGCCGGCGGCGAAGTCGCGCTGGAATGCCAGGAGGGCGGCGCGGACGCCTGGATGGGCGGCGACCCTGCTGGCCGCCGCGTCGGCCTCCGGTCCGCGCAGGTCGCCGCGGGCCAGGTCGCCGGCTTGCAGGCGGCTGGCGGCAGCTTCTGCGTCCACCGGATTGGCCGGGTCGGCGCTGGCGTCCAGCACGCGGCGGGCAACCGCACGGTAGAGCAGCCCGGTATCGAGGTAGGGCAGGGCCAGGACGGCCGCTAAGCGCCGGGCGAGCGTGCCCTTGCCGGCCGCCGCCGGGCCGTCGATTGCGATGGTCGTGGTCATGCCAGGTGCCGTCTGCCCCGATCCCCTCGCCGCTGCATCCGCTGCAGCGCGGCTATTGACCTCTGTGCTTGCGACGTCGTGCTCCGAGGGTGTTCGGATGGCGATACCGGTTGTGCGGCCTCTGGATTGTCGTGTCGCAAGCTCGGTTGGCGACGACGAGCGAGGCAGGGCACTCGCCTATACCGCGAGGACGGCCACTGCTCCCTCTCCCTCTTCGGGAAAGGGCTGGAGTGAGGGGGTCTCGCTTCCTCGCTCACGAGGCTGGTCGCAACCGACTGCTCCGGAACCGGGCTGCCGGGATTGGTGGGACCGCGCTGCAAGGCCCCCTCACCCCGGCCCTCTCCCGAAGGGGAAGAGGGAGCAGGCTGGTTCCTTGTGCGATCCACGATCGGGCCGCGGGTGAGGGGAGCGGAGAGGCTGTTAAAGCCGGTGCTGGTCGGCATCACCGCAAATCCGCGCCCAGGCCCCGCATCAGCACCACGAACCCGGGAAAGCTGGTGTCGATGAACGAGGCGTCATCCACGCCGACCTGCGCCTCGGCGGCCAGGCCCAGAACCAGGGCGCTCATGGCCAGGCGATGGTCCATGTGGGTGCTGACCAGCCCGCCGCCGGCCGGCGGCCGGTCGCCGCCATGCACGACCAGGTCATCGCCGTCGATCTCGACCCGCACGCCGTTCGCGGCCAGCAGGGCGGCGGTGGCGGACAGGCGGTCGCTCTCCTTCACTCGCAGCTCGTCCAGGCCGCGCATCCGCGTCACGCCAGCGGCGCAGGCGGCGGCCACGGCCAGGACCGGGTATTCGTCGATCATGCTGGGCGCCCGCCCGGGAGGCACATCGGTGGCGCGCAGGCCCGTGTAGGTCGCGGTCACGTCGCCGACGGGCTCGCCGCCCTCCTCGCGCTCGTTCGTCACCTGCAGGTCCGCGCCCATCTCCCGCAGAGTCGTGAACAGCCCGGTGCGCAGCGGGTTCAATCCCACGCCCTGCACCGTGACGCAGGACCCCGGCACCAGCAGCGCCGCCACCAGCGGGAAGGCGGCCGACGACGGGTCTCCCGGCACCAGCACGTCGGCTGCCCGCAACTCCGGCTGGCCCAGCAGGCTGGCGACCCTGCCGTGGCCGGCCTGCTCCACCCGCACCTCGGCGCCGAAGTGGCGCAACATGCGTTCGGAGTGGTCACGTGTCGGCTCCGGCTCCTCGATGCGGGTCCAGCCCGGCGCGTTCAGCCCGGCCAGCAGCAGCGCCGACTTCACCTGGGCCGAGGCGACCGGCAGCCGGTACTCGATCGGCAGCGCGTCGCGGGCGCCCTGGATCGCCAACGGCAGCCGCCCGCCCTGCCGCCCGCTGAACCGCGCGCCGCACGCCTGCAGCGGATCGGTGACGCGGCGCATCGGCCGGCGGCGCAGGCTGGCGTCCCCGGTCATCACGGCGAACAGGTCGTGGCTCGCCAGGATGCCGCACAGCAGCCGGGCGGCGGTGCCGGAGTTGCCCATGTCCAGCACGTCCGCCGGCTCGACCAGGCCGCCGATGCCGCGGCCGGCCACCCGCCAGCGGCCCGGCGCATCCTGCACCACCTCGGCGCCCAGGGCGCGCATGGCGGCGGCGGTCCGCAGCACGTCCTCGCCCTCCAGCAGACCGGTGATCCCTGTCTCCCCCACTGCCAGCCCGGCGAACATCAGGGCGCGGTGGCTGATGCTCTTGTCGCCGGGCACGCGCAGGGCGCCGGTGAGCGGGCGAGGGGGGCGGCACGCCGTAAGCGGCCGGGCGGGTTGGTCCATGGCTGCGGTTCCGTGTCGGGGTGCGCCCGGTAACACGCAAGGCCGCCGTTTGACAGCGGGGCATCGTTTGACAGCGGAACGTTGTCTGGAAAAAGGGGAGACATCGTTCGACAGGGATCGTTGACAGGGAGGAGGGATCGTTGACAGGCAGGGCGTTGTTTGACAGCGGGCCGCCACGATGGCATGGCCCCCGCCCTTTGATGTCCGCCGCCGCGGGTCCGCTCACCTGGGGCGGCGCGACGGCCGAAATCCTGAGGGGACCCGATGGCGAAGCCTGAACTCGGCACCAAACGCGTCTGCGTCGCCTGCAGCACGCGATTCTACGACCTGACGAAGGCCCCGGCCGTGTGCCCGAAGTGTGGCACCGAGCAGCCGCCCGAGCAGCCCCGCGCCCGCCGCACCGGCGGCAACGTCGTCGAGGACAAGCGCGCGAAGAAGGCGCCGGCGCCGGGGCTGGAGGACGCCGAGGTCGAGGTGGAGGCGGCCGAGGAGGCCGAGGAGGAAGAGGACGTG
Source organism: uncultured Acetobacteraceae bacterium (assembly GCA_964243265.1). Taxonomy (GTDB): domain Bacteria; phylum Pseudomonadota; class Alphaproteobacteria; order Acetobacterales; family Acetobacteraceae; genus DASWOJ01. The sequence continues at coordinate 1,246 of CAXTFY010000415.1, read as the reverse complement.
CTGGAGGACACCTCCGACCTGGAGGACGACGCCGACACGATCAGCGGCGACATCGAAGTCGAACCGGAAGCGGACGAGAAAGACCTGTAAGGCTGGGGAAGGCTCGTAAGGTGGCGGGTGGGGCCATACGGCTTCGCCCGCCGCGCTGGCTGGCCTGTATTGCCGTTGGAGATGTCTGATGCACCTTGAGCGCCGCATTCTGGTAACGGGCGGGGCTGGGTTCCTGGGTTCGCACCTGTGCGAGCGGCTGCTGGCCGAGGGCTGCCAGGTGCTGTGCCTGGACAACTTCTTCACCGGTACGCGCAGGAACATCGCCCACCTGTTCGACGACCGCAACTTCGAGCTGGTGCGCCACGACATCACGCATCCCTTGTTCGTCGAGGTGGACGAAATCTACAACCTCGCCTGCCCGGCCTCGCCGATCCACTACCAGCGCGACCCCGTGCAGACCACCAAGACCAGCGTCTTGGGCGCGATCAACATGCTCGGCCTGGCCAAGCGGTTGGGCGCCAAGGTGTTCCAGGCCAGCACCAGCGAGGTGTATGGCGACCCCGACGTGCATCCGCAGCCCGAGGGCTACTGGGGGCACGTGAACCCGATCGGCTCGCGCTCGTGCTACGACGAGGGCAAGCGCTGTGCCGAGACCTTGTTCTTCGACTACCGCCGCCAGCACCGGCTGCAGATCAAGGTGGCGCGCATCTTCAACACCTACGGGCCGCGCACCCACCCCAGGGACGGGCGGGTGGTGTCGTCGTTCATCGTGCAAGCCTTGACGGGTCAGGACATCACAGTGTTCGGCGAGGGCCAGCAGACGCGTTCGTTCTGCTACGTCGATGACTTGATCGAGGGTTTCGTGCGGTTGATGGACAGCCCGCGCGAAGTGGCAGGTCCGGTGAACCTCGGCAACCCCGGCGAGTTCACCATCCTGGAGTTGGCGCAGCGGGTGATCGACTTCACGGGGTCCAGCTCGCGCATCGTGCACAAGCCGCTGCCGGAGGACGACCCGCGACAGCGCCGTCCGGACATCAGCCTGGCGCAGGCGCAGCTCGGGTGGGAGCCGAAGGTGGCGCTCGACGAGGGACTACGGCGGACGATCCCCTACTTCGAGGAGCTGCTGGCGACGCTGCCGAGGGGGATGCTGGGTGGGGGGCTGTAGGGGGAGAGGCTGACTTGGAAGCGTAACAACATGATTTCCGCCTTGACCTGTCCCTTTCGCTGTCATAGATAGCGGTCACTGGATCGGTTC
>CAXTFY010000414.1:0-4718 GCA_964243265.1 uncultured Acetobacteraceae bacterium | reverse complement strand
CCGCGCGCGGGAGGATCGTGCAGGTCACCCAGTTCAGCCAACAGGCGGCGCAGGAGCTGACGGGGCTGCTGAAAGCCCGTGTGGCCCGGCTGCACGACACGCAGCTGCGGGTGCTCGGTGGGACCCTGGTGCTGTTCTTGGCCGCGATATCGGGGATGCTCCTGGCGATGCGCCGTAGCGTTACCCGTCCGCTCGCGCGCCTGCAGTCCTGCATGGGCCGGCTTGCCAGTGGCGACGTGGAAGTCCGAATCCCCGGCCTGGGCCGCGGTGACGAGATCGGTGCGATGGCCGGGGCGGTCGCGGTGTTCAAGGAAAACTCCATAAAGGAGCGGGTGCATGAGCAGGAGCAGGCGGCTGCGCGCGCGCAGCGGGCCGCCGAGGCGGTCGCGACGCTCACGGAGAACGCCATACAGGAGCGGGCGCATGAGCAGGAGCAGGCGGCTGCGCGCGCGCAGCGGGCCGCCGAGGATGAGCGGGTGCGGGCCGAGGCCGAGCAAACCGCGGCTGCAAAGGCCGCGGCACTGGTCGTCGGCTCGATCGGGACGGGGTTGAAGCATCTGGCCGCCGGCAACCTGGCATACCGCGCCGATGCCTCCTTGCCGGAAGCCTATGAGCCGCTACGGGCCGACCTTAATGCTGCGATGGAGCAGTTGCGGCAACTGGTGGGCGGCATCGTCGTGAACACTGAGGCAATCCGCTCGGGCACCGGAGAGATTGCCCAGGCCACGGAAGACCTTTCGCGCCGGACCGAGCAGCAGGCGGCGAGCCTGGAGGAGACTGCGGCCGCGCTGGACCAGATCACCGCCACCGTGCAGCAAACGGCGGATGGCGCCAAACAGGCGGGCGACGTGGTTTCGCGCACCAAGGCGGAGGCCGAGCGCTCGGGTCGGGTTGTCGAGCAAGCGGTCGCTGCCATGCACGAGATCGAGAAGTCTGCCCAACAGGTGAACCAGATCATCGGCGTGATTGACGAGATCGCGTTTCAAACCAACCTGCTTGCGCTCAATGCGGGGGTGGAAGCTGCGCGGGCCGGCGACGCAGGGCGCGGCTTCGCCGTCGTCGCCTCGGAGGTGCGGGCGCTCGCTCAGCGCTCGGCCGAGGCGGCAAAAGAGATCAAGGCACTGATCTTCACCTCCACACAGCATGTCGGTGCCGGGGTCAAGCTTGTCGGCGAAACCGGCCAGACGCTTGCCCGCATTGCCGGCCAGGTTGCCGAGATCAATGCCGCAGTGGCCGAGATTTCCGGCTCGACGCGTGAGCAGGCGGCCGGGCTGCAGGAGGTGAACACCGCGATCAACCAGATGGACCAGGTCACCCAGCAGAATGCCGCGATGGTCGAGCAGAGCACCGCTGCCGCCCGCTCCCTTGCCCAGGAGACAGACAAGCTTGCGCGTTTGGCTGGAAAATTCCGGTTGGACAGTGAGGCAGGGAGTAGCGTTGCGGTCTCGGCGCCTGCCGCGTCGCCGCTGCGCCGGCCGGTGGCAGCCATAGCTGTGCGGCGTCCCGCCAAAACCAGGACCGTTCCCGCGTTGAAGACGCTTAGCCAAGGCGAGGGGGGCAGCGCCGCCCGCAAACCTGTCCAGGCCGATGCGGCGTGGGAGGAATTCTAGGGCGGGTCGTCAACTGAGCCAGATGGCTGCTGCGGCGAGGTGAACGGCTCCGAGGAAGGCCCGGGCGGTTTTGTCGCAGCGGGTGGCGATGGCCCTGAACTGCTTGAGCTTGGCGAAAACGGTCCCGATCAGGTAGCAGGCGTTGCAGAGGTCTCGGTCGTGGTCGCGCTTGGCCCGCTGGTTGGCCTTGGGCGGGATCGCGACCGTCTTGCTGGCCTCGGCGAGCGGTTCGAGCACCTGCTTGCCGGCGTCGAACGCCATCGCGAAGTGATCCTCCGGAGGAACAGGCCGCAGAGCGGCCTGCGGTCGGCGATCAGCATGTCGGCTTGCATGCCGCGGAGCGGGCGGTCGGCCCCGGCCAGGTCGTGGGCTTGGCCTCCGGTCGGGTGGAAGTCGACCGGGTTGCCCAGGGCATCGACCATCGCGTGTGTCTTCGTGCTCAGGCCACCGCGGGACCGCCCGATTTCCTGGTCCTGGCAGGCGCTGTCCGAGCCGAGTTTTTTTGGGCGCTGGCACTGTGCTGATGGGCATGCACGGTCGTGCTGTCGATCATCGCATCCCTGCTGTCGGCGTCTGCAGCCAGGTGCCGGAACAGCCGCTCCTAGACGCCCGACTTGGACCAGCGGCTGTGGCGGCGGTGCACAGCTTTCCAATTGCCGAACCACTCCGGCAGGTCCCACTATGGCAAGCCCGCGCGATGCCGATACAGCACCGCCTCGACAAACAGGCGGTTGCCGGCCGCCGTCACCCCGACCTGGCCAGGAAGCAGGCCCTCGATCCGCTGCCACTGGTGGTCACGAAGGCCGCAACGCCGCATCGGGCCGCTGCCATGCCGCCGGCCCCCCTGGGGCGCACCTCGCACAAAGCCAAAAGCCGCTCGACGATAACGCGCCCTAGTTCGTCCTTGTCGGGTCAATCCAGCCGATGTGGCCGTCGGTGCGGCGGTACACCACGTTCAACTCCGCCGTCGCGCTGTTGCGGAACATCAGCACTTGCTGGTCCGCCAGGTCCATCCGCATCACCGCCTCCCCGACCGAAAGGGTGTTGATGTCGGCTTGGCTCTCGGCGATCACGGTGGCGTAGGCCGGCGTGTCGCTTCGCGTGTCCACCCCGTTCGGCTGCCCGTCGTCGTCCTGGCGCAGCACATATTGCCGGGCGGCCTGCGGACGGGCGCGGTTCGCCAGGTCGCGCGCATGATCGTTGACCCGGCGGCGATAACGGCGCAGCCGCTTGGCGATGTGCTCGGCGGCGTCATCGAAGGCGCTATGGGCATCCCCGGCCTCGCCCTCGCCGCGCAGGGTCAGGCCGCGGCCGGCATGGACGTTGATGTCGCAGGTGAAGAAGCTGCGGGCGCGGCTGAACGTCACGTTGGCCTCAAGCGCATGGTCGAAGTACTTGCCGGCAATCTGGTCCAAGTGGTCGGACACCCGGACGCGCAACGCCTCTGAAAGATCGACCTGCTTGCCGGATACTGTGATCTGCATGGCTGCGCTCCCCTTGGTTGCCGCGGCGATGCCCCATTAAGCCGACACCGCCTTCTCCCGCTTGCGCTGCACTGAGCTAGGGATGCGCAACGCCTCCCGGTATTTGGCCACCGTACGGCGGGCAATGTCCACGCCTTCTCGACGCAGAGCTGCAACAATGGCGTCATCGGACAGTACGTCTTCGGGGTCCTCGGCGTGAACCAGGGCGCGGATTCGGTGGCGGACGCTCTCGGCGCTGTGGCTCTCGCCCCCTGCGACGGCGTTGATGGCGGTGGTGAAGAAGTACTTCAGCTCGAACACGCCGCGCGGGGTGGCGATGTACTTGTTGGCGGTCACCCGGCTGACGGTGCTCTCGTGCATCTCCACCGCCGCCGAGATGTCGCGCAGGATCAAGGGGCGCAGGTGGCCGACGCCGCCGCGGAAGAAGGCATCCTGCTGCCGCACCACCTCGGCCGCCACCTTCAGGATGGTGTTGGCGCGCTGCTGCAGCGACTTCACCAGCCAGTTGGCGCTGGACAGGTTCTCGCCGAGGAAGGTGCGCTCCTCCTTGCCCGCCCGGGCGCTGACCCGGGCATGGTAGGACTCGTTCACCAGCACGCGCGGCATGGTGTCGGGGTTCAGCTCCAGCAGCCACGCGCCGTCCGGGGCGGCGCGCATCAGCACGTCGGGGATCACCTGGTGCAGCGGGCCGATGTCGAACCCGGCGCCGGGCTTGGGGTCGAGCTGGCGAATCTCGGTGATCATGTCGGCCAGGTCCTCGCTGTCCACCTCGCACAGCGCCATCAGGCCGCGCAGGTCGCGGCGGGCGAGCATGTCGAGGTGGTCGAGCAGCCGCTCCATCGCCGGGTCCAGCCGGTTCAGGTCCAGCAGTTGCGCGGCCAGGCATTCCCGCAGGTCGCGGGCGAACAGCCCCGGCGGGTCGAACCGCATCATGGCCGCGCGCACCCGCTCGACGCGGGCGCAATCGACGCCCAGCACGTCGGCGATCTCCTCCGTGCGGACGGGGACGCGGCCGGCCGGGTCCAGCAAGGCCATCAGTTGCGCGCCGATGATGCGGTCGCCGGGATCGGGGAAGTTCAAGCGCAACTGCTCGCCCAGGTGGGTGCGGAGGCTGCGTGGCGCCGCCGCCAGGTCGTCGATGCCGCGGTCGTCGCCGTCGTCCCGCTGCACCCCACGGGTGGCGCCGACGTAGCTGCCATCCGAGGCGCCGCCGGCGTCGTAGCTGTTGGAGTGGTCGGCCTCCACCGCATCCGGCAGCCGTTCCTGGCGCAGCAGGGTGACGGCGTCCAACCCCTCGATGGCCTGGGTGCGCTGGTCCGGGGCGGGCAGCTCCGGCAGGCTGTCGCTGCGCTCGTCGCGTTCCAGCAGCGGGTTGCGCTCCAGTTCCTCCTCGACGAAGGCAGCCGCCTCGAGGTTGGTGAACTGCAGCAGCTTGATCGCCTGACGCAACTGCGGCGTCATCACCAAGGACTGCGTCTGCCTGAACTCTAGCCGTGGACCCATCGCCATGCGGGTCAGCTTACAGGCTAAACCTTTCCCCGAGATAGACCCGGCGCACGTCCACGTGGGCCACGACCTCTTGCGGCCGGCCCTCCATCAGCACCTTGCCGTCGTGCATGATGTA
>CAXTFY010000413.1:0-4720 GCA_964243265.1 uncultured Acetobacteraceae bacterium | reverse complement strand
CTTCCAACCCCCAGATTCGTAGTCTGGTGCTCTATCCAATTGAGCTACGGGCGCAGCTAGGAGCGGCGATGTAGCCCACCCGCCCCGCGCCCGCAAGACCCTTACCCACGTTGCAGGATCGGCGGCACGAACAGCGGCGCCGTATCCCACGGAAACAGCAGCCAGGTCTCCTGCGGCACCTCGGCCACCCAGGTGTCCGCCATGCCTCGGCCCGCCGGCTTGGCATACAGGCAAGCAAAATGGGCGCGCGGCAGCACCCCCCGCACGATCCCCGCCGTAACACCGCTGTCGACCAGGTCGTCCACGATCAGGAACCCGGTCCCATCCCCCGCGGCATCCGGCCGCTTCAGCACCACCGGCGCACCCTGCCGCTCCTCGTCGTAGCTGGCGATCGAGATGCTTTCGACCACCCGGCACTCCAGCTCCCGCGCGATGATCGCCGCCGGGACCAGCCCGCCCCGCGTCACCGCAACGATGCCGCGGAACGGGGTCAGCGGCATCAGCGCCGTCGCCAACGCCCGGGCGTCACGGTGCAGTTGGTCCCACGTCACTGTCGCATACGTGCGTCCGCTCAAAACAGGCGCCCCCCATCCGGCACAGCTTGGTCCGGCCCAATCAGCACCACGCCTCCATCCGCGTCCGGCATCCCCAGCGTCAGCACCTCGCTGCGAAACGGTCCGATTTGCCGGGCCGCGAAGTTGACCACGGCGCAAACCTGCCGGCCGATCAGTGCCGCCGGAGAGTAGTGGGCGGTGACCTGGGCCGAAGACCGCTTAATGCCAAGACCCGGCCCAAAATCGATCCACAGCTTGAGGGCTGGCTTGCGCGCCTCCGGGAAAGGCTGCGCATCGGTGATGGTGCCGACACGGATGTCGATGCGTTCAAAGTCTTCAAAGGCCGCCAGGGCAGGGATGTCCATTCCTGCATCATGCCCACCCGGGACCGGTTGCCAAGCCCGCACCCTCATGCCAGCGTCCGCCGCCATGCTTGATGCTGCCTTGAACCTCCCGCGCGCCGCCCTTCGCCCCGCTTCGCCAGCAAGCCCGATACGGCAGCCCAACCATGGCCAGGCACCGGGTTAGAAGGACACAAGCATGCCTCTACGCGATTTCCACCTGGCCGGGCGCAGCCCCGTCTATGCGACGCACGGCATGGCCGCGACATCGATGCCAGCCGCAACCTTGGTGGCGCTGGATGTGCTGCGCGCCGGCGGCAACGCGCTGGACGCTGCCGTGGCCGCCGCCGCCGTCCTCGGCGTGATCGAGCCGCAATCGACCGGCATCGGCGGCGACTGCTTCTGCCTGTGGGCGCCGGTGGGCGGCGGCGTGGTCGCGCTCAACGGCTCCGGCCGCGCCCCGGCTGCGGCCACCATCGACTACTACGAGTCCCAGGGCATGACGGCGCTGGACAACGCCTCGCCGCACACCGTCACCATCCCCGGTGCGGTGTCGGCCTGGGAAACCCTGCTGGCCGCGCACGGCACCCGCGGCCTGGACGAGCTGCTGCAGCCTGCCATCGCCTTCGCCGAGGACGGCTGGCCGGTGCATGACCGCGTCGCCTCCGACTGGGCCGACCAGGAAAACAAGCTGCGCCGCAACGGCGCCGACGCGTTCCTGCCCGGCGGCCACGCCCCCAAGCCCGGCGACCTGTTCATCCAACGCCCCCTGGCCGAGACCCTGCGCCGCATCGCCCGCGACGGCTCCCGCGCCTTCTACGAGGGCGAGGTCGCCGCCGACATGGTAGCCACCCTACACGCCAAGGGCGGCCTGCACACCGAGGCCGACTTCGCCGCCGGCCGCACAGCCGCGGAGTTCATGACCCCCATCCACACCACCTGGCGCGGGATGGAGGTCTGGCAATGCCCGCCCAACGGCTCCGGCCTGCTGGTCCTGATGCTGCTCGGCATCCTGGAGGGCTACGGCCCCGCCGACGGTGGCCCGCTCAGCCCCGAACGCCTGCACCGCCATATCGAGGCCGCGCGCCTGGTGTACTGTGACCGCGACGCCTTCCTGGCCGACCCCGCCCAGGCCGAGGTGCCCGTGGCCCGCCTGACCGACCCGGCCTATCTGGCGACCCTGCGCGGCCTGATCGACCCTGCCCACGCCATGCCGCACCTGCCAAACGCGGGCGAGGCCATGCTGCCCGTGCACCGCGACACGGTGTACCTCTGCGTCGTGGACCGCGACGGCAACGCGTGCAGCTTCATCAACTCGCTGTTCCAGGGGTTCGGCTCCGGCATCCTGGCGGCCGGGTCGGGCGTGATGCTGCAGAACCGTGGGATGGGGTTCCGCCTGCAGCGCGGCCACCCGAACTGCATCGCCCCGAATAAGCGGCCGATGCACACCATCATCCCCGGCCTGGTCACGCAGGGCGGCCGGGCGGTGATGCCGTTCGGCGTCATGGGCGGGCACTTCCAGCCGATGGGGCAAACGCTGTTCCTGACCAACCTGTTCGAATACGGCCTGGACATCCAGCAGGCGCTCGACCTGCCGCGGCTGTTTCCCTATCAGGGCAAGGTTGAGGTGGAGCGCGGCACCCCCGCCGCGACCGTTGACGCCCTGGCACGCATGGGCCACGTAATCGCCCCCGTGGAGCGTCCGCACGGTGGCGGACAGGCCATCTGGATCGACCATGCCCGTGGTTGCCTGATCGGCGGCTCCGACCCGCGTAAGGATGGCATGGCGTTGGGGTACTAGACATGGAGGCCTGCGACCTGACCGCCACCGAGGCCCGCCGCCTGATCGGCCGCAAGGGCCTGTCCCCCGTCGAGCTGACGCGGAGCTGCATCGCCCGGATCGAGGCCGTGGACCACGCCGTGAACGCCGTCGTCGCCCGCGATTTCGACCGTGCCACGGTGCATGCGGCGGAGGCAGAGGCCGCAGTGATGCGCGGCGACGCCCTGCCGCCGCTGCACGGCCTGCCGGTGGGCATCAAGGACCTGGAGGATGTGGGCGGCCTGCGCACCACTCACGGCAGCCCGATCTTCCGCGACCATGTGCCGGCGGCCGACCAGGGTTCGGTCGCGCGCATCCGGGCGGCGGGCGGCATCGTGCTCGGCAAGACCAACACGCCGGAGTTCGGCGCCGGCGCCAACACCCGCAATGCCGTCTATGGCGCGACGGGCAACCCGTTCGATCCCACGCGCTCGGCCGCCGGGTCGTCGGGCGGCTCCGCGGTGGCGCTGGCCTGCGGGATGGTGCCGCTGGCGTCCGGCTCCGACACCGGCGGCAGCCTGCGCAACCCGGCGGCGTTCAACGGCATCGTCGGCTTCCGCCCAACGCCGGGGCTGGTGCCGTCGGAGACTCGGCTGCACGGCTGGTCCGGCCTGCCGGTGCTTGGCCCGATGGCGCGGACGGTGCCCGACGCTTGCCTGCTGCTGTCGGCCATGGTGTCCGATGACGGACGCGACCCGTTGGCCACCACGGTCCATGGCCGGAGGGTCCGCGACCCCGCCGATTTCGCCCGCCCGCCGGCCATCGACCTGGCCTCCGTGCGCGCTGCCTTCACGCCCGACCTGGGCTTTGCGCCGACCGAGCAGCATATCGCCGGGATGTTCGCCGAGAAGGCCGCCCTGTTCCGCTCCAGCTTCGCGCGGGCTGACGACGCCACCCCGGATTGCACCGGCGCCGATGAGGCCTTCGAGATCCTGCGCGCCGTTGGCATGCTGTCCAGCCACGCCGAGCGCGTCCGCACCCGCCCCGGCGACGTCGGCCCCAACGTGCGCGCCAACGTCGAGGAGGGGTTGCGCTACTCCGCCATGGATGTCGCCCGCGCGTTGGCGCTGCAAACGGCGCTGTACCGGCGATGGCAGGAATGCTTTGCCGAGTACGACGTGGTGCTCACCCCCAGCATCACCATCAGCCCGCGCCCTTGGACCGAGCTGTTCCCCGCCGAGATCGACGGCAAACCGACGCGGACCTACTTCCACTGGCTGGCGCTGGCCTACGCCGTCACTTTGGCCGGGCATCCCGCGGTGTCGCTGCCGGTCGGGTTGGACCGGCACGGGATGCCGTTCGGGCTGCAGGTCATCGGTCCCCGCGGCGGCGACGCCTATGTGCTGGGCGTGGCCGCCGCGCTGGAAGCGGCGCTGGCCGGGGACCCGCGCACCGCCCGTCCCATGCCGGACCTGGCCCGGCTGCGGGCGGCGGCGCCCATCGCGGGCATGCCGGGCTTCATGGGTTTCGCTTAACGCCGGACGCGAATGCATTGAACGTGATCAGCGTGTAGGTATCCGCCACCCCGGGCAGGGTCTGCACCCGCTCGGTCACGAACAGCCCGGTGTCCTGCGCCTCGTCCAAGTAGAATTTGCCCAGCAGATCGTACTGGCCGGAGGTCGAGTAGATTTCCGACAGCTCCTCGATGGTATCGACCGCGAGCTGCGCGACCCCGTAAGCCCGGCCCATCTGGCATTTGATCTGGACGAAGATGGCCCGCATCGCATCCCCCGCTGGCGACGCCGGCACCGTGCCACGCCCCTGCCATTCTGGACAGCGGCCCATCTTGGACAGCGGCCCATCTTAGCGGGCAGCCTGGACAGCCTGCCATGCCGGCATAGTGTGGGTGCGACAAGCACGGGAGGCCTCCATGGACATGCAGACGACCACCACCCGCCCCGGCGGGCGCATCCTGGCCGACGCCCTGGTCGCGCAGGGCATCGACCGCGTGTTCGCCGTCCCCGGTGAAAGCTACCTCGACGTGCTGGACGGCCTGTATGCCCGGC
>CAXTFY010000412.1:0-4722 GCA_964243265.1 uncultured Acetobacteraceae bacterium | reverse complement strand
AGCGGCGGGCTGAACGCCAGGCTGTCGTTGGACAGCGTGCGGGCGATCACGCCATTCGCCTCGCACAGCTTCGCCCACCGCGGGCCCATCTTCGCCGCCGGGTCGAAGTTGCGGTGCGTGTCGCGGTCCTCGACCAACTCGACGGCGGCGATCATGCCGACGCCGCGCACCTCCCCCACCAACGCATGCCCGGCAAACCGCCGCCGCAACTCCGACTGCAGGTGCGGCCCCACCGAGCGCACGTGATCGACGAGGCCGATCTCGTCATAGATGCGCAGCGCCTCGACTGCGACCGCCGCCGGCACAGGATGGCCGGAGTAGGTGTAGCCGTGCCCGAAGGTGCCGATCTCGTGGCTTTCGCGCGCCAGGGCGTCGAACACGGGTTCCGTCACCATCACCGCAGAGATCGGCAAGTAGGCCGCCGACAGCGCCTTGGCGCAGGTGAGAATGTCGGGCTGCATCCCGAAGGTCTGGGTGCCCCAATAGTTGCCAGTGCGGCCGAACCCGCAGATCACCTCGTCGGCCACCAGCAGCACATCATGCTGACGCAGCACGGCCTGGATTTTTTCGAAGTAGGTGCGCGGCGGCACGATCACGCCGCCGGCGCCCATCACCGGCTCGGCGAACATCGCCGCGACCGTGTCCGGGCCTTCGGAGACGATCAGCCGGTCCAGCTCCTCGGCGCAGCGGGTGGCGAAATCCTCCTCGGACTCGCCAGGTAGGGCGTTGTGGTAGTGGTGCGGCGTCATTGTGTGCAGGAAACCCGGCAGCGGCAGGTCGAAGCTGCGGTGGTTGTTGGGCAGGCCGGTCAGCGAGGCCGCGGCCACCGTCACGCCGTGGTAGCCCTTGATGCGGCCGATCAGCTTCTTCTTCGCCGGGCGGCCGAGGGCGTTGTTGTAGTACCAGATCATCTTCACCGCGGAGTCGTTGGCCTCCGAGCCAGAGTTGGCCAGGAACACCTTGCTCATCGGCACCGGGGCGCGCTGGATCAGCATCTCCGACAGGTCGATCATCGGCTCGTGCGATTTCGCCGTGAAGGAGTGGTAGAACGGCAGCTTGGTCATCTGGTCGTAGGCGGCCTGGGCCAGGCGCTGGTTGCTGAATCCCAGGCTGGCGCACCACAGGCCGGCGACGCTCTCGATGTAGTCGCGCCCGCTGTCGTCCCACACGCGGACGCCCTCGCCGCGGGTGATGACCATGGGGCCGGCGGTCAGATGCGCCTGCAGGTCGGTAAACGAGTGCAGCGCATTGGCGCGGTCCCGCGCTGCGGCGGAGTTGGCGAGGGCGGGCGGAGGGGTCATGGGAGGCACCTGCGGAAGAGCAAGGCAGCATCCTAAGCCTGTTGCGTCCCGGGTTGGAACCACTATCGGCGAGCGCCGCCGGGCCATAGCTGGCCGCGCAGCACCGCCGCGGCGTAGGCGGCCCACAAAGCAGTCAGGATGATCCAGGGCGTTACGATGATGGCGGCCGGCAGCCAGTCCGGCTGCGCGGCGGAGTTGGTGCCAAACAGGCTCATGACGCCGAACACCAGCAGCAGCCCCGGTGAGGAGCGGAACAGGGCGGCGGTGAGGGCGACCAAGGCCAGCAGCGCCGCAAGGCCGGCAGCCTGCCTCATTCCGCCCAGGTGCGGTGCGTCCGGCGTGCGGGCCGCACCTCGATAATCCTGTGGCGGTTGGTCTCCACGACCAGGATGCGCGGGTCGGTCCCCGGCGCACGCGGGTCGGCGCAGACCCCGGCCGGCTCGCCGCCCAGCGGCAGGCATAGCCGGTCCTGGCACACGCCCTCGTCCAGGTCGCGCACCTGCCCGGCCCGCAGGTCCAGCACGCGCACCCGGTCGTTGTAGCTGTCGGCGACCAACAGGGTGTTGGCGTCCAGCAAGCCCAGGCCAAGCGGATGCTGGAACTCGGCGTCCTGCAGCGGTCCGTTCCGCGCCCCGAAGCTGAACAGCCCGGCGCCGACGAGGGTCCGCACCGCCAAGCTGTCGAGGTCCAGCACCCGGATGGCGCTGCTCTCGCTGTCGGCGAAGAACAGGTGGGAGCCGTCCAGCGCCAGGCCGCTGGGCTGGGCCAGCATGGCGTCCGCCGCCGGGCCGTCGAGCAGGTGCTCCACCCCGGTCCCCGCCAGGCGTTCCACCTGGCCTGCCACGGGGTCCAGCGCGCCGAGCTGGTGGGTGCCGGCGTTGGCGAACAGCACGCCGCCGCCGAACGGCGCCAAGTCCCAGGGGGAGGCGAGGGCGGTGTCCAGCGCCGGGGCCGCCGCGCCCAGCACGCCGCCGCGGGCGCCAGTGCCCGCGATGGTCAGCACCTCGCCGCTCGCCAGGTCCACGCGGCGGATGCAGTGGTTGCCGGTGTCGGCCACCCAGACGGCCTCGGCGTCGGCGGCCACGCCCTGCGGCGCGTTGAAGCAGGCACGCAGGGCCGGGCCGTCCCGCAGCCCGGCGACGCCGCTGCCGATTCGCGCCACCACGGCGCCGGCGTCGTCCAGCAGTACCACTTGATGGTGCCCGGCATCCGCCAGCGCCCAGCACGCGGCGTCGCGCGGGCGGCCAGGGATGGGCCTGATCTTACCGGGGAAGCGGAAGCGGGTCGGCGCCGGGTCGGCCGGGATGGCGGGCGGCGTGCCCGGCCGCAGCGCACCCTCCTGCTTGGCGGAACGCACCATGGAGCGCACGCGGCGCAGCAGCTCGTCCGGGTTCGGCTCGCCGCTGGACTGGCCCTGCACGTAGCCCTCGGCGTCCACGAACACCAGGGTCGGCCAGGCCCGAACGGCATACTGGTCCCACAGGCGGCGGTCCGGGTCCTGCAGCACGGGATGGGTGATGCCCAGGCGCTCGATGGCGGCCTGCACGACGGCGGGGTCCTTCTCGTGCGGGAACTTGGGGGAGTGGACGCCGATCACCGCGATGTCGCGCGGGAACGCCGCCTCCAGCTTCGCCAGGGCGGGCAGGATGTGCTGGCAGTTGACGCAGCACAGCGTCCAGAAATCCAGCACCACGATGCGCCCGCGCAGGTCCGCCAGGGTCAGCGGGGCCGGGGTGTTCAGCCAGGTGGCGCCGGGTGCCGCCAGCGCGGGGGCGCGGACGGCCAACTAGAGGGCAGCCGCCTTGCGTTCGGCGGCTTCCTCGGCGGAGGCGACGCCGCCGTGCGCGGCGGACCAGGCGACCGGGTTCTCCAGGAAGCGGCGGACCTCGGCCAGGGCGGGTTCGGCGAAGTAAGGGCGGTCGCGGCAGGCTTCCAGCACGTCCCACCAGGTCGCCAGGTGGTGCAGGGTGATGTCCATGGCGGCCAGCTTCTGGAAGCTGCCGGGGAACACGCCGTAGAAGAACACCACGAACGCATGGTTCACCAGCGCCCCGGCGTCGCGCAGCGCCTGGGCGAACTGGATCTTGCTGGCGCCGTCGGTCGTGAGGTCCTCGACCAGCAAGGTGCGCAGGCCTTCGGGCACGTCGCCCTCGATCAGGGCATTGCGGCCGAAGCCCTTGGGCTTCTTGCGGACGTAGGCCATGGGCGCCAGCATCCGGTCGGCGATCCAGGCGGCGAAGGGAATGCCCGCCGTCTCGCCGCCGGCCACGCACTCGATGCTTTCATAGCCGACGTGGCGGCCGATTTTCTCCGCCGCCAGCTCGCAGATCTTCACCCGGGCGCGCGGGAAATAGATGATCTTGCGGCAGTCGATGTAGACCGGGGACTTCCAGCCGGAGGTGAAGGTGTAGGGCTCCTCCGGGCGGAAGTTGACGGCCTTGATCTCCAGCAGGATGCGCGCCGTGGTCAGCGCGGCGTCACGGTCCCAGTCCGTCATGTGCGTGTTCACGCCCGCTGCCGCCATGTTCCCCGCCGCCATGTTTTCTGCCGCCATGTGCCCGCCCCGCTTGCCGCGCCGCCTGCTGAACCGTTCAGTTCACCGTCAGGCTTCCTAGACTGCTGGCCCGCCTCCGTCCATTCTGCCGGGGCCAAGGAGGGTGCCCGATGAAGACCTACAAGATCGCCTCGATCCCTGGGGACGGGATCGGCAAGGAGACTGTGCCGGAGGGGCTGCGCGTGCTGGAGGCCGCCGCCACCCGCTTCGGCTTCCGACTGGACACTACGCACTACGACTGGTCGTGCGAACGCTACCAGCAAACCGGCGCCATGATGCCCGCCGACGGACTGGACCAACTGCGCCAGCACGATGCGGTGTTCCTGGGCGCGGTCGGCTCGCCCGAGGTCCCCGACCATATCTCGCTATGGGGCCTGTTGATCCCGATCCGCCGGGGCTTCGACCAGTATGCCAGCGTCCGGCCCTGCCGCCTGATGCCCGGCGCCCGCACGCCGCTGGCCGGCCGCACCGAGGCCGACATCGACTTCATCGTGGTGCGCGAGAACACCGAGGGCGAATACAGCAGCCTCGGCGGACGCCTGTTCGAGGGCACCGACCGCGAGTTCGCCACCCAGCAGAGCGTGTTCACCCGGCACGGCACCGACCGCATCCTGCGTTATGCCTTCGAGCTGGCGATGACCCGGCCACGGCGGAAGCTGACGTCGGCCACCAAGTCCAACGGCATCACCATCACCATGCCGTACTGGGACGAACGCTTCGCCGCCGTGGGGAAGGACTACCCGGGCGTGGCGACCGACCAGTTCCACATCGATATCCTGTGCGCGCAGTTCGTGCAGCACCCGGACTGGTTTGACGTGGTGGTGGGCAGCAACCTGTTCGGCGACATCCTGTCCGACCTTGGCCCGG
>CAXTFY010000411.1:2911-4724 GCA_964243265.1 uncultured Acetobacteraceae bacterium | reverse complement strand
GTCCGCGCCGCCGGCCAGGGTGTGGAAGTAGGTCGTGCGCCACACGTCCACCCGGCTGCACCCCGGGCGCAGCACGCCGTAGTACCAGTCCGCCGACCCCATCCCGGTCCGTGCCCCGGCAGCCGCGGCCAGCTTGGCGGCCCACGGACCTTCCGCGGCGACCTGGCGCATCAGCCGGTGCGCCGGCTCATCGAGGTTGTCCGGCATCTGCACCGCCAAGCTGCCGCCCGGCGCCAAGCGGCCCAACAGCCGCGGCAGCAGTGCCGCATGGTCCGGCACCCACTGCAGCACGGCATTGGCCAGCAGTACGTCGAACGGCCCCGCTGCGTCCCATGCCGCGATGTCTGCAACCTCGAAATGCAGGCTCGGCAGGCGCTGCCGGGCGGCGGCGATCATCTCGGCGGAGCTGTCCAGGCCCGATACCTCGGCGCCTGGGAAGCGGGCGGCCAATACCTCGGTCGAATTGCCGGGGCCGCAGCCCAGATCCACCACCCTATGGCCGCCGCCGCCGCCGGGGATGGCGGCCACCAAGTCGCGCACCGGGCGGGTGCGGTCATCCTCGAACGTCAGATACTGCGCGGGCGACCAGGTCACGCTGGCAACCCGGTCACGTCCGCCGCCAGGTCACGCGCACCGCAGGTTCATAGGACCGCCAGCACGCTCTCGGCCTTGCTGACCTCGAACTCGCCCGGCCCTTCGACGCCCAGGTGCGTGACCTTGCCGTCCTCCACCACCATCGCATAGCGCTGGCTCCGCACCCCCAGGCCACGGGCCGTGAGATCAAGCTCTAACCCCAGCGCCTTGGCCAGCGCGCCGGACCCGTCGGCCAGCATGAGAATGCGGTCGTCAACGCCCAGGTCCTTGCGCCAGGCATCCATCACGAAAACGTCGTTGACCGCGGTGCAGACGATGGTGTCCACGCCCTTCGCCTTCAGGGCATCCAGGTTCTGCAGGAAGCCCGGCACATGCCGCACGCTGCAGGTTGGCGTGAAGGCGCCAGGAGTGGCGAACAACACCACCTTCTTGCCGGCGAACACGTCGGCGGTGGAGACCTCCTTCGGCCCCTCCGCGGTGGCGGCCGACAGCTTCATGGCGGGAATGGCATCACCGGTCTTTATCATGGTAGGCGTCCTTAACAGTGTTTCGCGATGTGTTAACGCTCCCGGGCGGTCGAGTTCACCGGCCCTGCCCCGCTTGCCCCGGCATGGTGCCAAACCAACATATGCACAATGCTCGATGAAGACACCAACCTGACGGGACAACTGCTGATCGCCATGCCCGCCATGGAGGACTCCCGCTTTGCCCAAAGCGTGATCCTGCTGTGCGCCCACACGGACGAGGGTGCGATGGGCATCGTGCTGAACCAGCCACTCGCCAAGCCGAGCTTCGACGCCCTGTTGGAGCAATTGGACGTGACGCCGGTGCCGCCGGCCCGGACGATCCAGCTTTGCCGGGGCGGGCCGGTGGATGGCGGGCGGGGGTTCGTGCTGCACACCTCGGATTGGACGTGTGACGGCAGCCTGGTGGTGGACGACAACCTGGCCCTGACCGCCAGCCTGGACGTGCTGCAGGAGATCGCGCGCGGCGGCGGGCCGAGGGAGGGCCTGCTGGCGCTGGGCTACGCCAACTGGGGGCCGGGGCAGTTGGACCGCGAGATGGGCGAGAACGTCTGGCTGTCCGCGCCGAACAAGCTGGACCTGCTGTTCGACGCCGACCATGAGACGAAGTGGCTCCGCGCGCTGGCGATCCTGCGGATCGACCCGCTGCTGCTGTCGGGCACCGCCGGGCACGCCTAGCGGCCTGCCGACCCCCT
>CAXTFY010000411.1:0-2811 GCA_964243265.1 uncultured Acetobacteraceae bacterium | reverse complement strand
AGTCGAGGTCACCAAACGAAATGCTGGATGCACGCCACCGGCGACAGCCCGGCTGCAGCCGCCTCCGCCTCCGTCCGGGCGTCGTCGCCGCCCAGGTGCGCCCCGTGCAGCCCGCCTAGCACCCAGCACGCATCCAGCCCTACCGCCGCCGCCCCGGCGATGTCGGTCCGCAACGCGTCGCCCACCGCCAGCACCCGGGCCTCCGACATCGCCAGCATAGTCAGCACCGGGCGGTAGATGGCCGGGTCGGGCTTGCCCAGCGAGCGCACGTCGCCACCCATCGCGGCATAGCGCACCGCCAGCGTCCCGGCGCACACCACGCGGACGCCGCCGCGGATCACCTCCAGGTCCGGGTTGGCGCAGATCATCGGCAGCCCCGACGCTGCGCTGGCCCGCAGCACCGGGTCGTAGTGCGACGGGTCGGTCTGCGGCGCATGGTCATCCGGACCCGTGTTGAGCATGAACTCCGCGCCGTCCGGGCCGTCGAACACCTGCAGGTCCAGCCCGGCCATCACGCCGCGGTCCCGCTGCGGCCCCAGGTGGAACACCCGGCTGCCCAGCGCGGCATACCAGGGGTCCGGCCGGTCCCGCAGCATCAGGTAGGCGGCCTCCCCGGAGGTCATCACCCCGTCGTACCAGGCGTCCTCGATACCCATGCGGCGCAACTGCCGCTGGATCGAGTCCGCCCGGCGCGGCGCGTTGGACAGCAGCACCACCCGCTTGCCCGCCCCCCGCAGCGCCGCCATGCAGTCCACCGCACCGGGATAGGGCCGCACGCCATCGTGAATGACGCCCCACAGGTCGAGGATGAAGCCGTCATACTCGCCCGCGATGGCGCGGAAGCCCGGCAATGCCCTCATGCGCCCACCTCGCCCATATCCGCCCCAATCGCGTCCTGCACGCTGGCGAACCCCTGCTGACGCAGAGCCGCCGACAGCTCGCGTTTCAGCCGCGGCACCAGGGCGGGACCGGCATAGCTGAACGCGGTATAAACCTGCACCAGGCTCGCCCCGGCCCGCAGCTTGGCCAGCACGTCCGCCCCCGTCGCCACGCCGCCGCACCCGACCAGCACCAGGCGCCCCGCCGCCAGGCGCCAGGCCCGCGCCACCAGCCGGGTGCTGGCGTCGCGCAACGGCGCCCCCGACAGGCCGCCCGTCTGCCCCGCATGGCCCGAGCGCAACGTGTCCGGCCGTGCGACGGTGGTGTTGGACACGATCAGGCCCTGCACCCCATGGCGCACTGCCGTTTCGACGATGCTCTCCAGCCCGCCCTCCGGCAGGTCCGGTGCCACCTTCACCAGCAGCGGTGGGCGGTGCGGCGCCCGGTCCGCGACGGCACCCAGGATGGCGTTCAGCCGCGCTTCGCCCTGCAGGTCGCGCAGGCCCGGCGTGTTCGGGGACGACACGTTGATCACGATGTAGTCGGCATGCGGCGCCACGGCGGCGACCAGCGCCGGCAGGTCGCGCTCCGGGTCGGCGCCTTCCTTGTTGATGCCGATGTTGGCGCCGATCGGGACCTTGCCCCGCGGCAGCGCGGCCAGGCGGGCGACGAAGGCATCCAGGCCGCGGTTGTTCAGGCCATAGCGGTTGATCACCGCCGCGTCCTCGTGCAGGCGGAACACGCGCGGCAACGGGTTGCCGGCCTGCGGCAGCGGGGTGACGGTGCCGGCCTCGACCAGGCCGAACCCCAGCCGCCGCAGGCCGCGCAGCGCCATTGCGTCCTTGTCGAACCCGGCGGCCAATCCGATCGGGTTGCGGAAGCTCAGCCCCATGGCCTGCACCCGCAGCGCCGGGTCGTCCGGCTGGCGGTCCTGCCCCGCCAGGCCCAGCCGCAGCGCCAGGATGGCCAGGCGGTGCGCCCGCTCCGCATTGGTGCGGGCCAGCAGCGGCATCAGGGCGGAGGCGAGGGTTGGCGTCATCCCGGTGGTCTGCCCGATCCCGCGCACATTGAGAAGGCGCGCATTGAGAAGGTTCCCCGCCACGCCGAACCGCAGTACACCCCCGGCGATGTGGAATGAGCCCTACCTCGAGACCTGCTGCCGGTCGGCCCTGCACCGCCTGACGCTGGTCGGCCCGCCTGGCCGGCCCTCGGGGCTGAAGGACGGGCCGTGCCTGGAACGCCTGGCCGCCATGGGCCTGGCCACGCAGGATGACAGCCGTTACCGCATCACGGAGGCCGGACGCCTCCGGCACCGCAGCGAGATCCTGAAGCAGCCAACCGCGACGGCGGACGCCCCGGGCTGATCCCCCCGCCGGCGCCGTACGGCCGGCGCCATGAGGCCGCGCGCCATCCTGCCCGGCGAGGTGTTCCACACCGTCGAGTCCCCTGGCTTCTTCGCCGGGGCCAATCCGCTGTTTCACCACATCCTGCACGGCCAAGCCGAGGGCCGCAGGATCAGCGGCGTATCAGCGGCATACCGGCCCATGCCGCGCAAAGAGGTCGGCCGAGATGGCGCAGCGTGGCCCCTGCACGATCCCCTTGGCCCGCAACGGCCAGTCCAGCCGGCTCATGGCCTCCTGCCAAAGCCGCGAGTCGCACCCCTCCTGGGCGCGCCGCGGGTCCGGCGCAACCCCGCGCCAGCCCCAGATGCGCAGGATGCGGGCGTGCAACAGTTCGATGCGGCGATTGCGGTACAGCGTGTCCAGGCACTTCACCACGTCCTCCGGCCGGCACGGACCTGGCGGCGGCCGTAGCGCATCCGGGTCACGCCGGGCCATCAGCGAGGCGGCGGTCCAGAACCAGGCAGCCTCGGCGGTCGGGAAGGGTCGGGCCAGAGTTGATGAGACCGGAGCTGGTAGGACCGGAGCTGGT
>CAXTFY010000410.1:0-4737 GCA_964243265.1 uncultured Acetobacteraceae bacterium | reverse complement strand
GGGCAGCAGCAGCAGCTCGCCATCGCCCGCGCGCTGGCGACCAACCCCAAGGTGTTGCTGCTCGACGAACCCACCGAGGGCATCCAGCCCAGCATCATCCTGGAGCTGGGCCGCACCCTGCGCCGCATCCGCGACGAGCGCGGCCTCAGCATCGTCTGCTCCGAGCAGGTGCTGAGCTTCGCCCTAGATATCGCCGACCGGGTGCTGGTGATGGAGGGCGGCGCCATCGTGCACGAAAGCGCGCGGGCCGACGTCGATCAGGAGAAGGTCGCCCGCTACCTGGCCGTTTGACACCGTTCATAAAGGAGGTCCCATGCCCGACACGCTCGTGAAGGTCGATCTGTCGAAGTCTGCCTATGAGAACGACATGGTGCACAACCGCTGGCACCCGGACATCCCGATGGTGGCGACGGTGAAACCCGGCCAGGACTTCATCATCGAGTGCTACGATTGGACCGGCGGCTTCATCAAGAACAACGACGACGCCTCCGACGTGCGCGACATCGACCTGAGCATCGTACACTTCCTGAGCGGCCCCGTGGGCGTGGAGGGGGCGGAGCCGGGCGACCTGCTGGTGGTCGATTTCCTCGACATCGGCGCGTTCCACCATAACAACTGGGGCTTCAATGGATTCTTCTCTAAGAAGAACGGCGGCGGCTTCCTGACCGAGCATTTCCCCGAGGCCCAGAAATCGATCTGGGACTTCGAAGGCATGTTCACCAAGTCCCGCCATGTGCCGGGCGTTCGGTTTGCCGGGCTGATCCATCCCGGCCTGATCGGCTGCCTGCCAGACCCGAAGCTACTGGACACCTGGAACAAGCGCGAAACCGGCCTGATCGCCACCAACCCCACCCGCGTGCCGCCGCTGGCCAACCCGCCGTTCGGGCCGACGGCGCACATGGGCCGCCTGAAGGGCGACGCCAAGGCCGCCGCCGCCGCGACCGGCGCCCGCACCGTGCCGCCGCGGGAGCACGGCGGCAACTGCGACATCAAGGACCTGTCGCGCGGCGCCAAGGTGTACTTCCCCGTCTATGTGCCCGGCGCCGGGCTATCGATGGGGGACCTGCACTTCAGCCAGGGCGACGGCGAGATCACCTTCTGCGGCGCCATCGAGATGCCCGGCTGGATTCACCTCAAGGTCGAGCTGATCAAGGGCGGCATGGCCAAATACGGCATCAAGAACCCGATCTTCAAGCCGAGCGTCATCAAGCCGGCCTATAGCGACTACCTGATCTTCGAGGGCATCTCGGTCGATGAGGCTGGGGAGCAGCACTACCTCGACGTGAACGTGGCATACCGGCAGGCTTGCCTGAACGCCATCGAGTACATGAAGAAGTTCGGCTACTCCGGGGCGCAGGCGTACTCGATCCTGGGGACAGCGCCGGTGCAGGGCCACATCAGCGGCGTCGTGGACATCCCTAACTCCTGCGCCACGCTGTGGCTGCCGACCGAGATCTTCGACTTCGACATCAACCCCGGCGCAGACGGGCCGAGCGGCGGCATCAAGGGCGGCGTGAGCATGCCGCTCGCGCCGGACCTGTGAGGCAGGGGGAATGCCGACCTACGAGTATGACTGCCCGGCCTGCGGACCGTTCGAGGCCATGCGTCCCATGGCGGAGTTCCAGGCGCCGCAGCCCTGCGGGGGGTGCGGCGCTGCGGCCCCGCGGGTGATGCTGTCCGCTCCGCGGCTGGCTGGGATGGACCCCAGCCGGCGCGATGCGTTCGCCACCAACGAGCGTAGCGCCAACGCGCCGCGGCAGTCGCGTGGCGCGCACCCTTCGGGGTGCGGATGCTGCAAGCCAAGTAAGCTGACGGCTGAAGCTGTGCCGGCAAAAAGCTTCCCGGCCGCGCGGCCGTGGATGATCAGCCACTAGCTGTTAGCCTCGATTATCCGGTGAGGAGCGTTGTCATCAAGAGGGCAGCGCGCCCTCTAGACGGCAAGCAGCTAACTGTCTCGACAATGCGTTTTAGCCGTGTTGCAGCTCATAAAAACCGTGCTTTGCTCTGACCCCTTCGATATCGCGCTAAATCCGGTGCCGTCATTGCGATCCGCGCTCGCGGCGTGGCAATCCAGGGGAGCACGGGACGCAGTTTTGGCCTGGCAGTCCCTGGATTGCCACGTCGCAAGCGCTCCTCGCAATGACAGGCGGAGGTTCGATGTTACTCCGCAGCAGCCGCCATGGCTCGGGGGAGAGCAGCCCGCCGCAGCCGCAGGAAGCCGATGTCATGCCGCGTCGTGCCGTCGCCGGTGGCGAGGTCGGCCAGCACCTCCCCAATCACGCTGCAGAACTTGTAGCCGTGCCCCGAGCACGGTGACGCCAGCACCACCTGCGGGTAGTCCGGGTGGTAATCCAGGATGAAGTGCTCGTCGGGCGAGTTGGTGAACATGCACGCGCGCAGCGCCATCGTGGGCCCGCTGCCGTCCGGGAAGTAGCGTTCGCCGAAACCGCGCAGCAACGCCTCGTCGGCGGCGTCCGGCTCGCGCAGCAGGGTATCGGCCGGGCCGGTCTCGTTCTGGTGGTGGTAGCGGCCGAACTTGAAGCCGGGCACCTCGTACACGGGCAGGCCGTAGTAGCGGCCCTCCTCCACCTGCAGGTTGAACACCGGGAAGCGGTCAGGTCCGAACCACTCGGGTCGGTGCGGCTGCAGCCAGGCCAGCACCTGGCGCTCCGGGACGGCCACGCCCGCCAGCACGCCCGCCAACTCGCCCATCCAGGCTCCGGCCGTCAGCACCAGGCGCGCGGCGTGGTGGCGGCCCTTGTCGGTCGTGACTGAGACACCCTCGCCGCCGGAGTGCGCGTCCCAGCCTAGCACGCGCTCGCGGGCCTGGACCACCGCGCCCTGCGCCTGCGCCAGCGCCACATGGGCCACCACGGCGCGCTCACTGGCGACCAGGCCGCCGTCGGGCTGGAACACGGCCCGGTGCGTGGCGGGCAGGCGGTAGCCGGGGAAGCGGCCGTTGACCTGCTCGCCCGTCAGCACCTCGTGCGGCAGGCCGTGCAGGCGGGCCGACGCCAGGGCGCCCTGGAACAGCGGGTCCCACTCCGGGCTGGCGTCCACTGATCCGGTGGTGACGAGCAACTCCTGACCGCTGGCGGCCTCGGCCTCCCGCCATAGTTCGTAGGCGCGGCGCAGCAGGGGGACGTAGGCCGGGTCCTCGTAGTACGGCAGGCGGATGATGCGGCTGATGCCGTGCGACGAGCCGTGGGCGTGCGGGATGTCGAACCGCTCCAGCAGCAGCACGCGCTGGCCGCGCCGGGCCAACTGCCAGGCGGCGGCACTGCCCATGCCGCCCGCGCCGGCAATGATTACGTCGAAAGTCATGGGATCACGTCGAACGTCATGGCTGCTCCAGATCCTGCCCGGGTCAGCCCATCCAGGTCTTGACCACCGGCTGGTTCGCCTGCACCCAGGCGGCGGCGGTCTTGGCCGGGTCGGTGCCGGCGGCCTGGTTCTGCATCATCACGGCCTGCTCGTCATCCAGGGACAGGCGGAACTTGGTCAGCACGGCATACACGTCCGGCATGTCGGCCTTCAGGCCCTTGCGCGCCACGGTGTTCACCGTCTCCTCGCCGCCCAGCGCGCCCTTGGGGTCGGCCAGGTACTTCAGCTTGAACGCCGCGAACATCCAGTGCGGCGTCCAGGCGGTGACCACGATGGGCTGCTTGCGGGCGACCGCGTCCTTCAGCGCCGCGACCATGGTGGCGTCGCTGCCCTCGACCAGGGTGATGTTGCTCAGGCCATAGTCCTTGATCACCTTCTCCGACGCACGCATCAGCCCGGCGCCGGGGTCGATGCCGATCACCTTATTATCGACCAGCCCGCCCTCCGTCTTCAGGTCGGCGATGGAGTTGATCGGCGAATACTCCGGCGTGGCCCAGCCCAGCCGCGCGCCGGTGACGTTGGGGCCGACCAGGTCGACCTGCTCCTTCAGCTTGGCGTAGTAGGCGGCGTGGGTGCCGGGCAGCCAGGCCGCCACCATGCAGTCGGCATCGCCGGACGCCACCGCCTGCCACATCGCCGCGCCTGAGACCGGGGTCAGCGTGACCTCGTGCCCCATGTTCCGCAGCACCGTCGCCAGGATGTTGGTGGCGACGACGGAGTCGGACCACTCGACGTAGGCGATCCGTACCGGCGGCTTGCCGGCGGCACGGGCGCGTGGGATCGCGAGAGGGGCAGCAACGGCACCAAGCAGCAGTGAACGACGGAGCATGGCAGGGGTTCCTATGGCTAGGTCAGCGGTGGTTCGGTCAGCAGCGTTTGGTTCGGGCAGCACGGCTGCGGTCAGATTACGCCGCACGGCTGCGGCGGGACATCGCCTGGGTCACGCGGTCCAGGATCACCGCCAGCACGGCGATGGCGATGCCGGCCTGGAAGCCGCGGCCGGCCTCCAGGCGTTGGATGGCGCTCCAGACCTCGCGGCCCAGCCCGCCGGCGCCGATCATGGCGGCGATCACCACCATCGACAGCGCCAGCATGATCGTCTGGTTCACCCCGGCCATGATGGTGGGCAGCGCCTGCGGCATCTGCACCTTCAGCAGCTTCTGCCAGGGGGTGCAGCCGAAGGCGTCGGCGGCCTCGGTCATCTCATGCGGCACCTGCAGGATGCCCAGCGCGGTCAGCCGTATGGTCGGCGGCGCCGCGAAGATGATGGTGGCAAAGCAGGCCGACACCGCGCCCAGGCCGAAGAACGGGATGGCCGGGATCAGGTAGACGAAGCTCGGCATGGTCTGCATC
>CAXTFY010000409.1:0-4764 GCA_964243265.1 uncultured Acetobacteraceae bacterium | reverse complement strand
GAAGGCATGGCGCTGCAGGTAGCCCAGGCCGAGCGTCACCGCATCCCGGGCGCCGTTCCGAGTACCGTCGGAGAAGCCCAGGAAGATATGATACGGCGTTAATATTGTCATATGGCGATATGGCCGTATCGACGTAAGGCAGTGCTAACCGCCCTGCCGGGACGTCATCACCTCCTGACCTTCGCGTGTGGCGGCGTGGGTGCCAAGCAGTTCCTGCCCGGTCGGGCACAGGTCGAGCAACGGACACCGCACACAGGCGGGCTTGCGGAAGAAGCAGCAGTGCTGGCCGTGCAGCATCAGCACCTCGTGGTTGTCGTAGATGTGCTGGGCGTCCCAGTCGGACGGCAACTGGGCGGCCAGTACGCGGTGCGACGGGCCGACCGGCAGGCTTGCCGGGATCAGGCCGGTGCGGGCGGCGACGCGGTGATGGTGGCTGTCCACCGGCAACGCCGGGCGGCGCAGCGTGCTGAAGCTGAGCACGGCGGCACTGGTCTTGGGACCGATGCCGGGCAGGCGCTCCAGCCAGGCGCGGGCCTCATCCACCGAAAGCTCGCCGAGGAAGTCGAGGCTCAACGCCCCGCGCTCGGCCTCGATCGCGCGCAGGATCGCCTGGATGCGCGGCGCCTTCTGCTCCGGCCAGGTCACCCGCGCGATTGCCGCCTCGACCGCCGCGGTGGGGGCCGCAACGACGCCGGCCCAATCGGGAAAGCCGGCCCGCAACGCCTTGAAGGCGGCACCGCTGTCGGCGTTGCGGGTGCGGTGCGAAAGCAGCGAGCTGACCAGCTCGCTTAGCGGGTCGAGTGCGTGGAAGTAACTGATCGGGCAGTTGTAGGTGCGGCACAGCCGGCGGTGGATCTCCAGCGCCTTGTCCTGCAAGTCCATGATTTCCGCTCCCTCGCGGCGGCGTTGCCTTGAGGCACCGCGCGCAGGTGAACAGCGCCGTCGGTGGCGGCGAGTTCCAGCCTGCGCCAGCGCCTTGCGGCAGAGTCTTCACCTGCGGGGATTGTCGCGCTATGCCTGCCTATGCGCACCCTGTTGCTGACGCCTGGCCCGTTGACGACCTCCGACGCCACCCGCGCCGCCATGGGGCGCGACTGGGGCTCGCGCGACGGCGATTTCGTGGCGATGAGCGAGCGCGTCCGGGCACGCCTGGCGGCCCTGGTCCACGCCACCGGCACCCACGTCGCGGTGCCGATCCAGGGCGCCGGCAGCTATGCGATCGAGGCGGCAATCGCCACCCTGGTGCCGCGCGCGGGCAAGCTGCTGGTCCTGGTCAACGGCGCCTATGGCCGCCGCGCTGCCGACATGGCCGCGTGCATGGGCCGCAACGTGGCGACCCTGGAGTGCCCGGAAGACCAGGCGGTCGCACCGGGCGAGGTGGAGCGGGCGCTGCGGGCGGACCCGGCCATCACCGACGTGCTGCTGGTCCACCTGGAGACGACGAGCGGCCTGCTCAACCCGCTGCAGGACATCGCCGCCGTGGTCCGGGCCTGCGGCAGGCGCCTGCTGCTCGATGCCATGAGTTCGCTGGGCGCGGTGCCGATCGACCTGCGCACCACGCCCTGCAGCGCCGTGATGGCCTCGGCCAACAAGTGCCTGGAGGGCGTGCCGGGCCTGGCCTACGTCATTGCCGAGACGGCGCATCTCGCCACGATGGCCGGCAACAGCGGCAGCGTCAGCCTCGACCTGCATGCGCAATGGCGCGGCTTCGAGGCCAACGGGCAGTGGCGCTTCACCCCGCCGACCCATGTGGTGGCGGCACTGGCGGCGGCGCTCGACCAGCTCGATGCCGAGGGCGGCGTGGCGGCGCGCGGTGCCAGATACGGGCGGCACATGGCGGCGCTGGTCGCCGGCATGTCCCGGCTGGGCTTCCGGCCCTACCTGGCGCCGGCGTTGCAGGGACCGGTGATCCTGACACTGCTCGACCCCGGACGCGGCTTCAGTTTCGAGGCCATGTACCAGGCGCTGCACGCCCAGGGCATCGTGCTGTATCCCGGCAAGCTGACGCGCGAGGCCAGCTTCCGCATCGGCTGCATTGGCGCCATCACCCAGGCCGACATCGAGCGCACGCTGGCTGCGGTCGGCGGCTACATGCGCGCATTCGGCATCCAGGCGGCCGCCGACTGATACGATAGCGCCGGGCGCTGCCCTGGACCCGTTCAAGGCGGAGCCTTGAAAATCCTTTACCTAAGCAAATGGTTTCCAAAGGCCTGGCCTTTGGCGGGTTCGAAGGGCAGCGCCCTTCGCCTTCCTGTATCGGCCAGGAACGCCTTGAACCGTTGCGCCACCTCATGCGGCGCCACCGTCGGGCGGCCCAGCTTGGCCATCGAGCCTGGCCGGATGCGCACATGCAGCAGCACCGGGCCGGGCATCGTCAGCGCCGCGCCGAACGCCCGCTCGAAGCCCAGCGCGTCGTCACACGCAATCGCCGCCCGGTAGCCGCAGGCCAGCGCCACGCCGGGGAAATCGACGCCGGGGGAGACGGTCGCCTGGCCGCCGGTGCTGTCGTGGACGCCGTTGTCCAGCAGGACATGCACGAGGCCGGCGGGACGGTAGGAGCCGATGGTGGCGAGGCTGCCCAGCTTCATCAGCGCCGCACCGTCGCCATCCAGCACGACCACGGGCCGGTCGGTGTTCAGCGCCACGCCGAGCCCCATGCCGCTGGCACAGCCCATCGAGCCCACTTGGTACAGATGCTGCTCACGGTCGGCCAGGGTGAACAGCTCGCGCCCGCACTTGCCGGTGGTGGCGACGACGGCGGCATCGGCGGGGATGACAGCCAGCAACCGCTCCAGGATTGCGGCCCGCGTGGGAAGGTCGCCATGCGCCGCATAGTCCACGCGCTGGCCCGGTGTGTGCGGCGTACGCGGCAACTCGTCCAGCTCGCTCTCGGCCACACTGCCCTGGTGCATCACCAGCGCGTAGGGCAGGCCGGTGGCCGCCATGCTGGACAGCGCGGCATCCAGCGCCGGCGCGATGTCCGCCTCGGCGCGCGGGAAGATGCCCTGCGGCACCCTGATCGTGCGCAGCAGGTCCTGGGTAATCTCTCCCATCAGGACGTGCTGCGGCTCGTCCTTCTGCCCGGGCTCGCCGCGCCAGGTGACGACGAGGAGAGTGGGAATGCGGAACGGGTAGTTCAGCGAGGTCAGCGGGTTGACCGCGTTGCCCAGGCCGGAGTTCTGGCACATCACCACTGTCTGCCGGCCCGCCAGCCAGGCGCCGGCGGCGATGGCCACCGCCTCGCCCTCGCTGGCGGCGCCCACATAGGACAGGGTGCGGCTGCTTCCCACCCGGTTGATGAGCGGCGTCAGGTAGCTGCAGGGCACCCCGGTGTAGAACCCGATTCCGCGTGCGGCGGCGGCGTCCAGGAACGCCGCACCGTCAATCATGGAAAGTTCCGCGCCGCCGCGAGATCCAGCAGGGTGTCGACGTCCAGCCAATGGCCGGTCACGAAATGCACGCTGACCGGATGGTGGCCGGCGATGCGGGCGATCAGCGCCGGCATGTCCGCCTGGACCAGCGTGCCGTCGGCGCGCATGGCGTCCAGTTCGGCGCGGATCAGCGCGCTGCCGGCGGCGGTGGCCCGGAGCAGGCCGATCCATTCGCCGTGGACCTCGCCGGGGCTGCCGATCTCCCGCAGGCGGGCAGGGCGCTCGTCCATGTCGGTGGGGGAGTAGGCGCGATCCGTCCGCACCAGGTCGCGCGGGTTGGCGGGGCGGCTGGCAGACTGGCCTTCGCCGCCGGCCGCCGCGTCCACCGCCAGCACGATGTCGCCCGGCACGCTCATCATGCTTTCCAGGATGTAGCGGCGGAACAGCATGTCGCCGTAGACCACGACGGTGTCGCCCGCGATGCGGTCCGCGGCCTCGGCCAGCGACGCGGCCTCGCCGGTGCGGTCGAACAGGGCATTGTCCACCGTGCGGATGCCGGGCAGCCTGACGGCGTCCTTGCGGTAGCCGCGCACCACCGTCACGTCGCGCACGCCGGCGCCGGACAGGGTGTCGAGCAGATGCTGCAGCAACGGCCTGCCGCGCACGTCGATCATGCACTTTGGCCGATCCGCCGTCAGCGTCTCCAGGCCGCTGCCGCGCGATGCCGCCAGCACGACCGCGCGGGTGGGGGCAACCTCGGGCAGATAGCGCCGGCTCGCCTGCTCCAGTTCCTCGTTGCCCATCAGGCTGAAGATGTCGGCGACACTGGCCACGCGATGCTCGACCTCGTGCAGGTTCTCGTCGGCGAAGATCTGCCGGGCGGTCTGCTGCATCGCCAACATGGATGCGCGCAGCAAATGGTTGGCCCAGATCACGGTCGAGATGCCGGCCTCGCGGAACACGTCGGTTGGGGTTGCGTAGTACATCGTCGGCACGATCACCACCGGGCAACGATTGGCCCAGCGCCGGCAGAACTCGACGATCTCGGTTGCCGCCGACTTCTTGGAGTGGATCAGGATCGCATCCGCCCCGGCCGCGTGGTACGCCTCGGCCCGGCGCAGCGCCTCGTCCATGCCGTGGCCGGAAATCAGCGCCTCGACGCGGGCCACCAGGCAGAATGCGTCCGAGGTCTGGGCGTCCTTGCCGGCCCGGATGCGCCCGCAGAACTCGGCCACGTCGGCCAGCGGCTGCGCCTCGCCGATGAACGAGTTGGTCTTGGGGAACAGCTTGTCCTCGATGCACACCCCGGCAATGCCGCGCTCGCCAAGTTTGCGTACCAGGCGGCGGACGTTGTTGAAGTTGCCGTAGCCGGTGTCGCCATCGACCAGGATGG
>CAXTFY010000408.1:0-4765 GCA_964243265.1 uncultured Acetobacteraceae bacterium | reverse complement strand
CCCTCTCCCTCCGGGCTTGGGCCGTGAAACGGACCAAGGCCGGGGTGAGGGAAGCGGCAAGAGCCTGATCTGGTTATGCGAAAGCGGAACTTGCTTCCAACTCGACAGGGTCCAGTCCCCACGGCTTCCCTCACCCCAGCCTTGGTCCGTTTCACGGCCCAAGCCCGGAGGGAGAGGGAGTCATTGCAGTCCTCATGCCATGTGCGATTGCCACCCCTGAACGTCGGCTGAGGAAGCGCCGCGCCGCAAGCGATCCCCGCGAACGGCCTCAAGACACCGACACCCGCGGATCGGCCACGCCGTAAAGGATGTCGATGCCCACGTTCACGCAGACGAAGATCGTCGCCATCAGCAACACGAACGCCTGCACCGGCGCATAATCCGACGCCAGCAGCGCATCCAGCGCGTAGGACGCAACGCCGGGCCAGGAGAATACCTTCTCCACCAGCACGTTCGCCCCCAGCATGGTCGAGAACACGATCCCCGTGATCGTCAGCACCGGCAGCAGCGCGTTGCGCAGCGCATACACCACCACCACCCGCCCCCGCGGCAACCCCATCGAGTGCGCCGTGCGGATGAAGTCGCCCCCCAGCACCGCCAGCATCGACGCCCGCGTCATCCGCGCCAGCGGCGCCAGCACGAACAGCGCCATGCTGCACGCCGGCAGCAGCAGTTGCGCGAGCGCCGCCCGCCAGCCCTCCCAGTCCCGCACCAGCGCGAAATCCACCAGGTAGAACCCGGTAATGTCAGGCGGCGTACTCGAAAAGATGTCGATCCGCGCCGTGGGATCCGGCGCCCAGCCGAGCAGGTAGTAGAAAACGTAGATCAGCAGCAGCCCCGACACGAACGTCGGCACGCACACCCCCAGCGTGCACACCATCCGCACGGCATGATCCACCACCGACCCCGGCCGCAGCGCCGCCAGCACGCCCAGCGGCACCGCCAGCCCGAGCGCGATCAGCAGCGCCGTGAACGTCAGCTCCAGCGACGCCGGCAGCCGCCGCGCGATGTCCTGCACCACCGGCTGCCCGGTGGTGAGCGACCGCCCCAGATTGCCGGTCGCGACATCGCCGAGGTAGCGCGCAAGCTGCACCGGGAGGGGCCGGTCCAGGCCCATACCGTGCCGCAGGTCCTCGATCTCCTGCCGCCCGGCGCTGGGGCCGCTGGCGAAGAACACCGCGGGGTCGCCGGGCAGCACGCGCATCAGCATGAACGTCACTACTACCACGCCCAGCAGCGCCGGCAGCGACAGCAGCAGCCGCTGCCCGACCCGGCGCGCGATGCCGGACAGGGTCCTCATGCTCCAGGCCGCCGTCCATGAGGGCCGCCGTCATTGCGAGGAGCGCTTGCGACGCGGCAATCCAGGGCCGCCAGGATCGCACGTGCAGCCACTGGATTGCCACGCCGCAAGTGCGGCTCGCAATGACGCTTGCGGCAATGGAGTACGGACAATGCCACCGCCGGCCTACACCCGCTTAAGGTCGCGGAAGTCCGCCTGTCGATAGAACTGATAGGTGTAGCCGTCCACATTGGCCGCCATCACCGCGTCGTGGTTCGGCTGCCACAGCATCACCAGCGGCACCTGGTCGGCGAACACCTCGATCATCTTGCGACAGTCCGCGTCATACTTGGCGGAGTCGGTCTCGAACTGCGCGTCGGCCGACAGGTGCTCGATCTCCGTGTTCTTCCAATTCGCGAAGTTCCACCGCTGGTCGCGGGTGAAGTAAAGCCGGAAATAGTAGTCGGTCGCCGGCAGCCAAGCCGTCGCGCCATCGATGTAGAACGGCAGCTTCTTCTCCGCCTCCATGGTGTTGAACTCGCTGTCCGGCTTCTTCTGGATGTCCACGGCAATGCCGATGCGGCCCAGCGCCTCCTTGACCAGCGCCGCCACCGGCTCGGTCGTGCCGGCCTGGCCGGCGCTGATGGCGAACGTGGTGCTGAAGCCGTTGGGCAGCCCGGCCTCCGCCAGCAGCGCCTTGGCGCGGGCCGGATCGGTGCGGTTGGGGATCGCCTGCGGAAAGCCGCTGTCGGGCGGCGTGGCCCACTCCGCGCCATACAGCCGTGCGCCGCGGCCAAACAGCGCCGCGCGGAACATGTCCTCATACGGCAGCGCCGCCGCGATTGCCTGCCGCACCTTCACGTTGTCGAACGGCGCCAACTGGGTGTTGACGGTGATGTGGGTGAACCCGTTGGTCTGCGGCATCGAGACGACCCTGACCTTGGCCGCTTTTTCCATTGTCGGAATATCGCTGGCGGCCAGGTCGATGGCGAGGTCGGCGTCCCCGCGCTCGACCAGGTTGGCCCGCGTCGCCGGCTCCGGCACGGTCTGCACGATGACCCGGCGGAAACCCGGCAGCGCGCCGTCCGCCCCGCCACGCCATGCGTCGTTGCGGCGCAGGGTGACGCTTTCGCCGGGGCGGTAGCTCTCCACCGTGTAGGCGCCGCCCGCGGCGGTGTTGGCCTTCATCCACTCCTGCGCCCAGGGGTCCGCAGGGGTGGCGTGCTGCTTCGCCAGCTTGCTGTTGACCATGATAGCGTAGGGCACACACAGGTTGGCCAGCGCCAGCCGGTCCGGCTTCGGCAGGCTCACCAGCAGGGTATGCTCGTCCAGGATGCGGAACTGGTCGGGGCTGGTCAGCGACCCCGTCTGCAACTGCGGCGGCGCAAGCGATTTCGCCGACACGGCGCGGTCGAGCGACCACTTGATGTCTTCCGCCGTCACCGGGCTGCCGTCGTGCCAAGTGGCGTCCGGGCGCAGCAGGATGCGGAACGACAGGCCGTCGGGCGCCATCTTATAGCCGCTGGCCAGCTCGCCGCGGATGGTTTTGGCGTCGAAGCTCCAGTTGGCGCCGATGCGCTTGCGGCCGAAGCTGAACAGGCGGTCGTACACGTTCATGCTCAGGCCGAAGGACTCGCGCGTCGCGCCGGGCATGGTGGTGTCGAGGGTATTGATATTGCCGCCGGTGACGTAGCGCAGCGTTTCGGCGCGGGTTTGCGCGGCGGCGGGCCAGGCGGCAACGGCGGCTGCGCCTGCGACGGCCTGGACGACGGTTCTGCGGCTGATCGACATGGTTGTGCCACCCGGTTGCATGATTTTGGAGCGGCGTTCCATCCCAGGCCCTTGTGCAGAGGGCAGGCCCGTATGTGCGGAAAGCTATGCTGCTTGGGGCACGCGGTGCAATCCCCTCGCCTCCGGCAGGCGCCGGCGCCATGCTGCTGTGCTCCTCCTGGGACGCGAGGCGCCCATCGTCGTGGTCTCCCTGCTTCTTATCTTGCAGGACCGCACCGGCCGGTCGCCGCTGGCGCGCATCCTGGACCGCCCCACTCCGCTCCCTGGGATGCTGTCGTGTTGCAACCGATGCGTCCCGGCGCCCGCCGTCCATCCGGCATCCCAGCGCGCCCGTCGAGGCGGCAGGTTTGCCGGACGCCGGAGCCGTTAGCCCTGCGGCACTGCGCTACCTGATCCAGGTGATCGCCGGGTTCGCGTCCAACGCGGTCGAGGAGCCGTTGCAAGGGCTGTCCCAGGTCGTTTCCGGGCGCACCTCCCGGCTGGGGGCTGCCGGACAGCCCCGTGGCGTCCTAAGCCATGGGCTTCTTGATCTTCAACCCAGCCAGGTAATCCGCCGGCGCATCAGGGTCGAACACGTGGCCATCGAAAAACGTTTCCTTGCCGCGCGACGTGCCAAGCGGGATGTCGGCCGCCGCCACGCCGGCCTCGGCAGCCGCTAGGCGCCATAGGTCCTGCCGGTTCACCGCCGCAATGGCTGCCCGGGTGTCGGTGTCGGGCGGCAGCACGCCCCAGCGGATGTCCTCCGTCAGGAACCACAGGTCATGCGACGGGAACGGATAGCTGGCCGCATCCGCCCAGAACTTCATCTGCAACGGCGACGCCTGCACCTTGCGCCCGTCGCCGTAGTCGATGTTGCCCGCCAGGCGAGGCGCGATGTCGGCCGGCGGCACGTTGAGCCAGATGCGCTTGCCCAGCATCGCCGCCAGCTCCTCCTTGTTCTCCATCCGGTCCGCCCACTGCTGCGCCTCGATTATGGCGGCGGTCAGGGCGACGGCGGCGCGGGGGTGCTTGGCCACCCATTCGGCGCGCATTGCGAAGCACTTCTCCGGATGGTCGCGCCAGATCTCGGAGGTCAGGCAGGCGGTGTAGCCCAGGCCCTGGTGCACGAGCTGGTCGCCCCATGGCTCGCCGACGCAGAAGGCCGCCATGGCGCTGACCCGCATGTTGGCCACCATCGCCGACGGCGGCATGGCGGTGATCTCCACGTCCCGGTCTGGGTTGATGCCGGCGGCAGCCAGCCAGTAGCGCGTCCACAAGTCGTGCGTGCCGCCGCGGAACGTCATGCCGAACCTGCTGTCCGTCTTGCCGGCCAGCGCGGCCTTCAGCGGCGCGGCGTCCAGCCGGGCGCCGCTGGCCATCAGCGACTTGGATAGGCTGATCGCCTGGCCGTTGGTGTTCATCCGCGCCAGGATGTGCATCGGCGCGCTCCCGCCGGGCCTCCCCGTCTTGCCCATGCTGATCAGGTAGGCCAGCGGGGACAGCAGGTGCGCCCCGTCGAGGCCGCCGACATCGCTGCCCAGCACCAGGTTGTCGCAGGTGTCGCCCCAGCTCACCTGCTTGAGGACCTCCACGTCCGGCATGCCATGCTTGGCGAACAGCCCGCGTTCCTTGGCGACGATCAGCGGCGCGGCGTCGGTCAGCGCGATGAAGCCAAGTTGCGCCTCGGTCGTTTCAGGTCCGGCGCCCTGGGCATGG
>CAXTFY010000407.1:0-4766 GCA_964243265.1 uncultured Acetobacteraceae bacterium | reverse complement strand
GGGTCGAGCCGCCGCACGTGTGTTACGACAGCAGCCTTGAAACCGCGCTGGCCGCGGTCCGCGCGGAGGCCGAGCAGGCCCGCCAGGCCGGGATGGCGCCCGCGGCGGCTTGACGGTCGCAAGCGGTCCCTCAACGCGCGGGCAATGGCCCGGACTCCGGGGCCTTGCAGGGTGGGGTGCGCAAGGTGACCCAGCCCGCGAGGTGAGCAGGCCGCAGCGATGATGCCGCTGGACCGGGATGCCGGCTGCGGCAAGTTGGGCGAAGCTTGTTCGGCGGCTGCATGGGGATGCCGCTCGCGGGGCCGTTCGCCCGCTTGCGGCTGGCAGCCTGCCGGACCGGTCGGCAGCGCTCCCCTACTTCGCAAGCTGCTTGCGGATGGCCTGCAGTTCGGCCCGGCGCTCGTCGGACGTCTTGGGATACTGGCTTCCAAGGCCCTCCAGCGCGTCGAGGACGATCCCGGAGACAATCAGCCGGGCGCTGTCCTTGTCGTCCGCCGGCACGACGTGCCAGGGCGCCTCGGCCGTGCTGGTTGCAGCCAGGCAGTCCTGGTAGGCCGTCATGTAGTCCTTCCAGAACCCACGCTCGGCGACATCGGCCGCGCTGAACTTCCAGTTCTTGTCGGGATCGTCGATGCGGTCCAGGAAACGCTTCTTCTGCTCGTCCTTCGAGATGTGCAGGAAGAACTTGACGATGCGGGTGCCGTTGCGGCCGAGGTGGCGTTCCAGGTCCCTGATCGACTGGTAGCGGTCGTGCCAGACAGACTTGCCGCCATGCGCGGCAGCGTGCGCCTGCTTGGGCAGCCCCTCGCCTTGCAGGATTTCGGGGTGCACCCGGGCGATCAGCACCTCCTCGTAGTAGGAGCGGTTGTAGATGCCGATGCGCCCGCGCTCCGGCAGGTCGCGGGTGGTGCGCCACAGGAAGTCGTGCTGCAGCTCGGTGGCGCTGGGGTGCTTGAAGCTGAACACCTGGCAGCCCTGCGGGTTGACGCCGGACATGACGTGCTTGATGGCGCCATCCTTGCCCGCCGCATCCATCGCCTGGAAGATCAGCAGGACCGCATGGCGGTTGGCGGCATACAGGAGCTGCTGCTGCGCGCTCAGCCGTGCGACGTGCTGCGCCAGCAGGGCCTGCAGGTCGTCCTTGGACCCATGCCCGTGCGACCAGGGTCCGTGCTTGGCCAGCGTCGGCCATTCCTTGAGGTCAACCTTGTCCCCCTCCGGCACGCGGTAGTCCTTTAGGTGCCCCATTTCTTCTGCCCCTAGGCCGACGCGCTCCGGCTGGGGGCCGCCCGAAGCTGGGTGGCCCCCAGCCGCTGCGTCAATTGGCTGCATGGGGCAGCGGTCAGGTGCGCCGTCCAGTAAGCGTCCACCGTCGCGCTCTCCTTGTCGAACTGCCCAGGCAGCGCATACTGGTCGTGCCCGACCTCTGGTGCGCCCTTCATGGCGTCACTGGTCGCATTGAGCACAAGCACCTTTACGCCCGGCGTCACCTTGAAGTCCGCCCAGAGGACCGGGACATACTTCTCCTCGATGCCGAACAGGCCGCCGCGCTCGACCATAAGGTAGGCGATCTTGCCCGTCTTGGGACTCATCACGAGGTCCTCGACGCTGCCGAGCACCTGGTTCTGCTGGTTGCGGACATCGGTGCCCAGCAGCTTGTCGGACCGCAACGCGCCGGGCATCTGCGCGACCGGCTGCGCGGCGGCGATCTCTCGCTGGCACCAGGCCGGCATGTCCACCGGCTGCGCGCGCCAGGCTTTCAGGTCCGCCAGGTAGGTGGCGTACTCGGCCGGGGCGGATGTCAGCACATCCTCGCACTGCTGCTGGCCATGCCGGGCGAGCACGCCGGCTGAGGCGATCAGCGTCCGCAGCTCGTGGCCGGGACGGGCGCCCTCGTAGCCGCCTGCGCCCATGTCCCCGGCCATCATCGGGTCGCCGCCCATGTAGCCGTAGTAGCCATAGACCGGGTAGCCGTAGCCGGTCTCCCCCGGCCAGTAGCCGTCATGCTCCATTGGCCGGGGAAGGTCCGCAGGTCTGCTTGGCAGGCGGTCGCGGGCTTGGGTGCGGCGGGAGGCGTGACGGCCGCCGCGGTCTGTGCCTCAACGGGCGGAGAGGCGAGGTCGAGCAGGACGCAGGCCGCCGCGGACAGGGCCGCCGTGGAAAGGGCTAGGACAGGATGCTTCACGGCTCCGGCCTTCCTTGGTTTCGCATCTGAGGTTTCGCATCGGGGCGGGGTGGAACGCGGCGGCCTACCAGCCGTAGCCAGGCCAGCCGTAGTGGCCGTGCAGCCGCTGCTCGTAGGCCTCGTCGATCATTTCCGCCGGGTCCCAGGCCGGGCTGCCCTTGACCACCTCGCGCGAGACGTTCACGCGCACCTGCAGGTCCGACCAGCTGATGTCGCGCACCGAGTAAGGTGACAGCAGGACATGCTGCCCGAACCACCAGTTCTTGGTATCGACAATTAGGTAGCGGATCTCCGCGATGGCCGGGTCGATCAGGAAATTCTCGACGTGGCCGATCGTGCCGTCGGTGGCCTGGACGTGGTAGCCGGTGACGACGTTCATGCTCCGCAGGTGCGGGTCGCCGGTGTCCAGCCGCTCGGCCTCGATCTCATCGGCGATGTCTGCGCCGGGGTAGCTGCCGAAGTAGCCGCAGCCGCCCCACATCGGGTCCCAGCCGTAGTAGCCGTATAGACCGCGCTCCATCTGCATGCTGACGGGCGCGTCGGTGGCGATGTCGGGGCTGTCCTTGACCTGCGCCATCGTCAGCCGGACCAGCAGTTCCTCCCGCTCGTAGTCGGCCTCCCGCGCCCGCGGCGTCTGCACGATGGCCGAGGGGTGGATCAGCACCTTGCGGCCCGGCAGCCAGGTGCCAGTATCGACCAT
The DNA here is from genome assembly GCA_964243265.1 of uncultured Acetobacteraceae bacterium. Taxonomy (GTDB): domain Bacteria; phylum Pseudomonadota; class Alphaproteobacteria; order Acetobacterales; family Acetobacteraceae; genus DASWOJ01. The sequence goes on along the minus strand of CAXTFY010000407.1, from coordinate 1,881 downwards.
CAGCCAGCGCACCTTGAAGGTCAGGTCGTCGAACAGGAAGTCCTTGACGGTCCCGATCCGGCCATCCGTGGCCTCGACGGAGTAGCCTTTAAGTGCCGACCCGGCCAGCATCATCGGGCGGTTGCGTGCGAGCAACATGGGATGGTTCCTTTCCAGCGGGCGTTCTGTGGCGCGTCCATCCTGCCTGGCCGTCCTGGGGCGCTTGGCGGAACGTTCGGCGGGATACGACCCGGAAGCTGGGCGTCAGCAGCCCGCTCGTGCAGGGTCGGAAACTACCTAGCTCCGGGAACGGAGTTCGATCTCCAGTCGCACGATTGAGCCGCCCGCTTTGGTCTCTGGCTGCTCGAACCAGCCGACCACTCTCGTCATCAGGTCCGATGATGCGGCCGTTCGACGCTGCTTCCACGACAGGAAACAGAGTGGGGAGTCGTGCAACCAGGGCAACGGCAAGTCAGGCTTGCTCAACCCAGGGCAGTCATGGAAGCGGTGTCCCAGGGTGCTGGCATGGATAGTTTCCGATCCTGCACGCAGGAGCGCCAGGCTTCTGGCGTCCGGCTCCGATCAGTGCCGACCCCGAAAGCCACTAGCCCGATGAGCGGATCATCAGAAGAGAGCGGGACGATGCGGTATGACGCACGCGAGGTCGTCGGCGTGTTCGCCACACCTGACGCGCTGGACAACGCCGTCGAACAGCTTGGACTGGCCGGAGTAGGTCGTGCGGCGATCTCCGTGCTGGCCGTGAACGCGGAGAAGCTTGCCTGGATGGAGCCGTCCCGCTTGGCCCGCAGTGCCTTGGACGACCCCGCGGTACGGCAGGCCGTCCCTGTCCCGCAAGACATGCAAGCCGAGGGAGAGGTCGTGGCCATCGCCGTGCCGGTCCAGATCGGCGGCTTTGCCGGTGCGTGGGCCGTTGCCGCAGGCGGGGGCGCCCTGGTTGCGGCAATCGGGGCCACCCTCCTTGGCGGCGCCATCGGAGCCGGGCTGGAGGTGCTGCTGTTCCGCGCGGTTTCCCATCACCATGCGTCCGACGTGCAAGCCCAGCTCGCCGAGGGCGGACTTGCCTTGTGGGTGAGCACGCCGGATGACGCGGCCGTGCAGCGCGCGCTTGAGGTGCTGCGGCGCTGCGGCGGCAGTTCGGTTCACGTTCACACCGTCTCGCGCGCGTGGGGTGTCGAGGACACGCCGCTGCACGACGCTCAACCCGATCCATTCCTGCAGCATGAGCCTGCTTCAGCCGGCCATTGAGCCGGCAAGAGCCGTTGGGTACAGCGCCTGTGCGGCCAACCGAGGATGCACAACATGGCCTTGACCGGCCATCCGCCCCGCCTGTTCGCAATCAGCCTGTTCGCAATCGGCTTGTTCTTCCTTGTGCTGCAGCCGCGGGCTTCGGCATCTGCCGACAGCTTTGAATGTCCGATGCAGCAGAAGCTGCAAGACCCAGGCGTGTTGAGGGAGTCCACCGCCCGCATTCATTAACTGGCTGGCCTTCTGGCAAGCGGCGACTTGGGCAACCGCGTGCCGGACATCATCGCCTCCTTGCGGCAGCGCCACCCCGGCGTGGGGGATGCCGAACTCGAAAACTGCATGGTGACAGCCTACTGCCCCGTGGTGGCCCGGCTGACGGGATTGAGCGGGGCGGAGAAGCAGGCGCGGGTGAGCCGTTTCCTGAGCCAAGTCATCCTAGCCGTCAGCCGGGGCTGACGATGGCGGAGCTTCAGGGTGTCCGGTACGCCCAAGACGGGGTAGTCCGGTGCTGGCCTCAACGACGGGATCAGCCCCCAACGCCAGAGCTATCGCACTTCGAATAGTTTGAGGAGTTGGGTGAGGTAAGCCTCGTCCCCGCCGGCTCGTTTGAGCTTGCCGCGGAGCGACCCCTTGCTG
>CAXTFY010000406.1:0-4777 GCA_964243265.1 uncultured Acetobacteraceae bacterium | reverse complement strand
CGGCGTTTGACGCCGTGTTTACCTTTGTCGTGCAACGTCGCGGCATGGACATCCGATCCGCTGTCAGCCCTCGCCAGCCTAGTGCGCCCCAGCCCGGGGCCTTCGCCGCCACGTTCATCGAGCGCGGCGTCAGCGTGCCCTTCACCACGCCGGGGCTGCAGATGGCGCGGGTGCGGCAGGGCAAGGCCGAGGGCAGCAAAGGTGGGTTGGAGCTGCTGTTCCCCAACCCGTCCGGCGGGCGCGGCGCCTACGTCGTGCCCTGGGCGGGCGTCGCCGACCTCTGTCAGCCGACCCTGCACGACCTGCACCTGCTGGCCGCGCTGGAGCAGGCATTCCCCCGCGGCGTGCCTGCGGCGCCCCTGGGCGTGCAGGCTGCGGCACGCCGAGTGGCGCTGAGCGGGGCGGCGGGGCGTGCGGCCCGTGCTGCGGCGGCGGCTGCCGACGTGGCGGACCTCGTCCGGTTGCAGGCCACCACCCGCCACCTGTTGACGGCGCTGGTCGCCGAGGGCGGCGCCGATCCGACCAGAGGACCCGACATGGCGGAGTTGACGGCCGTGGCGCGCATCATGGCGCCGCTGGGCATCGGCCCTGGGGCGGACGACGCGCCGGCGCCGCAGGTCGTGCGCGACCTGCTGGCGCTGCGGGACGGGCTGCTGGCCTGGTCCGCCCCACAGCCGGAGGGCGAGCGCCTGGCCCGCCTGGCCGCCACCCTGGCCGGGGACGCCGCGCGGGCCACCACCCTGGCGTTGCATGCCGCCCGGCAAGGTCCCGGCGTTGCGGCGCTGGTGCGGGCATGGCGCTCGGGGCAGGAGGGTGTGGTGGCGCTGGCGGCCCGTCCCGCTTGGCTGCTGGACGGCTGGCGGCTGCCGTGCCTGATCTGGGCGCAGGCCCCCGGCAGTTCCGCTGCCATGCAGGAGGTGGCGCACCTGGCTCCGGCTCCAGCCGACGAGGCCGCAGCCTGGACTGGCGCCGTCCCCGACCCGGAGGTGCCGTTGGCGCTGCGCCGGCTGCTGGCCACTGAGCCGCGCGGCGTCGCGAGCCCTGACTTGGTGACCCGCAACGAGCACTTGCGGGCGCTGGCCGCCTGATGAGCGGGAACCTGACGACCGCGCGACCGGTTCCACCGCCCGCCCCGCCCGATGTACGGCACCAACTGCGCCAGGCGCGCGACGAGCGCCTGGCGCAGGTGGTGGCGCTGGTGGACGCCATGCCGCAGCGGGGCGCCGCGGATGCGTTGATCGCGCCGTTGCGGTCCCGCCTGGCGCTGATTGCGCCGCTGCGCCCGGTGACGGCGATGCGGCTGATGTTCAGCCCGCTTGATCCGGTGATCGTGCCGGGGCCGGGCTGGCGGCCGGGAACGCCGACGGTGCCACGGCCGGCGCTGGGCTGCCTGGGCGCCGCCGTCATGGCGCGGGTCGGCCCGCTGGCGCAGGCGGTGCAGGGCATGATCGCCGGCATGTCACCGCAGGCGGCCACGGCGGCGGGCGCGCGCGTCGGCGTGATGCTGTGGCCGGCGGCCGCGGCGGTGCTGGACGCGATGCCGGTGCCGCCGGACTGGACGGACACTGCCGGCCTGCCGCTGGGCTGCTACGACGCCATCCGCGCCAACGTTGCCGCCGTGCTGCACCAGGCGGTGCGAATGGAGCGGCTGGCGGTGGCGGACCCTGGGCCTTGCATAGGCGCCATCCTGGCCGATGCCCAGGCGCGCAGCCCGGCCACCATAGCCATCGTGCTGGCGGTGCTGCTGTCGCATGGCGGGGCCGCCGCGGTGCTGGCCGCCGGTCCCGGTACCGCCGGAGCGATCCCGGGGGGCCTGGCCGCACTGCCCAGCGCCGCGCTGGACGCCGCCGCCGCACATGCATTGGACCGCGCCAGCCGCCTGCTGGATTCGGTGCTGCCCGCCGTCGGCCTGCGCGCCGCCGCAGGGCACGTTGGGGATGTGGCGGCGCTGGTGAATGCGGTGGAAGGTCCCGCCTGCCGCCCCAGCCTACGCGCCCAGGCCGGCCGCACCCGGCAGGCGGCGGACCGGGCGTGCCAGGCGCGGCTGTCCCAGGCGGTGCAGCAGGAGATGCTGCCGCGGCTGGAAGGCCCACCGCCGGACGATGCTGCCATGGATGGGCTGGAGGGGATGGCCCGCGACCTGCGCAGTCTGGGCCGCGCCGGACGCCGGCTGGGGTCGCCGGCCGCCTATGATGCGCTGCTGACACGCGCCGCGCAGGAGATCGGCACCGCGCCGGGCAGCGAACTGTGCCGCATGGACCGGCTGCGCCTGGCCGAGCTTCTGGTGGGCACCTCGGCGGCGCTGCGGCTGGTGCCGGGGGGCAATGCGCCGTAGCATGTTTGCCCCATAGGGCAGGAGCCGCCGATGACCGCACGCCTGACCCGCCGTGCTGCCCTGGGAGCAGCGCTCGCCCTGCCCGCCGTGCGTCGCGCCCATGCAGAGGTGGGGGAGGTGCTGATTTCCAAGCAGTTCGGCACCCTGTACCTGCAGCAGGATGTCATGGAGCGGCAGGAACTGATCCAGAGGCACGGCGCACGGCTGGGCCTGCCGGGGCTGCGGGCCAGCTACATCAAGTTCGCCGGCACCGGCCCGGTCACGGAGGCGCTGCTGGCTGGCAGCCTGCACTTCGCCAGCGGCGGGGCGCCGGGCGCGCTGCTGTTGTGGGACCGCACCCGGGGCACTGTGAAGTCTGCATTTGCGATGAACGCCACCAACCAGCGGCTGCTGACGGTCAACCCGGCGGTGCGTGGGATCGCCGATCTGACCCCTGCCGACCGCATCGCGATGCCGGCGGTGAAGGTCAGCCCGCAGGCGATCTTCTTGCAGATGGCGGCGGTCAAGCAGTGGGGCGCCGCGGAGTGGTCCCGCCTGGATGCGCAGACCATCGGCCGCGCCCACCCGGACAGCATGGCGGCAATGCTGGGCCGGACCGAGATCACCTGCCACTTCAGCAGCACCCCATTCCAGGACCGCGAGCTGAGAATGCCGGGCGTGCGGGAGGTGGCGAACAGCTACGACATCCAGGGTGTCGCAAGCAGCACGCCGAACACGATCTATGCCACGACGGCGTTCCGGCGGGACAACCCGATCGCCTGGCAGGCGGCCCTGGCGGCGTTCAGCGAGGCAACGGACTGGATCAACGCCAACCCGCAGGCGGCGGCGGAGCTGTACTTGTCGGCCAGCGGCGACAAGGACACCGTAGCGAACGTGGAGGCAGCGATGGGCGCGCCAGGCAACCGTTTCACCCTGCAGCCGAGCGGCGTGTTGCGGGTGGCGGAGTTCATGGCGGGCACGGGGGTGCTGAAGCGGCGGCCGGCGGGGCTGGCGGACCTGTTCTTTCCCGAGGCGGTGGAGCGGGGGGGAAGCTGATCTCGATATCGGCCATCATGCGGCATGGCCGAGCGCGTAGGCTATGCCGTCCTGGGGCGCTGGTCGAAGTTTCCGCATGTCTGGCATCGTGTGGGACGTGGCGAAGCCTTGTTCGCGCCAGGTCTCCTGTCGCATGCCGGCGAGCGTAAAGGTTGGACGCTGCTTGCGACACCAGGCGCTGGTGACTGTAGCTCGTCGTGCCTGGGCCGTGAGTTTGGCTGTTAGCAGGACGACGAGGGAGAACTGAGGTGGCCCTGGGATTTCGGACGGGGTGACAAGCTGGTCCTGCTTGAGCGAGAGACGGCACGAGATGGGGTGGGGTGACGCGCAAGCGCTACGGGGCTGAGTTCAAGGCCAAGGTGGCGTTGGATGCGATCCCGGGCGAGCGGACGTTGTCGGTGCTGTCGGCCAAGCATGGCAGCCACCAGACGATGATTGCGGCCTCTGGCTTCCGGTGGTGCGGCGATGCGCGCGGCTCGGGATCAGCCGCTTGGGCCACGACGACCGGCCAACCGGCAGGAGCGCGGCGACGCTGGCGCTGATGCGGCTGCTGAAAGCAAGGGCGTCCAGCGGGACCGACGAGGCGCTGCGTGCAGCCCGTTTCACGCCCTTGGTCGGGCGGACCGGCGTGCTCACGGTCCTGCACCGTCGGTAGGGGCAGGCGAAGGATGGCAAAGGGCAAGCGATGCTGCTGCGCGAGGAGCCAGGCATCGGCATGGAGGGTGGGCGTGTCGAGCGGAACCAGGAGGCGCTGGTGAACTACGCGTAAGCGTCGGCTGTAGGCCGCGGTTTTGGTTGTCCGGCGCTGGCCTGAGTTGGGCTAGGGTGTCCAGTTCCAGGGCAGCAGGGCGTCGAGTTGCCGGCTGGGGTGGTCTGCGATGCGCCCGAGGATGTCGGTGAGGTAGGCGTGCGGGTTGAGGCCGTGCATCTTGGCGGTTTCGACGATGGTGTAGACGCAGGCGGCTCGCTGGCCGCCGGCATCACCGCCAGCGAACATCCAGTTTTTGCGCCCGAGTGCCAGGGATCTCATGGCGCGCTCGGCGGCATTGTTGGACATCTCCAACCGTCCGTCGGCGACGTATCGGGTCAGCGCTTTCCATCGCGTCAGGCTGTAGCGGATGGCCTGGGCCAGGGTGCTCTTGCCGCTGATCCTCGACAGCGAGACGTCGAGACACGCGCGCAGCTGGTCCAGCAGCGGCTGGGCGTGCTCCCGGCGCGCTGCGGCCCGGCGCTCGGGCGCGCGGCCCTGGATGCTGGCCTCGATGGCGAACAGGGCGGCGATCCGTTGCAGGGCATCGAGCGCGATCGGCGAGGCCGTGGCGTGGTGCACGTCAAAGAACTTCCGGCGCGCATGTGCCCAGCACGCGACCTCGACCAGGGGCGGGTCGCCTGTGGGCGTCCTTGGCT
>CAXTFY010000405.1:0-4786 GCA_964243265.1 uncultured Acetobacteraceae bacterium | reverse complement strand
CGGAGAAGACCATAAAAGTGGCGCTGAATGGAAGCAGGCCGCCATGGGCCGCCACCGCCACGGCCGCCGCCCGCTCCGCCGCAAGGGCCTCGGTCCGCCGGGTCAGCGCGTCGCGCACCGCCGCCATCCGCGCGGTCCCGCGCAGTCCCAGGGGCTGCACCGCAACGGCCCACTCGGCACGGGCGGCGTCCTGGACCGCCTGCGCGGCGGCCTCCGCCTGCCGGGCCTCCGCAAGCTCCGCTTCCGCGGCGGCCAGGCTTTGCCGCAGCAGCGCCGCACGCTCCACCTGGCCGGCGTCGCGCACCCGGCGGTCGGCGGCGTCGTCGGCGGCCACGACCGCCTGCTCGTAGGCCAGCGGCAGCGGCGCCGGGCCGGCCCAGGCGGCAACGGCGTCCGCGTCCGGCGGATCGCCGGTGAAGGCGCGGCGGAACACCAGGCGCCATCCGGTATCGCGGTGCCGGCGCGCCTCGGCAACGGTGGCGACGTCCGGCAGGTTGGGGTCCAGCTCGGCCACATCCCGCGCCTGCACCGCGGCCGCATCCTGTGCCGCGGTCAGCCGGGCGGCGGCCTCCCGCATGGCCTGGTCGGCGGACCGCACCCCGCCGTCCAGCGCATCGAACACGTCCAGCGGCGCCGGAGCCGGCCCGGACAGGCCCGGCGGCGCCTGGGCGGCGGCCTGCGCCGCGGCAGCCTTCTCCGTCTCCATCGCGAGCGCCGCTTGGGCCAGGCGCGGGCCAGGCGCACCGTCGCCCCGGATCTCCAGCACCAACCCGGCCAGCGGCGCTGTGTCCGCCACCGGCGGGATCGGGATGGCCGCCTGCTGCTCCAGGGCTGCGATGCGCGCCGGCAGGGTGGCCAACGGACCCATGGCGTCCCGGTGCCGGGCGATCAGGCGGCGGGCGGCCGTCCGCGCCAGGCCCGGCGGCACCAGCCCCGACGCGTCGGTCCCGGCCGACGTGTCGGTCCCAGCCGCCGCGCCGAGGTCGCGCAACGTCGCTGCGACGGCCGCGGCCAGGCGAACCAGCTCCTGCGCGCACCCGGGCAGGTCGAGCGCCGCCTGCGCCGCCACGCCGGCCTCGCGCTCCAGGTGCTCGACCAGGGCGGCATGGCCCAGCATCCGTTCATCCGGCGGGTCGGCGGCCGCGCGCTGGCCGGCGTCGGCCTGGCGGCGGCGCAGGTCCGCCTGCTGCAACGCCGTCCGCTGCGCCTCCGCCACCGCCGCCGCCAGTTGCCCGGCCAGGCCGTCCGGCAGCACCGGGGCGTCCGGGTGCGCGGCCAGCCAATCCTCTGCCGCCGCCAGTTGCGCCAGCAGCGGCTTGGTGCGGCGGATGCGCTCAAGCTTGGTCAGCTCGGCGGCAGCCTTCGCCTCCGCGGCGTTGGCTTCACGCTGCGCCCCCCGTGCGGCCTCCAGCGCCGCCTCGCCGCGCGCCCGGTCCTCGGGGCGCAGGGTGTCGTCGCGCAGGCGCTTGCGGGCGTCGGTCCAGCCCTGCAGCGCCTGATAGAACGGACGCGAGGCGGTCTTGCGCTCCGGCGCCTGCTCGTCGCGCTCGCGCAACAGGGCGGCGCGCAGGTCGGTGGCGCTGCGCATCCCGCCGGCGCCGGACAGCAGCGCGTCGGCCAGGGCGCCGCCGGTGTCCAGCAACTGCCGCCCGCCGCGCCGCAGCCCGGCGGTGTCGAGTGCGAACAACTGCTCCAGCCCCGCCCGGTCCACGTCGCCCAGCAGGCGGTTCAGCAGGGTCGGCGACAGCGGCGCGTCGTCGGCGCCGACCAGGGTGTTGCCGAGGCCCTTGCGGCGGCCAAATGCAATGGGGCCATCGGGACCGACGGCCTCCGCCCGCAGGCGCATGGCCGGGTAGCCGTAGCGGAACCCCATCGGTGTCTGGCCGGGCACGCCGAACAGCAGGTCGGAGAACGCCTGCCGCAGTACGGACTTCCCGGCGCCGTTGGGGGCGACGACGAGGTTGACCACGCCCGGCGCCGGGTCGAGCGCCAGGCTTGTGCCCTCCAGGTTGCCGTACTTCTCGATGTGCAGGCTGGTCAGCCTCACGGCGGCAGCGCCTGCCGACGCCGCATCACCGTGATTGCCGGGCCGCAAGCGCTCCCCGCGCTGACGGCGGAGGAGGATGGCCTCTGCCCCCTCTCCCGCCCTGGGAGAGGGCCGGGGTGAGGGGGGCTTGCTTGCCGTGCGCCACCCGTCGCCATCGCCGGAACCGGGCTGTCCGGGCCGGGAGGTCTGCGCCGCAAGGCCCCCTCACCCCGGCCCTCTCCCGAAGCGGGAGAGGGGGAAGGCAGCGTCCCTGACAGCCTAGCCGATCTCACGCGAGCAGGCGGGCCAGCAGCATGGCGCGGGCACGGCGCATCAGGTCGTCCGGCACCGCGCCCGCCGCGGCCAGCACCGCCGGGTGATCGGCGCCCAGGGCGTCGCGCAGCCCTCCAGCGCGGGACAGCATGTCCTTGGCATAGTCCCGCACAGCAGCCGTCACCGCATCCGGCGTGGCACCCTGGATGGCCTGCACCAGAACCTGGACCGCGTCCTCCACCCCTTCAGCGGGCATCCCCGCGGCGGGCGGGTAGGTCCGTAGCCGCACCCGCTCCACCCAGGCGGCGTGCGCCCCGGCGACGGCCAGCACCTCGGACCGCACCCGGTCGGCCGCCGCACCCGGGTCGCGCATCAGGGCGGCATGCGCGGCAGTCGGGCCGAGCAGGGTGACACGCAACGCCAGCAGCCGCCCGCCCGCCGCCTCTAGCAGCGCCGTCACCCCGGCGCGCAGCGCGGCCCAAACCGCATCCGCGTCAACAAGGCCGGCCAGATCCAGCTCCAGATGCTCCCAGCGCACGACATCCAGCGTCCGGTGCTCGATGCCCTGCACCCGGCCGTCCCGCACCGTCACCAAGGTGGCGCCCTTGGCCCCGGTTTCCCGGATATGGCGGCCCTGCAGGTTGCCGGGGAACACCACCCAGGGGTCCTCGCGCAGCACCTCCCGCGTGTGGACGTGGCCCAGCGCCCAATATTGGTAGCCGTGCGTGGCCAGTTGCTCCACGCTGCACGGGGCGTAGTTGTCGTGGCCGTCCCGCCCCCCGGCGGCGGTGTGCAGCAGGCCGATGTTGACCCGGCCGTCCCGCGGCGCCGGATACGCCAGGGCCAGGTTGTCCAGCACCTCTCGCGTGGCGAAGCTCTGGCCGTGCACGGCGGCGCCGATCTCCGGCAGGTCGAGGGTGTGCGATGAGGCATGGTCCATCAGCGTGGCGCCGGGCGGCAGGCTGAGGTGCTTGGTCAGCACGCTCTGGGCGTCGTGGTTGCCGCGGATCATTACCACGCGGATGCCGGCCTGGGTCATGCGGGCGAGCTGGCCGACCAGGTAATGCCCGGTCCGCCACTCCGGCCAGTCGCCGTCGAACAGGTCGCCCGCGATCACCACCAGCGGCACCGCCTCCTGCAGGGCGGTGTCGGCCAGGTTGCGCAGGGCGTCGCGGGAGGCGTCGCGGATGCGGCCGGCCGGAGCCTCGGGGTCGTGTTCCAGCCCGCGCAGGGGGCTGTCGAGGTGCAGATCGGCGGCGTGCAGGAATCGGAACGTGGGCATGGCGCGGTTTTGGACCCGGCGGCCCCTGGGCGGCAATGGGTCGTAGCGCTTTGGAAAAAGGGGCGCTGATGGCGGCGGCGGCACGCAAGGCCCCCTCACCCCGGCCCTCTCCCGAAACGGGGAGAGGGAGGCTGCATGGCCGGTTGGGGCGGGTCAGGCCGGCTCGGCGGCCACCAGCAGCGTCGTGCCGTCCAGGCCCACGACATACAGCACCGCACCGGGCGCCGGCGCTGCGCCGTCGGTGATGCGCGCGGGCCAGGTGCCGTCGCCCAGGCTGACCCGGCCCTCGCCGGCCTCGAACGCCAGGGCGCGGCAGGTCCGGCCGGCCAGCCCGGCGGCCGGGGCGTTCAACAGGTCCGCCCGCGCCGGCCGCCGCCGCATCCGCAGCACCGCCGCACCGACCAGCGCCGCCGTCAGCACCAGGAATGCCGCCACCTGGCCCGGCCCGGCCCAGCCCACCGCCAGCACCAGCAGCCCGGTCCCCACGGCGGCCAAGCCGGTCGGCAGCAGGAAAACGCCCGGCGCCGCCATCTCGGCCGCGCAGCCCAGCAGGCCCGCGACGATCCACAGTTCCCCCGCGCTCATGGACCCCTCGCCCGCCGGGCCGACTACCCTGGCCGCCTACCGCGCCCCCTACTCTGGCCGGCCGAGCCGCATCGCCTCCAGCGCCTGGGTGATGCCGCCGGCCATCGCGCCGGTCTCCAGCGGGATCACCAGGGTGCGGCCGGAGGGATTGGCGGCCAGCCGTCCGATGGCGTCCACATACTTCTGGGCGATGAAGTAGCGCAGCGCCTCCGCCCCGCCGCCCTGCGCCGCCTGGGCGACCACCTGGGTGGCGCGGGCCTCCGCCTCGGCCAGGCGTTCGCGGGCGGTGGCGTCCTTCATGGCGGATTCCAGGCGGGCCTCGGCCTCCAGCACCGTCGCCTGCTTCTGCCCCTCGGCGCGGGCGACGGCGGCCTCGCGCTCGCCCATCGCACGGGCGACGGTGGCCCGGCGCTCGCGCTCGGCGGTCATCTGCAGGTTCATGGCCGTCACCAGGTTGGCCGGCGGCTCGATCTTGCGGAGTTCCACGCGGCTGACCTTGACGCCCCAGGGCGCCGTCGCGTGGTCCAAGGTCACCAGCAGCTTGGCGTTGATCTCCTCGCGGCCGGACAGCGCGCCGTCCAGGTCCATCGCGCCGATCACGCTGCGGATGTTGGTCATCG
>CAXTFY010000404.1:0-4793 GCA_964243265.1 uncultured Acetobacteraceae bacterium | reverse complement strand
GCAGCACGGCACCGGCGTTGTTCGCAGGCGGCGGCGCCATCGGGCAGTTGTGGCTATTCTGGGTGGCGCCGATCGCCGGCGCCATGATCGCCGGCGTGGTGGCGAAGTTGCTGTTCGCGGATTCCTCCATCGAAGACACCATCGTCGTCGAGGAGCGGCGCACGGCCTAGCGCGTCCTGGAGGCCCTGGCTGTTCAGGACCTGACCGACCGGGCCTGCCAGCAACCGGACCAGGCCGGTGCTGGGGCGTCGCGCCTGGCGGGCGGTCCGGCCCCGTCGCTTGGCCGGGAGAGCTGCGCAATGCTGGCAGCAGTGAGAGGCCTTGCGGCCCGGCCTCTGTGTTGCGCGATGCTCGCCTGCGTGTTGGCCGGCTCGGCCCATGGACCCGCCCGCTCCCAGGCACGCGGGTTCGATGGGACGTGGTTGGTCGTCATCAGCTGTCCCGCGGCGCGGGACGGTGCGGGCGCCTACACCCTGCGCTTCTTCGCCGCCGTGCGGGATGGCGTGCTGCATGGCGAGACCGGCGTGCGTGGACAGGCCGCATCCTTGTCCCTTGATGGCGCGATCCAGCCGGACGGCGCCGCGCTGCTGTCCGCCCGTGGGATGACGGGGAACCCGGACGTCACGATGGGGCGCCTCACGCCGGGCACGCCCTATGCCTACCAGATGCGGACCCGGTTCGCCGGCGCGCATGGCGCCGGCACTCGGGTGGAGGCCCGGCCCTGCGACGCGGTGTTCACCCGGCAGTAGCAGGCTGCCCCGGCTGCGCACCCCAACGCCAGGTGCGTCCATATCGGGTCAGCGGCTCCTCGATCAGCCGGGTCATGCCCCAACCGACGAGCACGCAGACCGGCAGGGCGGCGACCGTCACGATCCACTGGGACGGTGTCGCCAAGTCCGGCTGGCTGCCCAAGATCAGGCCGTGCATAAGGCCGAGGATCGGCAAGTGGGTCAGATAAAGGCAGTATCCGTTATTGCCGAAGAATTGCAGCGTTTCGGAATTGTACCGGTGGGCCTCCGGCGTGCCATGGACGATGCAGAGCAGGTAGGCCGCGCAGCCTGCCGCGGTCAGGGACGGTCCAACTGTGTAGAACAGGTCCACGCTTATCAGCCACAACAGCAGGACGGCTGCTAATGCCACCGGGGGTGCTACGCGCAACCAGGGGAGTAGGCGACGCCACGGCACCCCCTCGGCCTTGAGCAAGACGGCCGCCAGCAGGCCAAGGGCGAGGATGTCGGCCCGGCCTGGCAGCAGCGCCAAGGCCATCATGGGGTTGCCGAACCCGGCATAGTAAACGGCGGCCCGCAAGCCAAGCGCCAGGGCCACCGTCGTCAGCAAAACCGGCGGCAGCCACCGCCGCGGCGCGAACACGATCAATGCCGGTGCGAAAAGGTAGAAGTGCTCTTCGACGGCAAGCGTCCATGTGGGGGCCAGCCAGTGAGCGCCGATGGTCTGCGTCGAGACCATGAGGAACACCTGAGTGAAGGTTAGATAGGACCAGAGAGGGAAGCTGTCCGCCGCGTCCACCCAAGGCTTACCGATGAGCCACATCACTAGGCTGATCGCCAGGACTGTGCTGAGATAGACCGGGATGATCCTGCAAAAGCGCCGTACATAAAACACGGCGAAGAAGTTCGCATGGTGCCGCTTTTCCAGGATGAGCTTCCCGATTAGCAGGCCGCTGAGAACAAAGAACATGTCCACCGCGAGCCAGCCGAGCGTGAGAGCCGGCAAGCCATGCGGCAGCTCGCCGAAGTAGTGCGACACGATGACCAGCAGGGTCATCAGCCCGCGCAGGCCGTCGAGCGCCACGATCCTCCGCTCGGCGTCTGGACGCCAAGCTGGGCCTGGACCAGTGGTTCCGGCTGTCAACGCAACTATCCCTGCCAGGCTCTGCCGCTTCAACATCCTGGGTTCCCGAACACGACGCCTGGCAGTTCCGTCATATCCATGGCAGCGCGGTCCTGACAGCCGTTTTATGTCAGAAACGGTCGGTGCGCTGGTCGGCGCCAGTTCCTCCCTTGAACCGTCTGCAACGCAGGCGGGGCAGGAATGAGCTGTCAGCGCCTTAGCAATGCATAGTACGGCAGCGCAACCGCCTCCCGCAGCAGGGCCGCCGCATCCCGCGGCTCCGTAAAGCGCGGCCAGGCCGCCGAGGCCCCGTGCACCCCAAAGCGCCGCAGCGCCAGCAGTGTGCGCGGCACATGGAACCACTGCGTCACCGCCAAGACCCGTCCCTGGCCGAACCCGGGGCCGTGCAGCAGCGCCGACACGTTGCGCGCCGTGGCGAACGTGTCCACCCCCCGCTGGTCCTGCAGGATGGCGGATTGCGGCACGCCGCGCGCGGCAAGGTCGGCCGCCATGACCGCGGCCTCGTCCTGGCCGCCCGGCTCGATGCCGCCGCTGACCAGCACACGCGGCGCCAGCCCGGCCCGGTAGGCGCTCAGCGCCGCGTCCAGCCGCGCCTGCAGGCGCGGCGAGGGACGGCCATCGGCCAAGACCTCGTTCCCGAGCACGACGATCAGGTCAGCCGGGGCAGGGCGGGCAAGCAAGCCGGCTGCTGCGATCGCCATGAGGTAGAGGACGCCCAGGGCCAACCCGGCACAGGCAAGCCGGGCAGCGGTGAGACGGCGCCGCGAGAAGGTTCTCATCTGCCGCCTACCTGCCGCGCCGGTGCAGGGTCAGCGGTGGATGTGGGCTGCACGGCCCTCCTGCCTCACCGGGGTCGCGGAGCCGCAGGGCACGCCCTGCCCCGCCATCCCGTCGCAGCCCGGCGGCGCCGCACGGCCCAAGATAGATACGTCCCACGCCTGACGCAGCGCCGGAGGCACATGCCCGCCCCATCCGGCCCAGGTCAGCAGCACCGCCACCACCACCGGCTCCATCGGCGACCCCGTCGTGCATATCGGCAGCGACCAGGTGCGCCGCATTGGCCAAGCCAGCCGCAGCCCCGCCGGAGTCAGCAGGTCCGCCGCCAGGTGCGACAGCACGCCCACCGCCAGCGGCGCCACCACCCAGCGCGGCGCCCCGTCATGCAGCAGCCCCCATACGCATGCGCCCACCGCCAGCGCCGAGTGCGTGACCCCGCGATGCCCGAACACCTTGCTCACCGTCCGCGACACGGGCCGCAGCCGATGGCCCAGCCAGGACTTGGGATGATCGATGTCCGGCAGCAGCGACCCGGCCAGCGCCAAGCCGAGGCACGCCGGCGACAGCACTGGCAATCCCAGGTGCGGCGCGGCCACCAGCCAGGCCGCCGCCCCGAGCGCCACATGCGACCCCACCATCATCGCCCCGTCCGCCCCCTGAACCCCGGCGCACACCGGCCGATCCCGGAGACTTGCGCCTGTGGCGCGGCAATGGCAACGGGCTTTGCGCCTGAGGGCTTGACAGGGCCGCAGGCGCCGCGTCGCGCCGGGTGTCAGGCCCGGCGACGTTCCGCCGCGATGACGGTGTTGTCCAGCAGGCAGGCGATGGTCATCGGGCCGACGCCGCCGGGCACCGGGGTGATGGCGCCGGCCACCGCGGCGCACTCGGCATAGGCGGCGTCCCCCACCAGGCGGCCGTCCGGTAGGCGGTTGATGCCGACGTCGATCAGGGTGGCGCCGGGCTTGATCCAGTCGCCGCGCACCAGCTCCGCCCGGCCCACGGCGGCGACCAGCACGTCGGCACGGCGGCACTCGCCGGGCAGGTCCCGGGTGCGCGAGTGGGCGATGGTGACGGTGGCGTCGGCGGCCAGCAGCAGCAACGCCATCGGCTTGCCCACGATGCTGCTGCGGCCCAGCACCACTGCGCGGGCGCCCTGCAGGGGGATGCCGTACGCCCGCAGCAGCCGCATGACGCCAGACGGCGTGCAGGGGGCCAGCACCGGCAGCCCGTCCTGCAGGCGGCCGACGTTGATGGGATGGAAGCCGTCCACGTCCTTGGCGGGGTCGATGGCCTCCAGCACCGGGCGGGGCGGGATGGCGGCGGGCAGGGGGAGCTGCACCAGGATACCGTCCACCGCATCGTCGTGGTTCAGCCGCGCGATGACCGCCATGAGGTCTGCCGCCGCGACATCGGCGGGCAGGCGGAGGGTCTGCACGGCAAGGCCGGCGTCCTGGGCGGCGCGGTCCTTGTTGCGCACGTAGACGGCGCTGGCCGGGTTCTCGCCCACCAGCACGACGGCCAGGCCGGGCTGATAGGGCAGGCGGGCGGTGCGGGTGGCGACCTCGGCCCGCAGCGCCGCGGCCGCAGCCTTGCCGTCGATGATCCGGGCGGCCATGGGGTGGGCGCCTAGATCAGCGTCCAACTGCCATAGACGATGCCGCTGTATAGCGTGGCCAGCGCCGGGGTGGCGACGTACTGCAGCAGCAGGATCGCCACCAACGGGCTGAGGTCGATGTTGCCGAAGCTGGGCAACACCCGGCGGATCGGGCGCAGGGCCGGCTCCGTCACGCGGTAAAGGAAGTCGCCGATGCTCCAGACCAGGCGGTTGCGGGTGTCGATGATGTTGAACGACGCCAGCGTGCTGAACACGGCGCTGAGGATGAACGCCCAGATGTAGAGTTTGATGACGTAGAAGCACAACTGGAACAGCGCGGAGATCACGTCGGTCAGCCTCGGGTTTTGATGCGGCGGGTTGGAAGCGGCCGGACCCTAACGGCGCACCCGGCGCGGCGCAACCACGCGGCTTGACTTGCGGGGGCGGCCTGGGCATAGGCTGCGTCCGGGACGGCGGGGCTGTAGCTCAGTTGGGAGAGCGCCTCGTTCGCAATGAGGAGGTCAGGGGTTCGATTCCCCTCAGCTCCACC
>CAXTFY010000403.1:0-4813 GCA_964243265.1 uncultured Acetobacteraceae bacterium | reverse complement strand
GGGGGACGCCGTGGTGGGCATCGCCGCATCGGGCCGCACGCCGTACGTCGTCGGCGGCCTGCGCCTTGCCCGGCGCTTGGGGGCGCTCACGGTGGCGGTGGTCAACAACCCCGGCAGCCCCGCGGCTGCGGCGGCGGAGTTGGCGGTGGAGATCCTGACCGGCGCGGAGGTCGTCGCCGGCAGCACCCGGATGACCGCAGGGACCGCGCAGAAGATCGCGCTGAACGCCATCAGCACCTCCGCGATGATCGCCCTGGGCCGGACCTACGGCCCGCGGATGGTGGACGTGCGCGCCAGCAACGCCAAGCTGCGCCGCCGGGCGTTGCGCATGGTGCAGGACATCACCGGTGCCGGGCCGGATGCGGCGGCGGCGGCGCTGGCGGCGGCGGGCGGCCGAGTGAAGCCGGCGGTGGTGGCGCTGCTGGCCGGCGTGGACGCGGGAGAGGCAGAGCGGCGGCTGGACATTGCCGGCGGGCGCGTGCGGGCGGCGGTCGGCGCTTGATGGAGCCGCGGTGGGCGGTGGGGCTGATGACGGGCACGGTGCTCGATGGCAACATCGACGTTGCCCTGCTGCGGACGGACGGCGAGGCGGTGCAGGGGTTCGGCCCTTGGACCCTGGCGCCCTACCCGGCCGGCATGCGCCCGCTGCTGGCCCGCGCGTTGGATGCGGCGCGGGCCTGGGCGTTCAGCGGGCCGGAGCCAGCGGTGTTCGCCGAGGCCGAGGCCGCGCTGACCCGCGCCCAATCCACCGCGGCGCTGGCCCTGCTGGCCGAGGCCGGCATCGCCGCCGGTGAGGTCGCGGCCATCGGCTTCCATGGGCAGACCGTGCTGCATCGCCCGCCGGCGCCGGGGCGGCAGGGGGAGACGCGGCAGTTGGGCGACGGTGCGCTGATGGCGGCGCTGACCGGCATCCCCGTCGTGCACGACTTCCGCAGCGCCGACGTGCGGGCGGGCGGCCAGGGGGCGCCCTTGTCCGCGGTGTACCATGCGGCGCTGCTGCGGGATGCGCAGCCGGGGACGGCGGTGCTCAACCTGGGCGGCGTCGGCAACCTGACGTGGGTGGGGCTGGACGGCCGCCTGGTCGCGTTCGACACCGGCCCGGCCAACGCGCCGCTCAACGATTGGGTGGAGCGCCATACCGGCCAGCCGATGGACCGCGACGGCGCCCTGGCCCGCGCCGGGCGGGTGGATGAGGCGCGGCTGGCCCGGCTGCTGGCCGATCCCTGGCTGCTCGCGCCGCCGCCGAAGTCGTTGGACCGCTTCAGCTTCACCGCGGCCATGGCGGACGGGCTGGGGCTGCAGGACGGCGCCGCGACCCTGGCCGCCTTTACCGCCGGCTGCGTCGGGCGCGCCTTGGATTTGCTGCCTTGGCGTCCCAGCCGGCTGGTCGTCTGCGGCGGCGGGCGCCGCAACCCGGCCGTGATGGACGCCCTGCGCCGCCGCGCGCGCGTGGAGGCGGTGCCGGCGGAGGACCTCGGCTGGCGCGGCGACGCCATCGAGGCGGAGTGCTTCGCCTTTTTGGCGGTGCGCTGCCTGCGCGGCTTGCCGATCAGCTACCCCGGCACGACCGGCGTGCCGCAGCCGATGACGGGCGGGACCATCAGCCAGCCCGCGGACCGTCCTTCTCTCTCTCCCTCCGGGAGAGGGCCGGGGTGAGGGAGGCCACGAGGGCCATGCTCCCCCGACTCAGGAGCGGACTTCGTCCTCTGACGGACAAACCAGGTTCTTGCCGCTTCCCTCACCCCGGCCCTCTCCCAAAAGGAAAGGGAGAAGGATCAGGGGCCGCTCAGGTAGCCGAGTACGCGTCCGGTCCTGCCCGGCGCGGCGGCGTCGCGGAAGATCCGCAACTGCCCGCCACCGGGGAATCTCACCATTTCCGCGCCGCTCGGGCTGGTCACCACGGGCACCGGGGCGCCGGCCCAGACATTGGCAATCAGCCTGCCATACTGCGCGCCGACCTCCGGGGTGAAGGAGTGATAGGCCGCCGCCGCCGCCGGCCACGCGCCCGTGCGGGCATGCAGGCTCGATAGGAACCGCGCGGCATAGCCCGCATTGAGGCCCGGGTCGAAAGCCTCGTCCAGCGTGCGGAAGGCGGCCGGGTGATACATCAGGTTCACCTGCATGCAGCCGACGTCGATGCTGGCGACCCCGCGGGCCTGCAGGGCTTGCACGGCCAGAATTGCGTCGGCCTTGCCGGGATAGTAGGTGCCGGCGCCCTCCGCCGTCACGGTCCAGGGCCAGGGCTGGCGGACGCCGGTGCGGGGATCGTTGCGCCCGCTCTCGACCAGGCCGATGGCGGCCAGCAGGCCCGGGGCGGTGTGGGCGGCGGCCTCGGCGGCGGCGATGGCTGGGCCGCAGACGCCATGGTCCACCGGGCGGGGGGCGGCCTGCACGGGGACGGCGCCGGCAAGGATGGCGAGCAGGCCGGCAGGGATCGCGCTCCGCATCGAGCGGATATGCCGGACGCCGGGCCGGGCGGCAACCGCCGTGGTCCAGCAGACCCCCGTATCCAGCAGGCGTGTCCAGCGGGCAGGCAAGGTCCGCGGGTGGCTTGACCCGGCGGGCGGCAGTCCGCATCACCGGCCCGCCAATGTCCTCCAACCCATCCATCATCGGCATCGACTTCGGCACGACCAACAGCGTCGTCGCCGTGCTGCAGCCGGACGGCACGGTGCGGACGTCGCAGGTGGCCGGGCTGGACGTGTTCCGCACCGTGCTGTGCTTCTGGAACGAGCGCGGGACGCTGCGGCACGCCGCCGGGCCGCACGCCGTCGAGACCTACCTGGACGATCCCGAGGACACCCGGCTGATCATGTCCATGAAGACCTACCTGGCGCAGCGCAGCTTCACCAGCACCCAGGTCATGGGCCGGCCTTTCACCTTGGAGGCGCTGGTCGCCCTGTTCCTGCGTGGCCTGCTGGCGGGCCAGGCTGCGGAACCCGGCAGCCTCGGGCGCGCGCGCATCGTCGCCGGCCGCCCGGTCCGCTTCGCGGGGGAGCTGGCCGACGACGCCCTCGGCGAGGCCCGCCTGCGCGAGTCCTTCCGCCAGGCCGGCCTGGGCGAGGTGGAGGTGGCCTATGAACCCGAGGCCGCCGGCTTCCGCTTCACCCGTGCCCTGACGGCGCCTGCCACCGTGCTGATCGGCGACTTCGGCGGTGGCACCAGCGACTTCTCCCTGCTGCGCTTCGACCCTGGGGCGGCGCGGCCGGTGCAGGCGCTGGCCACCACGGGGGTCGGCGTGGCCGGGGACAGCTTTGACGCGCGCATCATCGACCGGGTGGTGGCGCCGCATCTGGGCAAGGGCGGCGCCTACCGCGTGATGGGCAAGGAGATGCCGATCCCGGCCGAGTACTTCACGGGCCTATCGCGCTGGCACCGCCTGTCGCTGATGCGGACGCCCCGCATGCTGCGCGAGATCGGCGAGGTCGCCCGCACGGCCATCGAGCCGGACCGCCTACGCGGGCTGATCCGGGTGATCGACGAGGAGCTGGGCTATCAGCTTTACCAGTCCGTTTCGGCGGTGAAGGCGGAGCTGTCGCGCGCCGACCGGGCGGTGCTGCGGTTCTCCCATCCGGGCCTGAATATCGAGGAGGAGGTGACGCGCGCTGCCTTCGAGGGCTGGATCGCGCCGGAATTGGCGGGGCTGTCGGCCGCGGTGGATCGCGTGCTGGCGATGGCCGGGCTGGCGCCGGGCGGGGTGGACCGGGTATTCCTGACCGGCGGCACTGCGTTCGTGCCCGCCGTGCGCCGGCTGTTCGAAACACGGTTCGGCGGGGAGCGCGTGTCCGGCGGCGGCGAGTTCGTGTCGGTCGCCGAGGGGTTGGCGCTGATCGGGCAGGAGCGGCTGGGCGTGTAGTCCGGGCGCTAAGCGCCGGGTCGCGGACGCCGCCCGCCTTCTCCCTCTCCCCGCTTCGGGAGAGGGCCGGGGTGAGGGGTCTTGCGTGCTAAGCTGCCCACGCCAGGGATCCGCTGGAACCGGGCTGCTTGTGCAAAGAAGGTCCGCGCTGCAAGGCCCCCTCACCCCAACCCTCTCCCGAAGCGGGGAGAGGGAGCTAAGATAATGCGCGGTTGGGGGTGGCTGCCCGGCACGATCCTTGCCTGTGCCTACTTCCAGGCCTAACCCTCAAAGGACCCCAAGTGCCTGCGAGCCAACCACATCATCGCAAGCGGGAGCCGGCGCGGCGCTCCGGCGGCAGGGATCGCCGTTGCCGCACTGGATTGCCGCGTCGCAAGCGCTCCTCGCAATGACGCGGCCCCAAGCGATGCCGCCGACGCCATCCCATCCAGCACGCCTGCGGCCCCGCTCGTTGCGCGGACGGCTGCTCGTGCTGTGGGTGATCTCCCTGGTCTCCGCAGTCGCGGTCGGCACCCTGCTGCTGCAGCTCTACCGCCAGTCCTCCATCGACCAGGTTGCCCGGGCGGACGCGGTGGCCGCCCGGGCCTGCGACGACATCGACAACCGGTACCGCTTCTGGGCAACAAGCTGGACCGGCCCGGTAGACGCAGCCGCACGGGACGGCCTGCGCGCCGTGGTCGCGATGGCGCTGATCCCGTTGTCCGGCGTCGAGGGTGGCATCTGGCAGCGTGACGCCGGGCCACTGGCCTACGCCTACCCAACCTACGACGGCTCCGGCCCCAAGACCGACCTGCCCGCGGCGGAGCTGGACCGCATCCGCGCCGTCAACGCCGACGCGCTGGATGAGGATCGGGCGGTGGCGCTGCGCCAGGCCGGGCGGGCGCAGACTCTGCTGCTGCACGCCTGCCCGCTGCCCGGTCCCCTGGAGGGCGCGACGGCCTGGACCATGACCCGGGT
>CAXTFY010000402.1:3133-4877 GCA_964243265.1 uncultured Acetobacteraceae bacterium | reverse complement strand
TGCGGCAGGCGACATCGGCCCGATCGGCGACGACCAGGACGAGGCTGAAGAGGCATTGGACGACGATGACCCAACTGCATCCTGACCAGGCGTCCTCGGGTTCAGCGGCCCTGTGCCGCACCTGCGGCGCCTGCTGTGTGGCTGGAGGCGAGGTGGTGGTGGACGCCGCGGACCTGACGCCCCGTCACCTGACCCGCTCCGTCCGCGGCAGGCTGGGGTTCGCGTCCTGGGAGGCGGCTGAGTTCAGGCGCTTGCACCGGATCGATGGCCGTTGTGTGGCGTTCCGCGGCGAGGTCGGCGCCCCCTGCCGGTGCGCGACGTATGCGCGGCGCCCTGCGGTGTGCCGGGAGTTCCGTCCGGGCGGTGACGCCTGCCGAACGGCCCGGACCGACGTTGGCCTGCCGCCGCCCTGACCGGGCAACGCGGCCTGAGGAGCGAGGACGGGCAGGGCAGGGGGCTTTCCCGCTGGGCTCCGATGCCCGCGGCCGACTAAACCTTCCACGCCGATGCTGCGGCAAGGGCCTGATGCCCCGCGCAGCCTGCCAAGGCCCGGCCCTGGCCAGCTTCGCATGGGCGTGGCTGCTTGCGGCTGGGAGGTGGGCCTGCCGGGAACCACACGCGATAAGTGTGCCTTATCGCGACCTCTGGCATTGTGCCACAATCCGTTGCAAGCTGCTGGCGCACCTCGGAAATCCAGACCTATGCCCACCCCTGAACCACTCCTGCCGGACACGGTGCCGACCGCGCTGGCGATCAGCGCCGAGCCGAGGGCCACAGCAGGCTCCCCCGTCGTGGATGCCGCGGCCTCCCCAGCGGCCCTGGCCGCCCTCGCTGCCGCCATGGACTTCGCCAGCGAGGCCTTGGCCCCTGCGACCCTGCGCGCCTACCGCGCCGACTGGCATCACTTCATGGCCTGGTGCCGTGAGGCAGGCTGGCCGGCGCTCCCGGCTGCCCCGGACACCGTCGCCGCCTACCTGGCCTCGATGGCCAAGTCCCACACCAGCAGCGCCCTCGCACGCCGCCTGGCCGCGCTGAGCCGCGCCCATCGGCTGGCTGGCCAGGACTGGCCCCGCGCCCACCCGGCGATCCGCAACACCCTGCGCGGCATCCAGCGCCGATACGGCCGGCCGCAGCGCCAGTCGGCGGCCTTAGCCACCGACGAGCTGCGCAGCCTGGTCGAGGCATGCGGCCACACCCTGGCCGGACAGCGCGACCGCGCGCTGCTGCTCCTGGGCTACGCTGGCGCGCTGCGCCGCTCGGAGCTGGTTGCCGTCCAGCGCGAGCACGTCACCTTTACCGCCGAAGGGCTCCGGCTGCTGGTCCCGCGCGCCAAGGGGGATCAGGCCGGCAAGGGCGCCAGCCTGGGCATTCCCCGCGGCAAGCGGCCCGACACCTGCCCGGTGCGTGCGCTGGAAACCTGGCTGCGCGCCTCCGACTGCCGCTATGGGCCGGTGTTCCGCGGCATCGACCAGCGGGGCGTGATCGGGGGGCGGGCGTTGCACCCCGACGCGGTGCGCCTCATCCTCGCCAAGCGGGCCGGCATTGCCGGCCTGAAGGTCGCAGCCGGCGAGCGGCTGAGCCCGCATGGTCTGCGCGCGGGCTTCATCACCCAGGCCTACATCGCCGGCGCCCGCGACGAACAGATCATGGACCATACCCGCCAGAAGGATCTGCGGACCATGCGCGGCTACGTTCGGCGCGCCAAGCTGGTCAGCGACAGCCCGGCCAAGCTCCTGGGCCTATA
>CAXTFY010000402.1:0-3033 GCA_964243265.1 uncultured Acetobacteraceae bacterium | reverse complement strand
CAGCGGGGCATGGCAGGGGGGGCCGCCCCCGGCAAGAGCGCCAGGCCGAAACCGGTCAAGGCCAAGCTGCCCAAACCCAAGGCAGGGCGCCCTGAGCGGCTTGCCGACGCGGTGGTTGGCAGCCTTCAGCACCGGCGGCGCCAACTGGCCCTGGCCAGCCTGCGGCAACCCGAGCCCGCAGCGACCGTCGCTGCGGACGATGGCCAGGGCGTCCAGGCGCTGAAGACGCCGGACTGGCTGCACCACACGCTCACCATCACCGGGCCGTCCGCCACGCTCGCGGCCTTCCGGATGGCGGCGCGCGGTCCGGGTCTCCTGCCGTTCGGGGGCGAGGACCAGGCGCAGGAGGACTGGATGCACCTCCTGCTGGCGCCTCCGCCGGAGCTGCGCGGCATCACCGTCGAGGGCGCGCGCATCCTGGCCGGCCTGCTGCGTGAACAGGTCGGGGTGCGCGCGCAGGCCGCGCCCATCGGCGGGGCGGCAACGGCTTGCGCCCTCGACCTGCATGCACTGGTCCCAATGCCCCACACGCTGCTGCGCCTCGGCCCCCATGATCCGCGCGTGCTGGACTGGCTCTGGACCTGGTGGGGCACAACCTGGCCGCTGCGGCAAGTGGTGGAGCAGGAACTCCTGCTGGCTGACAGGCAGGACCTGCCGCCCGGGCATGACGGCGCCCACTACGAGTTCTGGTCAGCGGACTGGACGCCATGGCGCGCCCTGGCCGCCATCAGGTCCGGCTGGCCCGATCTCGCCCTGCGCATCGTCGCCCACTATGGGTTGGCCTAGCAGGGGAGAACGGGAGGTCGCCGCCGCGATGCCCGTCTCGGCCAGGCGTCGCGGGGGCGAACACCCCTGGCCAGCATCTGCAGGGGGCGGTCATGCTGCCCATCCTGGGACGGCCCAAACCAGACCGTGAGCTTGCCTGGATGCAGGGCAGCGACAGCCGCGGCGCGAGCGGCCACCGGGGCTGCAGCCCCTGGAAGGCTGCTCGCCAGCAGGTTCAGGTGGCAGGCGCGCTGGGCAGCGGGGACCCGGGCAGCGAGGTAGGACAGCATGGCCTCCAGGTTGCGCTGCCGAAGGGCCGCTGCGTCGTGCGCCATGGCGGGCGCCTCGGCCAACAGCGCGTCACACCTGCTGCAGCGCGGGTGCTCGCCCGCCCCGCGCTGATGGAGCAGGACGACCGGTGCACAACAGCGCCAGCAGGCGTCATGCAGCCTGACGCCGTGCTCAAGGCAGGCCACCGCGTGGGCAAACCGCCAGCCACGGCGGAAGTAGGGGTGCAGGTCGCTGCCAAGGCAGCATGGGCAGTATTGCAGCAGCGGCCTGGCGCGGCCTGTCGGAGACCCGGCAGGCCGCTCGAGCAGCAGGGCGCCGTGCCGCAGCAGCATATCCTGGGCCATCCCTGCCATGGTGTCCGGTGCGGCATCCGGCCATGCCTGCAGGCATCCTGCCGCAAGGTGGCCGAAGCTCTGGCCGCTCACCTGCGCAAGGCGCCGGACCGTGTCGGGCGCAACGTCCCGGTCCACGTCGTCATGCACCGTGCCCATGACATCCCGGCTGAATTCGGCGGGCGGCGCCGCAGCTGCGGCGGCGGTGCGCGACAGCCAGCTGCTGAACAGCTCGTCGGATCGACGCTTCGGGCGCTGCGGCCACAGGACAGGCCGCCGCCCCGCCGGCAGGCCCTCAAGCGTGACCTCACCGCTCCAGCCGCGATCGTCCGGATCGTGCAAGACCGGCAGCATGATCGCGGCATCGGCGTTGAACCACCGGGCCATCGCCTGCTGCAGCTCACCGATCGGATCAGCCCCGGCCGCAGCGGCCTGGACCAGCAAACCCAGGACTTGCATCCTGACCTCGAGAATGTCCGTCGGCAGCCAGGCCTGGGCTGCCTCGGCCAGCCGCACTATCGTCTCACGATCCCAATCAGGACCGGCCACCCTACAGGTCCGCTGCAAGGGCGATGGCCTCGATCCGCTCCGGCGTGGACGCGCCGACCCGGTCCAGCATGGCTTGGTCGATGCGCTCATAGCCCGATGTGACCGCCTCAGCCGCAGCATGGCGCAGCAGGCGTGCGACGCCGCCGATCAAGCCTCCGGCCGCCAGCAGGATCTGCTCCGCCAAGACGGGGTCGGTCAGATTGGATGCACGCCGCAGGGGCAGCTGTCGCTCGAACGTTGCGAGTAGCTGGGCATACTCCACGTCGCCATACCGCCAGCGCGGCAGCGTCATCACCTCAAAACGGTTCGCCATCTGCTCATCCTGGCGCAGCGCGTAGGCGATCTCCTTGGTCGCAAACGCGCCGAGCGACACGCCGGTGACCGAGCCGACCTGGCGCAATTCGACCAGCATGCTGCCGACCCCGGCGCCGCGGATGTTGTGCAGGTCGTCGATCAGCAGCAGCCGCAATCCGACGTCCTGCATGGCCTGGTACGCCTCGACCCTGAGCTGGGCAGTGGCGGTGCGCCGCACCCGGCCGCGGCCAAGCGCCTCGAGGATGGCCGTCAGCAGCGGGACGATCCTTGGTCCGTTCGGGGCCTGGATGAGGGCGACGGGGATGCGGCCGCGCTCCGCGGCCACGTCCTCCGGCACGGCGTTGCGGGCCAGGAAGCGGCGGGCAATCGCCGTCTTGCCATTGTTGCTCAGTCCAGAGACATACTGCGCAGTATCAGCCCGGCCAGACCGCGCTGATCCGTTACAGGCATCATCCGCGCTGCGGATGCGAGGTGGCCATCGTCCGGTGCTGGCGGCACCACGACTGCCTGCACGTCGTTGTCGGGCAGCCTGACGGCACCCTGATGCAGCTCCCGGCCTGGATGCTGGACGCAGCCGCTGCGGAGCTGCCGACCCTTGACGGCCCACGCCTGTCGCTGGCGGCCTTGCGCGACCTGCGCCGCCTGATCGACGACGGCCTACCGTTATCCCCGCCCCAACCAGCGCGAGGAAACGAGGATGGCCGTTGTTCCAACACCCCAGCACGATCTGTTCCTGCCGCCGAGTCCTCCGCCGGGCCTGATCCCACAGAAGGCGGCGGCG
>CAXTFY010000401.1:0-4878 GCA_964243265.1 uncultured Acetobacteraceae bacterium | reverse complement strand
GGCATGGCCGCGATGCGGGCCAGGTTCGGCCTGGACCAGCCCGTGCTGCTGCAACTGCTGAGCTACCTCGGTCACCTGCTGCACGGTGACCTCGGCTTGTCCGCCCGGTTCGGCGTGCCGGTGGCGGGGTTGATCGCGGAGCGGCTGCCCAACACGCTGCTGCTGATGCTGGCGGCCCTCTCCCTGGCGCTGGTGATGGGGGTGCTGCTGGGGTGGGCCATGGCGGCGCAGGCCGGTCGCTGGCCGGACCGCGTGCTGCAGGTGCTGGCGTTGCTGTGCTACTCGACGCCGGGCTTCTGGGTCGGGCTGATGGCCATCGTGCTGTTCTCGGTCCGGCTCGGCTGGCTGCCGGCGAACGGGGCGGGCACGGTGGGCGCCGACCTGCACGGCGTGGCCTGGCTGACGGATCGCGCGGGCTTCCTGGTGCTGCCGGCCGCCAGCCTGTCGCTGTTCTTCGTCGCGGTGTACGCGCGCCTGGTGCGGGCCAGCCTGCTGGAGGTGCAGCGGCTGGACTTCATGCGCGCCGCCGCTGCCAAGGGCATGCACCCGCTGATGCTGACCCTGCGCCACGCCCTGCCGAACGCGCTGATCCCGCTGACCACCGTAGCCGGGCTGCACCTGGGCAACCTGCTGGGCGGCGCCGTGGTGGTGGAGACCGTGTACGGCTGGCCCGGCATGGGCCGCCTGGCGCTCGAGGCCGTGGTAGGGCGCGACTACGGGTTGCTGCTGGGCGTGCTGCTGCTGTCCAGCCTGCTGGTGATCGCCGCCAACGCCGGGCTCGACCTGCTGCACGCCTGGCTGGACCCGCGGATCACCGCCCAATGACGCCCCTCCGCCGCGGCGCCTGGGTGGCGCTGTCGCGCAACCCGTCCTTCGTCGCGGGCTTGCTGATCCTGTTGGCTGTTGCCGCAGCCGCCGGGCTGGCCTCGACCGTGTACCCCGACGACCCCCTCGACATCGTCTCCGCCCCCGTCGAATGGCCCGGCACCGACCCGGCCTATCCCCTGGGCACCGACAGCCTGGGCCGCGACATCGCCGCCGGGCTGATGCACGGGGCGCGGGCGTCCCTGCTGGTCGGTTCGGTTGCCGCCGCCATCGGCTTGGTGATCGGCATCGTCGTGGGCGCGTTGGGCGGGTATTTCGGCGGCTGGGTGGACCGGGTGCTGAGCCGGCTGACCGAGCTGGTGCAGGTGATCCCGTCCTTCCTGCTGGTCATCGTGCTGGTGGCGATCCGCCAACCCTCGGTGCAGTACATCGCGCTTGCCATCGGAGTGGCGTCCTGGCCGCTGGTCGCGCGGCTGGTCCGGGCGCAGTTCCGGGCGCTGCGCGGGGCCGAGTTCGTGCAGGCCGGCAGGGCGCTGGGCTACGGCACGCTCCGGCTGATCCTGGGCGAGATCCTGCCCAACGCGCTGCCGCCCGTGGTGGTCACCGCATCCGTGCTGGTGGCTAATGCGATCCTGACGGAGGCCGGGCTGGCTTTTCTCGGGATGGGCGACCCCAACGTGGTCAGTTGGGGCAGCATGATCGGCGACGGCCGCCCGCTGCTGCGGACCGAATGGTTCGTCGCCGCCATCCCCGGCTGCGCCATCGCCGTCACGGTGCTGGCACTCAACCTCGCGGGGGACGGGTTGAACGATGTGCTCAACCCGCGCTCGGGCCTGCGATGAGCCTGCTCGCCGTGCGGGGCCTCCGCGTCGGGTTCGGCGCCCAGACTGTGGTGCACGGCGCCGACTTCACGCTGGACCGCGGCGAAACCCTGGCCCTGGTCGGCGAAAGCGGCTGCGGCAAGAGCCTGACCGCGTTCGCCCTGGTCCAGCTCCTGCCGCCCGGCGCCGCCATTGCCGGCGGCAGCGTCCGGCTGGACGGCGAGGAGCTGGTCGGCGCCCCGGCCCGCACACTGCGATCCGTGCGCGGCCGCCGCATCGGCTTGGTGCTGCAGGAACCCATGACGGCGCTGAACCCGGTCCGGACCGTGGGCGCCCAGCTTGCCGAAGCCATCCGCCAGCACGTTTCCCTGCCCGGCACCGTCCTGCGCGCCCGCGTCCTGGAGCTGCTGGATCTCGTTGGGATCCCCGATCCGGTCCGCGCCGCCGCTGCCTATCCCCACACGTTCTCCGGCGGCATGCGGCAGCGGGTGATGATCGCGATCGCCGTGTCCTGCGACCCGGTGCTGCTGATCGCGGACGAGCCTACCACGGCGCTGGACGTGACCATCCAGGCGCAGGTGCTGGACCTGCTGGCCCGGTTGCAGCGCGACCGCGGCATGGCGCTGCTGCTGATCACCCACGACCTCGGCGTGGTGGCCGACCGGGCGGACCAGGTGGCGGTGATGTATGCGGGGCGGATCGTGGAGCAAGGCTTGGCCGAACCGGTGCTGGCGCAACCCGCGCATCCCTATGCCGCGGGCCTGCTGGCCGCGTCCGCGCATGGCGGGCATTACACCAGCAGCCGGCTGACGGAGATCCCGGGCACCGTGGCTTCGGCTGCGACCGCGCCGGGCTGCCCGTTCGCGCCGCGGTGCCACCGGCATATCCCGCCCTGCGACGCCGGCGTGCCGCCGCTCCATGCCGTGGCCGCGCTGCACGATGCGGCGTGCATCCGCGCATGACGCTGCTGGAAGTCCAGGACCTGCGCACCGAGTACCACACGGGGGGACGCACGCACGTCGCGGTCGATGGGGTGGGGTTCCAGGTGGCGGCCGGGGAAACGGTCGGCCTGGTGGGCGAGAGCGGGTGCGGCAAGTCGAGCCTCGGCAAGACGCTGCTGCGCCTGGTGCCCGCTGCCGGCGGACGCGTGCGGCTGGACGGCACGGACCTGCTGCCGCTAGGGCAGCGGGCCATGCGGCCGTTGCGCCGCCGGATGCAGATGGTGTTCCAGGACCCGTCGGCCTCGCTCAACCCGCGGCAAACCGTCCGCACCCTGCTTGAGACGCCGATGAAGGTGCACGGCCTGCCGGACCGTGCGGCACGTGTGGCGGCGATGCTGGACCGGGTGGGGCTGCCGCGCTCGGCGTTGGACCGCTTGCCGCACGAGTTCAGCGGTGGGCAGCGGCAGCGCCTGGGCATCGCGCGCGCCTTGGTGCTGCGCCCGGCCCTGCTGGTGTGCGACGAGCCGGTGTCGGCGCTCGACCTGTCGATCCAGGCCGGCATCCTCAACCTGCTAGTTGATCTGAAGCGGGAGTTCGGGCTGGCCTACCTGTTCATCTCGCACGACCTCGGCGTGGTCCGCTACATGGCCGACCGGGTGCTGGTGATGTACCTCGGGCGCATCGTGGAAAGCGCCGGGCACGCCGCGCTGTTCGGCCAGGCGCGTCACCCCTACACCCAGGCGCTGCTGGCGTCCGTCCCCGGCGGCACCGGCCAGGCCGCCCCGCTGCGTGGCGAGCTTGTGGACCCCGGCAGCGGCTGCCGCTTCCGCACCCGCTGCCCACGCGCCGAAGCCCGCTGCGCCCGGGACGACCCGGCGCTGCGTCCCGTGTCGCCCGGCCATTGGGCGGCGTGCCACTTTGCCTGACCGATGGGGTGGAACACGACGTGCTGCCATCGCGCAGCGATCCCCTGGGGGATGTCAGCGAAGCTGACACGGGTCGAGCCGGCTGTTCCCGGCGTTGCCGCGATGCTTATGCTCGGGAAGGGTCTCGCTGCGCAGGTGGCGGCTGCGGACCAGCGCTCCCAGCGGGAATACGGTCGAGCGGCTGATGCCGAGGTGACGGGCGATCGCCTGCCCTGGGTAGCCCCGGCCGCGCTGGCCCTGGCGTGGCGCCCCAGGTTTTTACCATTCCCGCGGCTCGGCCCCGGTCACGCCGCTGCGGCGACCGCGGCGGCGAGGCGGGCGCGATCCGGCTTGGCCATCGCGTTGCGGGGAATGGCATCCACCTACACCAGAAGCGGCGCCGTCACGCCCGGAACCGCGTCGATCAGCGCGCGCGCCAGCGCCGGTTCCACAAAGCCGTCGTCGCGGACCACTGCGACATGGGCGCGCTGCCCGCCGCCGGGCGCCGCCATGGCGAAGGCCGCCGCGTCGCGAACCCCGGGGCAGGCCAACGCCGCATCCTCGAAACGGGCGGGCAGGACCTTGACCCCGCCAAGGTTCATGACCTCATCGATCCGCCCGGCCACGCACAACAGGCCGCCCGGCAACATCCGGCCAAGGTCGCCCGGATGGAACCGGCCATCGCGGAACACCGCCTCCGAGCCGTTGCGGTCGTCGAGGTAGCTGGTTGCCACATGGGGGCCGCGGATGCGGATTTCGCCTTCCACGCCGGGCGCCGCGGGCCGGCGGCGTCGAGGATTTCGATCTCGCGGTCCGGATACGCCCAGCCTACCGCGTCGGGCGCGGCATCGAGCATCCCCGCCCGCCCGGCGGTGGCGCCGGCGGCCTCGGTCGAGCCGTAAATGATGGTGAGGCCGCGGCCGAAGCAGGCCAGCGACCGCTTGGCGAGGCCACGCGAGACCAGGCCGCCCGCCACGAACACCTCGGCGCCCGGCATGGCGAAGCCTTCCGGCAGCAGGTCGAGCAGCGCCGCCAGTTGGCCGGTCGCGATCACCAGGATCTCTGGAGCCAGCGTTTGCAGGGCCACGGGGAGCGCCGCCAAGCCGGGCGGTCCGTAGATCACCGTGCCGCCGGTGGTCCATCGGTAGAGGCAGGTCATCAGGCCCATATGCGTGTCAACGCCAAGCAGCGGCATCGACCGCGTTCCCGACCTGGAGCTGATGAGGATGCTCTCGTAGGCGCGCGCCTGCAGCCGTTCCCAACTCAGCCCAATCGCCTTGCGGCGGCCGGTGGTGGAGTTGACCCGCCCTCATGGAGTGTTGGTGGGCTTGGGTGGCTACGGTTTGGCTTCGGCCACCTGCATGGTTGCTTCGTAGGCCATGGGCA
>CAXTFY010000400.1:0-4884 GCA_964243265.1 uncultured Acetobacteraceae bacterium | reverse complement strand
GATCTAAGCGCGGCTCCAACCTATTTTCGAGGGATCAAATCATGGGCCTACTTGACTCCGTTATCGGCAGCCTGATGGGCGGCAATAGCGGCTCCTCCCCGGTCGGGGGCATCCTCAGCTCGCTGCTGGGCGGTGGGGCGCAACAGCAGCAGGGCGGTGCGCCTGCAGCGGGTGGCCCGATGGCCGGCGGTCTCGGCGGCTTGCTGGGCCAGTTCCAGAACGCCGGCCTGGGGCACATCGCCAGTTCCTGGATGGGAAACGGTCCCAACCAGCAGGTCAGCCCAGACCAGCTACAGCAGGTCTTCGGTCAGCAGCAGGTCAACCAGTGGGCGCAGCAAAGCAACATGCAGCCACATGACCTGTTGTCGCAGCTCTCGCAGTTCCTGCCGCACGCGGTGGACCAGATGACGCCGAGTGGGCAAATGCCGCAGGGCGGCGATGCGTTCGGCGGCGCGGGTCAGAGCCTTGGCGGCGGTCAGGGTGGGGACGACCCGTTCGGTGGGGCCGGGCAGAACCTAGGCCGGCGTTAGGTTCCAGACATACTGGACCTCAAGCCTCAGGCTTGAAGGTTGCTGTCTACTGGCCCTCTCTCTGATCGGGTGAGGGCCAGGGTTCAATGCGATAGCCGCCGCGACCCGCGAGCTGCCCTGAAGACCGCCAACACCGCGGCACGGCAACGCAAGGCACCCGGGATTGCCCTCGCCGCCCCGAGCGGGTCCAGGCTAACAAGGCTGTTGCTCGGCATCCCCATTACAGCCTTTCGCGCGGCGTCTGCGCAAAGGCCGCCTGCCTGGCAAGCAGTCCGGTAAGCGGAGTGGCGGCAAGTGCGCAGCAGGGTGCAGCGGTGCATGGCTGCTCTCCAATCGACGGACGACGTCAACCCGCACGCTGCAGGTGCGAAAGACCTGGCCGCGCTGGGCGCCAATGCGCTCAGTCCGACGGCTGCAGGTAGCCCCACCGCTCTGTCGCAGGCTCGGCCGCCGCCCACTTCCAGCGTGCAGCCTGGCGGCAGAGCGACGTCGTGAAGATGCCCCGGTCCGCGCCGTTCCTGACGGTGAACACCACCTCGCGGCATGTCGCAATTGGCGTGGCATACTCGCGGGCGACCGCCAGGTCACCGTGCTCGTTGCCAATCGGGATGGTGTGCCGGATTTCCCACGGCACCGTGGCGCCGACTGCGGCCCCACCGGCGGCATCGGCGATCGCGTCCTGCTCGCCGGTTTGGCGGCGGCGGACGACATACCGGCCCAACTCGCGCAGGCCCGCCTGAGTGGCGACGCCGATGGCGAAGCCGACCGCCGGGTTCGCCGTCGCCGAACCCGAGGCCACCCCGACCCCCAAGGCCGCCACGTTCGTCGCAGCCGCGCACCCCGCCAGCGCCGGCAGCAGCACGGCGGCCAGCAGCCTCATTGCAGCGCGCCCCAGCGCTCCGTCGCCGGCTCGGCCGACGCCCAGTGCCAGGCTTGGCCGTCTTGGCAAACCGTCGCGGTGTAGAAGGCGCGGTGCAGGCCGGCCCCGCCTTTGGCATTCCGATCCTTCGTGTCCACCGAGAATACGATGTCCTTGCAGCGGAAGTCGGCAACGCCGAAGCTGCGGGCGACAACGACCTGGCCGGCTTCGTCGGCCTCGATCGGCAATGAATGATCGACGGACCAGGCCGCGACCGCGCCGTCCGGCAACGGCCCTGCCGCCTGCGCAATCGACTCCTGTTCCGTCCGGTGCACGCGGCGCTCGACGTGTTTCAACCCTTCCTCGGCCAGGGACTGCACCACCAGGCCGACCGCGGCGGCACCGGCAGCGCTCCGCGTCACCGAGCTTGCGGCCCCAGCGGCAGCGACCCCCGCCACATCCGCCGTGCCTTCGGTCAATATCGAGCCGCAGCCCGGCAGTGCCAGGACGCATGCGAACACCATGAACAGTCGAATCGGACGTTGCCGCATCACGCTGGTCCCAACCGTTGCCACCCGACCCTTCAAGCCCGTGCAGGCGGGCGTGGTCAACGCCCCGGCACAGCGTCCAGGCCTCGGCAGGGCGTCCGGCTGGCTACTCCTCCTCATCGAGGAAGAATTGGTCAGCCTCCTCGTCATAGGAATACAGCTCGGCATACCGCCCCCAGGCGATGGCGGTCCGCAGCGTCTCATCGGCATAGTCCGGCGACATCGTGTCCTCCAGCTCGTCGCGGAACCGCACGCCGGAGGCACGGTGGTTGGGCCGCTCGTCCAGCACGTGCCGGATTTGCGCCACCAGCGGCACGTTGCCGCGCAGCGCCTGGCCGAAGATCTGCTTACGGGCGTCCGTCTCGGCCTCCACCCAGTGCCGGCCCTGGTCGGTCAGGCGCAGGTCGCCCTCCTCCAGCACGCCCAACCCGAGCAGTTGCAGCGCATCACCCATCGGCAGCAGGTCGTCCAACTCCAACTGCAGCGTCCCGGCCAGCGCAGGCAAGTCGGCGCGTCCGTTGTACGGCGGGGCCGCCAGGGTCTCCGCCAGCCCGGCCAGCAGGTTGGTGCTGACCGGGTTCAGTTGCAGCGCAATGGTGGCCGGCGCCGCCGCGGCGGTAGTATGCGACGTCGGCGCACGCCGGGTCATCAGGGCATAGATGTCATCGACGAACTGCCGGAACGCGGCGTCGTTGCGGTTGCGCGGATGCGGGAACGGCACGCGCAGCTCGCTGGCGACGCGGCCGGGGTTGCTGCTGAACACCAGGATGCGGTCGCACATCAGCACCGCCTCCTCGATGTTGTGGGTGACCATCAGGATCGACTTCACCGGCAGCTTGCCCTCGCTCCACAGGTCGATCAGGTCGGTGCGCAGCGTCTCTGCCGTCAGCACGTCCAGGGCGCTGAACGGCTCGTCCATCAGCAGCAGGTCCGGGTGCACCACCAGGGCGCGGGCCAGCCCGACGCGCTGGCGCATCCCGCCGGACAGCTCCTTGGGATACGCGCTCTCGTAGCCGCCGAGGCCGATCAGGTCGATGGCCGCCTCGCCGCGCTTCTCCCGCTCGGCCCGGGCGACGCCCAGCGCCTCCAGCCCAAGCTCCACGTTCTCCTGCACCGTTAGCCAGGGGAACAGGGCGAAGCTTTGGAACACCATCGCCACGCCGTCCGCAGGCCCGTGCAGGGCGCGGCCCCGCCATGTCACCTCGCCGGCTGTCGGGGTCAGTAGGCCCGCGATGATCCGCAGCAGGGTTGACTTGCCCGACCCAGACCGGCCCAGCAGTCCCACGATCTCGCCGCTGCGGAGCGACACGTCCACGTCGTCCAGCACCACCAGGTCGGCGCTGCTGTCCTTGTGGTACGACTGGCGGACGCCGCGCACCTGCAGCAGGGTGTCGGCTGCAACGGTTTGGTCCATGGGTGTGCTCCCGGCTGCGGCGTCACGGTTGAGGCAAGGCTGTTACAACGTCAGGCGGCGGCTGGAGTAGGCATAGAGCGGCCGCCACAGCAGCCGGTTGAACGCCAGCACGAACGAGGACATCACGACGACGCCCAGCACCACCTTCGCCGTCGCGCCGTCCGCCGTGGCGTCCGCGATGTAGGCCCCCAGGCCGTGCGCGGACAGCTTCGTCTTGCCCCAGACCGCCACCTCCGACACGATGGCCGCGTTCCACGATCCGCCCGACGCCGTGATGGCGCCCGTGATGTAGTATGGGAAGATGCCCGGCAGGATCACCCGGCGCCACCACAGCAGCCCGCCGACCTGGTAGTTCTTCGACGCCTCCTGCAAGTCCCCCGGGAACGCGCTGGCCCCGGCGATGACGTTGAACAGGATATACCACTGCGTGCCCAGGATCATCAGCGGCGTCAGCCAGATGTCCGGGTTGCCCGCGAAATACACGATGGCGACGACGAACACCGGGAAGAACAGGTTGGCCGGGAACGCCGCCAGGAACTGCGCCAGCGGCTGCGCCCGCCGCGCCCACGCCGGGCGCAGGCCCAGCCAGACGCCGATCGGCACCCAAACCAGCGTCGCCAGCACCATCAACACCACGACGCGCAACAGGGTGATCAGGCCAAGCTCTATCGCTTCAACCAAGTCGGCCAGGGTCAGCGTCGCCGACGCGAACGTCCAGATCTCCCAAGCCGCCGCGGCGACCGCAACGGCCAGCACCGCCAGGAACGCCGCATCGCCCGTGCGCGACGGCGCCCGCACCGCCGCCCGGCGCGGCCGGATGCGGAACGACAGCCGCAGCCCGCCAAATGCATCGAACACCCGCCCGATGCCGCCCGACACCGCCCGCAGCAGCCGGGTGCGGCGCAGCAGCTTCAGCACCCAGGGGTCCTCGGTGTTCTCCCCGGCCGTCAGCTCGAACCGGAACTTGCTCGACCAGGCGACCAAGGGGCGGAACAGCAACTGGTCATATGCCAGGATGACGATCAGCATCGCCAGGATCGCCCAGAACACCGCGCCGATGTCGCGCTCGTCCAGCGCCTTGGCCACGTAGCTGCCGATGCCCGGCAGCTTCCACGTCGAGTCCCCCACGCTGACCGCCTCGCTGGCGACGACGAAGAACCAGCCGCCCGACATCGACATCATGGTGTTCCACACCAGGCCCGGCATGGCGAACGGCACCTCCAGCCGCCAGAACCGCTGCCACCCCGTAAGCCGGTAGCTGCGCGAGGCCTCGTCCAGGTCGGCCGGAACCGTCTTCAGGCTTTGGTATAGGCTGAACGCCATGTTCCACGCCTGGCTGGTGAAGATGGCGAAGATGGCCGCAAGCTCCGCCCCCAGCACCCGGCCGGGGAACAGGCTCATGAAGAACACGACCGTGAAGGTCAGGAAGCCCAGGATCGGCACAGATTGCAGAATGTCGAGCACCGGCACCAGGATCAGCCCGGCGCGCCGGCTTTTCGCTGCCCAGGTCGCGTAAGTGAAGGTGAACAGCAG
>CAXTFY010000399.1:0-4935 GCA_964243265.1 uncultured Acetobacteraceae bacterium | reverse complement strand
GGCGTGGTGTGCAGGACGCCCGAGGGCCGGATGAGGTTGGCTAACGAAGGTCTAAAGTCGCACGGCTTCGCTGCCGGCCTGCGTCAGGACGAGCAGGCCGTGCGCGCAGTCCTGACGCTGCCCTGGAGCAGCGGCCAAGTCGAGGGGCAGGTCACCCGCTTGAAGCTGGTCAGGCGCCAGGCATATGGGCAAGCAAAGCTCGACCTGCTCAGGGCGCGCCTGGTCCGTGCAGCATGACAACGATCTGCACCGAGGCTGCGGATGAGCCCCGTTTGGACGCCGATCACCCCGCCAACGGGGTTCCTATTGGTTCTCCCGCATTTGCCGTGCAGTTGGTGGCCGTTTCGGAGTTGGATGGACACATGGAAGGAACACTCCTCCTGCTTTGAAAGCCGATCTTGCCCAAGCGTTTGCTTCTGCTGATCCCGCCGGGTCTGGCCGTCGTGCAGGTCCTACCCACCCCTGATTGCGTCACCATCGTCACCCAGCCGCGCTCGCCCACGGCGGCCTGCCCCGACTGCGGCACCCTGTCCTGTAGCGTCCACAGCCGATACGAGCGTCACTTTGGCGACCTGCCCTGGCAGGGTCGGCCGGTCGCCTTGCGCGTCCAAGCGCGGCGGTTCCGCTGCTGCGTTCCGGCTTGTTCCCGGCAGACCTTCGCCGAGCGCCTGGCCGGCGTCGCCGTTGCCGCGGCACGTCGCACCGAGCGGCTGAGCGACCTGCATGGCTGCCTCGGGCTGGCGCTCGGCGGTGAGGCCGGTGCGCGGCTCGCCGCACGGCTGGCCATCAGCACCAGCGCGGACACGCTGCTCCGGGCGGTGTGCGGCTCAGGCAGCAGCGGTCAAGCGCCGCCAACCCCGCGCGTGCTTGGCGTCGATGATTGGGCCTGGCGCCCTGTCAGCTTCGCTGACCTCACGCCGTGGGATCGCTTCGCGATGGACATCGCTACGGCACGGCACTGGTGGACCTGGAGCGCAACACCGTGGTGGACCTCTTGCCCGACCGGCAGTTCGAGACCTTGGCCACCTGGCTGCGCCTGCACCCTGGCGTGGAGGTGATCGCGCGCGACCGGGCCGGCACTTATGCAGACGGCGCGCGCCAGGGTGCGCCAGAGGCCGTCCAGGTGGCGGACCGCTGGCACCTGCTGCGCAACCTGGGTGATGCCGTTCACGCGCTGGCCGACCGGCACGGCAGCGCGGTCCGCAGGGTGGCGCAGGCGGTCGCCGAGGAGCATGCGGCGACCACCGCCGCCGAACCAGCGCCGCCGGCCATGCCGCGCCAGCCGAATGCCGCCGAACGGGCCAGCCAGGCGTCGCTCAGCCGCAGGCACGCGCGCTATGAGGGGGCCGCCCGCCTGCACGACCAGGGCGTGTCCATCCGGCGCATCGCGGCCCTCCTCGGCGCCGAGCGCAAGACCGTGCGGGGCTGGCTGTGCCGCGGCGGGGCGCCGACATGGCGCAAGCCCAAGCGCGGCAACGCGCTGGACCCGCATGTCCCACTACTGGAGCGGCGCTGGTCCGAGGGGTGCCGCAACGCCGCGCAGCTCTGGCGCGAGATCGCCGCTGCCGGCTATGCCGGGCGGCCCGGCAGGGTTCGCGCCTGGGCCACGCAACGCCGCGACGGGCGGCCGGCTGCGCAGTCGCAAGATGCGGCGTCGGCCGCGCCGATCCCGCAGCCGCCCTCCGGCCGGCGCGTCGGGCGCCTGCTGATGGCCGACATGGACAGGCTCGCTGACGATGAGCGCCGGTTCATCGCGCGCCAGCTGGCCGACGCCGTGGCAGTCGCAAAGCGCCTGCACCGCGTGCTGCGCAAGGAGGGCGATGAGCCTTTGCAGGATGTGCTCACTGCCGCCGCCGACACCCTGCTTGCCGGGTTCGCCGCCAGCCTGGGCCGCGACCGGAATGCCGTGCAGGCCGCCCTCGACCTGCCCTGGACCACAAGCCCCGTCGAGGGCCAGGTGAACCGCATTAAGACCATCAAGCGGTTCATGCACGGCCGAGCGGGCTTCGACCTCCTCCGCGCCCGCGTCCTGAACGCCGCATGACAGCGCAACAACCGCACGGCAAATGCGGGAGAACCTTCCTATATTCCATGCCTATCTACAGAAATCCTCTACCTTGAGTCGCGCGCCGGCATCTCGCGCGAGGTGCCGGCCTGGATGTGCGATGCCGCTGTTTGCGTGGCCATGGTGGTCGGCCCGGCCCAGGTCGGCGCTGTGGCGCTGATCGAACTGCGGGCCGTGCTTGCGGAGCGTGCGCCGGACTCCGCGCACCCATCACCATCGAGCCTCCTGAATGGAGAGGAGGCCCGCAGTGAACAGCCGACCCCGGACGCAACTCATGCTGGCACTGGACCGCACGGACCCGTTCCGCCCGGCAACGCAGCCGCCCAAGGACCTAGTGCAAGCCCTGGCCGACCTGCTGCTCGAGGCGCTCGGCCCACGCACGTCCCCGCAGCTGCCCGGACAGGAGGCCAGCGATGAGCCCGAAGATCACGCCTGACCACCTCGGCCGCAGCGCCGTCGTCTATGTCCGGCAATCCACCATGACGCAGGTGCTGGAGAACACGGAAAGCTAGCGGCGCCAGTATGATTTGACCGAGGCGGCGCGTGCCCTCGGGTTCGCGTCGGTGGACGTGATCGACGACGACCTGGGCCGCTCCGGCTCGGGGTCGGTGGACCGCCCCGGGTTCCAGAAGCTGGTCGCTTCGGTGTGCGCCGGGTCGGTCGGCGCCGTGTTCTGCATTGAGGCTTCCCGGCTCGCCCGCAACGGCCGGGACTGGCACCACCTGATCGACCTATGCGCCCTGGTGGGGACGCTGGTGGTTGATCCCGACGGCACGTATGATCCCCGGCTGGTCAACGACCGCCTGCTGCTTGGCCTCAAGGGCACAATGTCGGAATACGAGCTGAGCCTGCTGCGCCAGCGCGGCCTGGCGGCGCGGGACTCCAAGGCCCGGCGGGGCGAGCTGCGCTTTGCCCTGCCGCCCGGCTATTGCTGGACCGAGCTGGGGCAGATCGAGATCGACCCCGACGAGCGCGTGGCCGACGCGATCCGGCTGGTGCTGCGGAAGTTCGGGGAGCTCGGCAGCGCCCGCCAGGTCATGCTGTGGCTGCAGGACGCCGGGCTGAAGCTCCCAGCCATGCGGCGCAACACCCAGGTCTGTAAGATCGAGTGGCGGCCGGCGGCCTACCACACGGTGCTGCAGATCCTGCGCCATCCCGTCTACGCCGGCGCCTACGTGTTCGGCAGGACCGCCGACCGCACGCGCGTCGTGGACGGGCGGGCGCACAAGACCACCGGCCACAGCAAGCCGAGGGCTGCGTGGAATGTGCTCCTGCGCGACCACCATCCGGAGTACATCAGCTGGGAGCAGTTCGAGGCGAACCAGCAACTGATCTCGGAGAACGCCCACATGCAGAAGCGTATGGAGCGGAAGTCGGCACGGGGCGGGCGGGCGCTGCTGACGGGCCTGGTCTGGTGCGGGCGCTGCGGCCGGACCATGCGGGTGTTCTACGGATCAAGGTCGGGCCACTCCCACCGCTATCATTGCCGTGGCGATGACAGCCATGTCGGGGGCTGGCTGTGCATCGGCATCGGCGGCCTGCGGATCGATCGCGCTGTTGTCGCGCAGATCGTCGAGGCGGTGTCGGACCATGCCATCGAGGCTGCGATCCGGGCCGCCGACTAGGTCGCGCAGGCGGATGGCAGCATGCATGCGCCAGGCGATCGACCGGGAGCTTGAGGAGGCGCGCTATGAGGCATCGTCGGCCGCCCGGCGGTATGAGGCAGTCGATCCCGCCAAGCGCCTGGTCGCGCGCGAGTTGGAAAACCGATGGAATGCGGCGCTGGAGCGCGTCGCCGCCCTTAAGGCACGCATCGCCCGGCACGACGAGGCCGCCCTAATGTCGCTGGCGCGCGACCTGCCCGCGACATGGAACGCCCCGGGCATCGACATCAGGACCAAGCAGCGCATCACCCACATCCTGATCCGCGAGGTGCTGCTCGACCTCGACGATGCCGCCAACGAAGCGGTCGTAACGATCCACTGGACGGGCGGACGCCATACCGAGTTGCGGGTGTCACGCGTCCGTTGCGGGCGCTACCCGGCCGGGCGCCAGACCAGTCCGGTCGAGGTCATCCGCAAGCTGGGAGGGCAGTGGCCGGACCGGGAAGTGGCGAGCACGATGAACCGGATGCGGTGCAAGCCGGCCGATGGCAAGGCATGGACGACCGTGCGCGTCCAGGAGTTGCGCGAGCGGCTCGGCGTCGCGCCGTTCGACCCGGCGGCAACCAGGGTCGAGACGGTCAGCGTAGATGAGGCTGCCGTGCGGCTCGGGATCTGCGTCGGCTCGGTCCACAAGCTCATCCGCGAGGGTGCCTTGCCGGGAACGCAGCTGATGCACTTCGCGCCGTGGCAGGTCCCTGCCGCGGCGCTCGGGTCCGATGCCGTCCGGACAGGCGTGCAGGCCATCATCGGCCGGCGCCCAAGCAACTACAGGCACTTGCAGGACGACAAGACACTCGGGCTACCAGGGATCTGAAGGAGAGGACGCACTATGTCACAGGACGGCCCCGGCGTCCGCGAAACGCATACACGGCGCCGCCGAACGGGTCCTCGGCCAGAAGCTGCTGCACCACCATCGCCAGGCCGTCCATGCCTTTGCGCATGTCGGTGGCCCCCGCCGCCAGCCACACCCGCACCCCTGTTGGCGTCGGGATCACCCGCGCAACGCCGCCAACACGCGCCGCAGCGCGGCCTGGTTCACGTCCGCACCGACCCGGACCTGGCGGCCGTCGCCCAACTCGATCTCGATCAGGCCCCCCTGCGGCCGGACCGGCGCGGGCGGCACGTGCGGAGGTGCTACTGCCGCAGGCAGTTCGGGACGGGACAGGCCAGGCGCCGCTGGGAGCATGCCGACCACCTGCACCGGCA
>CAXTFY010000398.1:0-4949 GCA_964243265.1 uncultured Acetobacteraceae bacterium | reverse complement strand
TCAGGCCAAGCTGGTTCGCCGCCACCACCTGCAGGTTGCCGAACAGCGCGTTGCCCGAGGTGTCGCTGCCCGACAGGAACACCGCCACCCAGCCCAGGAACGGCGAGAGCAGCGGGAACAGGATGCCGACCGACGCCACGCCCTTGCCGAGCGTGTAGGTGAGGCCCGAGTAGTTCATCAAGAACGCCAGGCCGACGATCAGCGCCACCGTGAGGATTGCCACCCGGCTCTGCCGCCACGTCTGCACGGCGCAGTCCAGGAACCGGCCCGGCCCGACGCCGACCACGGCGGCGGTGAGGATCGCCGACAGCAGGATTGCCGTGCCCGTCGCCAGCGGCTGGAACACGTAGGTCGCCGCATACGGCTTGTCATACAGCGTGATCAGCACCTGGTTGTGCAGGCCCGGCCAGGGGAACGCCTGCTGGCCAATGGCAAAGATCTTGAAGTGCGTCCAGGCGATCACGACCGCCGAGACCAGGACCCAGGGCACCCAGCCCTGCCAGCTCGGCACGACGCTCGCGGCGCGCGTGCTCACCACGTCCGCGCCCACTGCCCTCGCCGCCACGGGACGGGAGACGGGGGGCATGGTGAACTCCGGCGCCGGCGCCGGCGACCACACCCGCAGGAAGCCCAGGGTGACGATCAGCGCGGTGAGCGACGACAGCACGTCGGTCAGCGCGTAGTCGAGGTAGTTCGACGACACGAACTGCCCCAGCGCGAAGCTGCCCCCGGCCACCAGCAGCACCGGCCACAGCGCCCGCACCGAGCGCATGCCGCCATAGATCGCCATGACGTAGAACGGCAGCAGGATGGCCATAAACGGGAGCTGCCGCCCGATCATGGCGCCGAGCGTCACCGGCGACAGGCCGGTGACCTGGCCGAGCACCGTCACCGGGGCGCCGAGCGCCCCGAAGGCGACCGGCGCCGTGTTGAAGATCAGCGTGTAGGTCAGGGCCTCCAGCGGGGCGAAGCCGACCAGGATCAGCAGCGCGCTGGTGATGGCGACCGGGGTGCCGAACCCGGAGATGCCCTCCAGCAGGCAGCCGAAGCAGAAGCCGATCACCACCAGCACGATGCGGCGGTCGTTTGGCAGGTGGTCCAGCACCCAGTCGCGGAACGCATCGAAGCGGCCGGAGACGACGGCGATGTTGTACAGCAGCAGCGCGTTGAACACGATCCACATGACCGGCCAGACCGCAAACGTCGCCCCGGCGGCGACGCTGTCCAGCGCCAGGCCGGGCGGGAACTGCCAGACCAGGATCGCCACTGCCAGGCCCACCACCAAGCCGCCGAGCGAGGACTGCCACGCCGGCCGCCGCAGTACGCCCAGCATCACCAGCACGGTCGCGACCGGCAGCGCCGCGACGACGAATGACAGCGCCAGGCTGTCCGCCACCGGCGTCACGAGTTGATGGAACATTGAACCTCCCAGGTCGGCGGCGCTTGCTGCGCCTTCGTCAGCCTACTCAACCGACGCATTGGGCGCGAGATGCGCGTCCAGGGGGTTTGACGCATCCAGCGCAGGGCACCAACGGAAATCTTCGATTTGGACGCACAATTAGAGATTTTCCGTCATTTTAGTGCAAAACATCCATGGTGGCCTCAACTGGGACCGGCGCTGACCCAGGCAAAATGCGGTGTGTATCGCGGCGGCGTATGGGCCGGGTCATTGCGGGCGGTGCTTGCGGCGCGGCAGTCCGGGGCGGCGGGCGCAGTGCTTGACCCAATGGATTGCCG
Organism: uncultured Acetobacteraceae bacterium; assembly: GCA_964243265.1. Lineage (GTDB taxonomy): Bacteria > Pseudomonadota > Alphaproteobacteria > Acetobacterales > Acetobacteraceae > DASWOJ01. Next base: position 3,212 of record CAXTFY010000398.1, on the reverse strand, counting down.
CGCCGAAGCCGGCTCGTGATGACCGCGGCGCCTGGGGCTGACGAAGGGTGGGGTTGGGTTGGCGCCTGCGGGGCTGGTCCTCCTGCATGGGCGGCGCCCAGCAGGCCAGCCCGCTCGGCGCCCGCGTCTGCGCTGCGCTCGCGGGCAGCATCGGCACAGGAGCCTGCTGCCCGCCCGTGCCGTCTGGCGCCGGTCAGCCAGCTTGAACTTCCGCGCGTCCGCAGGGTTAGAAGCCCTGCAATGGAGAACCATCATGGAAATGCGCAAGCTGGGCAGCCAGGGGCTAGAGGTGTCCGCCATCGGCCTGGGCTGCATGGGCATGTCGGAGTTCTACGCCGGGCGGGACGACGCGGAGTCGGTCGCCACGCTGCACCGCGCGTTCGACCTCGGGATCAACTTCGTTGACAGCGCCGACATGTATGGCGTCGGCCGCAACGAGGAGCTGATCGGCCGCGTGGCGCGCGACCGCCCCGAGTGGGTGGTCTTCGCCACCAAGTTCGGCAATGTCCGTGGCGAGGACGGCAGCTTCCGTGGCATCAACGGCCACCCCGACTACGTGCGCCAGGCCTGCGACGCCAGCCTACGGCGGACCGGGCTGAAGCTGATCGACCTATACTACCAGCACCGCGTGGACCCGGGGGTGCCGATCGAGGACACCGTCGGCGCCATGGCCGACCTCGTGCGGGCCGGCAAGGTGCGCTACCTCGGCCTGTGCGAGGCCGCGCCGGCCACCATCCGCCGCGCCCACGCCGTCCACCCGATCACCGCCGTGCAGACCGAATACTCGTTGTGGAGCCGCGAACCCGAAGGCGAGCTGCTGCCGACTCTGCGCGAGCTTGGCATCGGCTTCGTGCCCTACAGCCCGTTGGGCCGCGGCTTCCTCACCGGGCAGATCCGGCGGGCGGAGGACATCGCCGAGGGCGATTTCCGCCGCAACGCCCCGCGCTTCCAGGGTGAGAACCTGCAGCATAACCTGGGCCTGGTGGATGCCATCGCCGCCCTCGCCGCTGCCAAGGGCTGCACGGCGGCGCAACTGGCGCTGGCCTGGGTGCTGGCGCAGGGCGAGGACATCGTGCCCATCCCCGGCACCAAGCGCCGCACCTACCTGGAGCAGAATGTGGGTGCGCTGGACGTGGCGTTGACCGCGGACGACCTCGCCCGGCTCGACCAGGCGATGCCGCCCGGCGCTGCCGCCGGCACCCGCTACCCCGCCGCGGCGATGGCGGCGCTGAACCGCTGATCCGGCAATCCATGCAGCGGCTGTTCCAGCACTTCGAGGGGCTGATCCAGCCCACCGGGCCCGTCGTTGACCAACGGCCGCCGGATGCGCTGCTGCCGTTCTTCTGGCACTTCGCCCGGCAGGCGCGTGGCGTGCTGCTGTTACTGCTCGGCGTCGGGCTGGTGACGGCAGGGATGGATGTCGCCATTCCGGTCTGCATCGGCCGGGTGGCCGGGCTGGTCTCGACGCACGACCGCGCCACGCTGCTACAGGACGAATGGCCGCAGCTTGCCGCCATGGCCGGGCTGGTGGTGCTGGTGCGGCCGGGCTTCCTGACGCTGGAGTTCCTGCTGATCAACCAGGCGCTCAACCCCGGCTTGTCCAACCGCATCCGCTGGCAGAGCCACTGGCACGTCGTCCGCCAGTCCTGGAGTTTTTTCCAGAACGACTTTGCCGGCCGCATCGCCAACCGGGTGCTGCAGACCGGCCCGGCGTTGCGTGAGGTGCTCGTCGTCGGCGTGGACGCGATCTGGTACATCCTGCTGTATGGCGGCAGCGCGATGGTCTTGCTGGCCGCCACCGACTGGCGGCTGGCGATGCCGATCCTGGCCTGGTTCGCCGCCTATGCCGCCCTGCTGAGCTGGACAGTGCCGCGGCTGCGGGAGCGGTCGCGGCGGGTCAGCGAGATGCGATCCTTGCTGACCGGGCGGGTGGTGGACAGCTACACCAACATCCTGACCGTGAAGCTGTTCGCCCGGGCGAAGGACGAGGACAGCGTCGTGCAGGAGGCCGTGGAGGACCACACCGGGGCGTTCCGCGCGCAGACGCGGGCAATCACGGCGATGACGGCCAGCCTGGCGGTCATCAACGCCCTGCTGCTGCTGACGATGGCGGCAGTGTCGATCCTGCTGTGGACCTGGGGCCGCATCGGCGTGGCAACGGTGCTGACGGCGCTGCCGCTGTCGTTCCAGGTGACCAACATGGCCGGCTGGGTGGCCCGCAGCATCACGGGGATGTTCGAGAACATCGGCCTGGTGCAGGACGGGATGCGCAGCATTGCCGTGCCACGGGACATGCCGGACGCGCCGGGGGCGGCCGAGCTGCGGCTGACCGGGGGGGCCATCCGCTTTGAGGGGGTGCATTTCGGTTACGGCTCGGAACGGGGGGTGCTGCACGGCATTGACCTGGCCATACGCCCTGGCGAGCGCGTGGGCCTGGTCGGCGCGTCAGGGGCGGGAAAGTCCACCCTGGTAAATCTGCTGCTCGGGTTCTACCGGCCGGATGCCGGGCGGGTGCTGATCGATGGGCAGGACATCGCCGGGGTCACGCAGGAAAGCCTGCGGGCCAACATCGGCATGGTGACGCAGGATACCTCGCTGCTGCACCGCTCGATCCTGGACAACATCCGGTACGGCCGGCCCGGCGCCACCGAGGCCGAGGTGGAGGACGCGGCGCGCCGGGCGCAGGCGCACGGGTTTATCCTGGACCTGGAGGACTGGAACGGCCGCCGGGGCTATGCGGCGCACGTGGGCGAGCGCGGGGTGAAGCTGTCCGGTGGGCAGCGGCAGCGGGTGGCGATTGCCCGGGTGGTGCTGCGGGACGCGCCGATCCTGGTTCTGGATGAGGCGACGTCGGCGCTGGACAGCGAGGTCGAGGCGGCGATCCAGGAAGGTTTGGACACGCTGATGCAGGGCCGCACGGTGATCGCCATCGCGCATCGGCTGTCCACCATCGCGCGGATGGACCGGCTGGTGCTGCTGGAGGGGGGCCGCATCGTCGAGCAGGGCACCCATGCGGAGCTGCTGGCGCGGGGCGGGGCCTATGCGCGGGCGTGGAACCGGCAGTCGCACGGGTTTGCCGAGGCATAACAGGGGCCGCTTGCCTGATCAGCACGACCTCTGCTCCCTCTCCCTCCGGGAAAGGGCCGGGGTGAGGGGGTCTTGCTAGCCTGCTTCCCATCCAGAAGCCACAAGCGCCAACTCCGGACTAGGCT
>CAXTFY010000397.1:0-4956 GCA_964243265.1 uncultured Acetobacteraceae bacterium | reverse complement strand
ATGGCCAAAGTCGAGATTAGTAGGGTCGTAGGATGGTCTTGCAGAAGGAGGCCACTTCATTTTCGGCTGGAAAGCGCTCCCTTAGAATTTTGTTCATCAAGTTGAAGTAACCTTCTCTCGACATCAGAAGGGCGGGTTCCATGAGGCGATTGGACCAAATTGTTAGAATTGCGCGTGTGACCGCCTGTGCAGCGCTGCTGAGTTCTACCGCGCTAGCTGAGACATCTCCTGCTTCCCTCAATACGACAGTTGGACCGCAACCGCCTATTCCGCCTCTGGCGCTCTACAACGACGCGTCCGCAGTGACCGTGCGGCTGCAATATACCGGCGAGGTCGCCTATAACGCCGTGGGGGGATTACGCGACGGCGCGACCTATATGAACAACGTAGGCGCTGAGGTTAGCGTGGACGCGAACCGCGCTTTCGGCTGGGAAGGCGGTCGCTTCCTCGTCGCTGGCTTCTATGAGAACGCCAGCTCGGTCAACCGGAGCTATGTTGGCGCGCTGCAGGATCCGAGTCCGATCGATGCAGAAGGCTCGCTCTTCCGTCTGTATCAGGCCTACTACGAACAGCGCCTCGGTGCAACGAACCTACTTTTCGGTATTTATGATATCGAGTCTGAGTTCGGGATCACCAAGCCAATGGACACTTTCTTCAATGGCGCCTACGCCTGGAATACAGCGCTTGACGTATCCGGACGCAATGGTCCGTCAACTTACCCCAACACCAGTCTCGGCTTTCGCGTGCGTCAGCGACTCAGCGATCAATGGACTATCAAAGCGGCGATCCTCGACGGCGTTCCCGACGATGCGAACAAACCAAAAAGCAACGACATCAACTTCACCAACACGAACGGTGCCTTCCTGATCGGTGAGGTTGACTACACTCCAATCCGCAACACCAAGTTAATGGCCGGCTTCTGGAACTATACCGGCAAGTTCGATGCGTTTAACCAGACCGGCGCCTCAGGAGTGCCACGCCAAGTCTTCGGCAGCCGGGGCGGCTATATCGGCGGCGCGACCCGGGTTTACAGCCAACCCGGTAACCGCGGGCTCGACGTCTTTGCAACTCTCGGCATCGCCGACGGCAACACCAATCCCGTGGGTGGCTCGTTGAACTTCGGCGCTACCTATACCGGCCCGCTCGACAGCCGCCCCCGCGACCGTGCTGGGCTTGCCTTCGGCATCGTGCAGGCGAGCAACGCTTATCGGAAGGAGCTGGGTGCTGTTGTTGACAATGTCAGCAAATACGAGCGCAACATCGAGCTTACATATCGCGCGCCCATCAATAAATGGCTCACGGTACAGCCCGACATCCAGTATTTCTCACACGCCGGGTTCAATGCCGGCTTGAAAGACGACCTGCTTTTTATGATACACTTTGAAATCGGTCAGGCCTTTGGGCTGTGATCAACGAGTGGCAACGGCCGCAACGGCAAAAAACATGGCATTCCCAATCATGAAGCGACGATCGGCCTTTCTGGCGATGCTGGCACTTGCAGCGGCCGCTGTAGCAACAACAGCCCAGGCGCGTGGGGGGCGGTCTTCGTCCAGCGATTGCGATACGAACGATGATGATGACGCATGCCGAGCAGCGGCAGGCAAGGCCGGCGGGAAAGACGGAAAGTAGATCGCTTCTCCTTCCAACCCGCTTGCACTCTCCCCAGCCAGTTTACTGTTTTTGGAGGCATTGTGTTGTTTAGGCGCCTAAAGGTGAAAGCTCGCATCTACCTAGGATTTAGTGTCCCGATCCTGCTCGCGCTCGCGGTCACGGTGTTTGGCATTACCGAACTCACAGCCGTAGGCGAGTACGATCGCGAAGCCAAAGTTTTAGCCGGCAATATGCGACGCTCCCTCGAGGCGTCCCAGCGACTGGAGGGTCTGCGCCGAGCGGAGACGCATTATCGGCTTGATGCCGACGAGGCGTCGCTCAAGGAGCGCAATGATGCCGAAACTCGCGTGCAGGAGCTGCTAGCCTTGGCGGCGCAGGACGATCCGGGCCTGCAGATCGCGGACTTAGTGGCGGCTTTGCGCGCGCATAGTGAAAGCTTCAGCCGTCTCGTAAAGCTTACCGAAGGGGTCAACGCCGCTAATAAGCGGATCGACGCCAACGGCCGAGACCTGACGATCACGACTTCGGCGCTGGTAAAGTTGGCGCGCGCGAGCGACGACCCGGCGATCCTGGACGCAGCCAATGAGATCGACCGCCTGTCGCTCATTGCGCGCCTGGCAAACTGGCGATTTCAGGCGCTGTACGATCCGAAAGGGCCAGCCGCCTTCAACAAGGATAGCGACAGGACGCGCAGCGCCATCTCCAGGCTAACCGCGAGCACCGATCTTGAGCTTCAGTCAGTTTCTGGCGCCGTCGCCACAGCCTTTGACGCTTATGCCAGCAGCTTCCGCGATATGGCGACTGCCACGTTAGAAAGCATCTCGATCGACGAGAAGGAACTCGTCCCGCAGATCGTTGCAATGCAAGCGCGGCTCGCAGCCGTCGGCAATACTTTGGTGTCGCAATCGGGCCGGAGCGACGAAAACAACATCCAGAGGATTGATCGGGCTTTGACGATCCAGCAGGTGCTTGCAGTGCTCGTCCTCGCCGTTGGTGTTGGCCTCGCATGGATGATCGGCCGCGGCATCGCAGGCCCAATCGTAAAGATGACCCTGACTATGGCCCGGCTGGCGGCTGGCGAGAAGAACGTGGCCATTCCAGCGCTCGAGCGAAGCGATGAGATCGGTGCCATGGCGCGCGCCGTTGAGGTGTTCAAGGAAAACGCGCTGCGTACCGAGATGCTTGAGGTCGAGCAGGCGGAAGCAAGCGCCCGACGGGCTGCCGAGGACGAGCGGGTCCGTGTCGAAGCCGCGCTGCGTACCGAGATGCTTAAGGTCGAGCAAGCGGAAGCAGGCGCCCGACGGGCCGCCGAGGACGAGCGGGTCCGTATCGAGGCGGAGCAGGCGGCGGCGGCCGAGGCGGCTAGGATAGTCGTGGGTTCAATCGGAGAGGGGCTCGCGCGCCTAGCCGAGGGCGACCTCACTTTCCGCCTGGATACTAAGCTGCCGCAAGCCTACGAGAGGCTGCGTATCGACCTGAATGCCGCTATGGACCGTTTGCAGGGTGTCGTTCGCGGCATTATCACCAACACCGGCGCACTGCGCTTGGGGGCCGGTGAGGTCGCCCAAGCGGCCGACGATCTCAGCCGCCGCACTGAGCATCAGGCCGCCACCCTGGAGCAAACGGCCGCAGCGCTGGAAGAGATTACCTCCACCGTGCGCAAGACTGCCGAAAGCAGCATGCGCGCCAGTCAGACCATCTCGCAGACCAAGGTGGATGCCGAAAAATCGGGTGAAGTGGTGCGCCAGGCCGTGGGGGCCATGGACAACATCGAGAAGTCCTCGAGGGAGATCAGCCAGATCATCGGCGTGATCGACGAGATCGCCTTCCAAACCAATCTGCTTGCGCTGAATGCGGGAGTGGAGGCCGCCCGTGCCGGCGATGCCGGGCGAGGGTTTGCCGTGGTGGCAAGCGAGGTCAGAGCCTTGGCCCAGCGTTCGGCCAGCGCCGCCAAGGAAATCAAGGCCCTGATCTCAAGCTCGACGCAGCAAGTGGGCTTTGGAGTCAAGTTCGTCGGTGAAGCGGGGCAGTCGCTTGGCCGGATCGTGACGCAAATTTCCGAGATCACGGACGCAGTGTCCGAAATGGCGAATGCCGCCAAGAATCAGGCCAACGGATTGGAGGAGGTGAACACCGGCATCAACAATATGGACCAGGTTACGCAGCAAAACGCCGCGATGGTCGAGCAAAGCACGGCGGCCTGCCATTCGCTCGCTCAGCAAACCAGCGAACTCGCAGGTATTGCAGCACAATTCCGCATCTCGCAGGAACCTGGCGGAGCGTCGCCAGCATCAAACGGGCCGGCACCCCGGCGGGCCGCACCGCAGCCCAAAATAGCCGCGACACGCGCCCCGGTGGGAGAAGCGTTAAATGTCAAAGCAGGTGCCAGGGGTCGGAGCAGCGCCTCCCTAACATTAGTGCCGGCGGCAAGGGCCGAGAACTGGGAAGAATTCTAAAATCTCACCTTGACTTTGGCCATATCCGGTCAGGCGTTGATCCAGAAGTGCGGTTCCGAGGCGATGCGGTTGGGGGCTGCATCGAGCAGCATGGTCGCAATGCCGAACGGCCCTGAGGCGCCCCAGCGCTGGCCGTTCCACCAAGGCACCTGCACCGTGTCGGCGTCCCCGGCCGGCGTGAGCCTGGCCAGCGGCGCGCCGGTGCGTTCGCTCAGGAGCGAGCAGCCGCGCCCGGCCTCGTGCACCGCGACGCCGCCGCCGCGCGCCTGGTTGAGCGCCTCGATGCGCGCCCGCATGGGGTCGTTGGCCGGCACGGTCGATCCTTGCTTGCGTAATCCGGTTCATCGTGAACGCTGGATCCGGTGGGTCGTGAACACGGCTTCCGTTTGATCCTGAACGTGGTTTCCGGCTGATCGTGAACACCTGCGTGGTGATTGCGATGGCGCTGGAGAGCGTGCCGGGTCGGTACGGCTGACAGTCTTCAACCAAGGGCTAGCCTTGTCCCTGCCGAGCAGCAGGGGACCGGGATGCCAGGTGAGAGAGTGTCGATGCGGAACATACGGGAAGTGCTGCGGTTGCACCTGGGCCAGGGGCTGCCGCAGCGGGTGATTGCACAAAGCCTGCGGCTGGGCCCGGGCACGGTGAATGGCTATGTGGCCCGGGCCCGGCGGGCGCAGCTGGGCTGGCCGTTGCTGGATGAGTGGGGCGACGAGCGGCTGGAGGCGCTGCTGTTCCCGCCGGTGCCGGACGCGCCGGGGGACCGGCGGCCGGTGCCAGACTGGGCGTGCGTGCATCGGGAGCTGCGCCGGCCCAACGTGACGCTGGCGCTGCTGTGGGAGGAGTATCGGGCCACGGTGCCGGACGGCTTTGGCTATTCCTGGTTCTGCGA
>CAXTFY010000396.1:1395-4967 GCA_964243265.1 uncultured Acetobacteraceae bacterium | reverse complement strand
GAGTATGCGCTGAAGGGCCTGCACCCGTCGCACCTGGAACTACATCAGGGCGGGCAGACGTTCGTGTCCGAGGGCCAGGCTGCGGGCCAGCTTGCCGGCGTGAGCGCCTGATGGCCGGCCCAGCGGGCAGCCCGGGGCGCGGCGGCCGGGTCAGGACCGCGACGGTGACCCTGCAAGCCGCGGCCATTGCGGCGATGCTGGGATTGCTGGGGTTGGCGGCCGCATTGCCGGCGGCGGGCCAGCCGCTGCCGGCACCGGCGGGCGTAGCCGCATCGTCCGACCATGCCGCCTATTTGCAGCGCGTCCAGGTCGAAATGGATGGCTGGCGGCTGAAGCTGCACGGCATGACCGACGAGGCGAAGGCGACAGGCCAGGAAACCGTGACCGCCGCCAGGTCCGACCTGCGCGCCGCGTGGAGCAAGACCGAAGCGGATGCGCGCAACTTGCAGACCGCGTCCACCGCAGGCTGGGACGATGCGAAGTCCTCGTTCGAGCAGGCGTCGCAAGACCTGCAGCACGCCTGGGATAAAACCCTGCTGTAAACGTCGCCAGGGCCGCAGTCCCGACCAGACGCCGCCCCGGCACTGGAGGGCTGCGGCCGCGTGCGCCGCACACTCGCGTGCAACGTGTGGCCCAGCTTGGCGCGCGATCAGAAACGTTGCCCCGGCGGCAGGCCCTGTAGCGCCCCGTTCGCCTGCCGGGCAGCAGCGTGACGCCGCTAGGTAGATTCCGAACCTGCCGGGCGCCAGCGCCGGCCTCTAGCTTTTGCAACTCGAAGTTGCAACTGGCCTGGAGGATCCCATGCAAACACCCGCACGAGATGCCGTCGCCGCCGTGTTCCCCGATGCCCAGACGGCCGGGAGCGCGGTGAAGCACCTGACCGCGGCGGGGGTGCCGTTGCAGGCCATCAGCGTTGTCGGCAAGGGCCATCACACCGGCGGCAGGGTGACCGGCTTCTACACCATGAGCGACCGCGTGAAAGCCTTGGGCAGCCGCGGCGCGTTCTGGGGCGGGTTGTCGGGCTTGCCGCTTGGCGGCGTGCTCCTGACCATTCCGCCGGCTGGGCCGGTCGTTGTGCTGGGCTATTTGGCGGCGGCCGTGTCGGCCGTTGAGGGCGCCATCGTCGTGGGCGGCCTGGGCGGCCTCGTCGGGATCGAGGCGCCGCGGGAGATCGTGCAGCGATATGAGACCGCGATCGCCGCCGATAGCGTCCTGGTGATGGCGCATGGAGGAGCCGGCGAACTGGCCCAGGCGGAAAGCATGCTCAAGGCTCTCAACCCGTCGCACTTGGAACTCCACCCGTGCGGACAGCCCGCCGTGCTATCGCCCGACTCGATCGGCCGGCTGCTCGGCATGCTCGTCTAAGGGCCGTGGCGCCGCATTGCCGGCGGCGCAGCAGCCACGGCTGAGACGCCTGGGCTGCCGTACCGTGCGGCGGCGCATCACGGCCGCGCCGCCGAGGGGAGCCGGCCCGGCCCGGCCATGCCAACGGCCGCTGCACCGAAGGCCAACCCGATCGCCCGGACGAGGTCGGCCTCGCGGAACGGCTTGTTGAGCACCACTGCGTCAGGCGCCGCCACCTGCGGGCCGCCGCCGGTCACGAAGACATGGGGAACCGGTCCGGCGCAGGTGATAGCGCGCATCGCCGCCGGCCCGGTTCCGGCGGCCAGGTGCATGTCCACAATCATCAGGTCCGGCCGGCAACGGGCGGCGGCGGCCACCGCACCGGCTTCCGTGGCCTCGACAGCGCAAACCTCGTAGCCCAGAACCACTAGCGTTTCCGCCAGCAGCATCCCGATCACCGCGTCATCCTCCACGACGATAACCCGAAGCAGCGTCATACCGGAACGTTGCTGCCTGCACCGCCATCACCCACCCAGGACGCAACCAGGTCCCGCCGTACGGAGCCGCCGGCCCGGGCGCCCCTCGCGGCCGGGAGCGCCGGAGCTTGTGCGCCGGACGGGCGGGTCGGTCTGCCGGCAAGGCTCAGGGATGGGGGTGGATCAACCCGTTGGCAAGACGTGCGATGGGGTGGCGGCATCGTCGGTCCTATCTGCGTGAGAAAAGCAGTCGCGGACGCCCAGGGTCGCAGGCAGCCAGGGCCCACCTGTTTGAAGACTCTGGACAAAAGGGACGATAGCAGTCGCCTTCGGCCGCGGTTAGGGTCGGAAACTACTCACGCAGCCCTGCCGCACGCACCTGCAGCAGTTCGGTACCATGCCTGGTTATGTTCCAAGCCGTACGAAAATCCGCACATTGGCTGAAATGTGCTAATCGTTGCTTACAGGCGGCCGTACCGGAGGCCATTGCCTAGGAGCGCACGCGGAATGCCGGATACCGTGACACCCCAAGCCAAGCCGGTGCGGTCACGACCGGCCCACCGCCCGGGGACAGCGCGCGATGCGCCGGGACGTGGTTCCGGCTTTCCCGTGGTTGCATTGGGCGCCTCCGCCGGTGGACTGGAAGCCTGCGCGAACCTGCTCAATGCCCTGCCTGCTCCCTCGGGCATGGCCTTCATCCTGGTCCAGCACCTCGAACCCAACCACAAAAGCCTGCTTGTCGAACTGCTGGCCGAGCACACCGCCATGACGGTGGTGCAGGCCACGGACGGCCTGCTTATCGAGCGCGAGCACCTGTATGTCATCCCGCCCGGCTCCTACTTGTCGATCGACGGCGGCGCGCTCCGCCTCTCGGCGCCGGAGACGCACCAAGGGGCGGCGCGCGGCGCGCGGTTGCCCTTCGACGCCCTGCTGCCCTCCCTGGCGCAGCAATATGGAACGCGTGCGGCGTGCGTCGTGTTGTCGGGAACCGGGGCGGACGGCGCCGCCGGGCTGCAGGCGGTGCATGACGCGGGCGGCCTGATCATCGCGCAGGAGCCAGAGGACGCCATCTATGACGGGATGCCGCGCAGCGCCATCGGCACCGGGTTGGTGGACCGGGTGGCCTCGGCTGCGGACATCCCCAAAGCCTTGGCGGAGGTCCTGGGCCGCCGCGGTGCGTCATCTTCCAAAGGGGCGCCTGCGGCCGAGACGCCTGCCGTTGCCGCCGCAGCGCCAGCCGCCCCGCCCTTCGCCGCCCAGCCCCCTGCCACCCAGCCAACCGAGCCGCATGCTGAGCCTCCGGAGGCAGCAGGCCCCGATCCGCTGCAGGGCATCCTCGAGTTGCTGCGCGTCCGCACCCGGCACGATTTCACGCCGTATAAGCGCGGAACGCTGGAGCGCCGGATCGAGCGCCGGATCGGGATGGTGTTCACCGGGGCGCCCTCTGCACGGGCGGACAAGCCGGGCGGCAAGGCTGACCTTGACCGCTACATGGACAAGCTGCGGGACGACGCAGGCGAGCTCGACCTGCTCGCCAAGGACCTGCTGATCCATGTGACGGGCTTCTTCCGCGACCCCAAAGCCTACGCCGCCCTGGCGGAGACGGTGATCCCCGGCCTGTTGCGCGACCGGATGTCCGATGGGCCGGCAAGCCAGCCGATCCGGGTCTGGATCGCCGGGTGCAGCACCGGCGAGGAAGCGTACTCGCTGGTCATCCTGTTCCACGAAGCGATGGCCGCGGCCGGCAGCAAG
>CAXTFY010000396.1:0-1295 GCA_964243265.1 uncultured Acetobacteraceae bacterium | reverse complement strand
CGGCAGCAAGCCGCTGCATGACGGGCCAGGCCTTGACGGCAGGAAGCAGGATGGCGAGCCGCCGGAGCGGGCGACCAGCATCAACCTGCAGGTGTTCGCCTCCGACATCGACGCCGACGCCGTGGCCGCCGCACGGGAGGGACTGTATCCCGCAAGCATCGTCGCCGATGTCTCCAAGGAGCGCCTGGCCCGGTTCTTCTCCAAGGAGGAAGGTGGCGGCTACCGCGTGCTGCCGGACCTGCGGGCGGCGGTGGTGTTCACGGTGCAGGACCTGCTGGCCGACCCGCCGTTCTCGCGCCTGGACCTGGTGTCGTGCCGCAACCTGCTGATCTATCTCGGCCCGGAGGCGCAGGCCAAGGCGGTCGCGCTGTTCCACTTTGCCCTCAAGGAGGGTGGCACCCTGCTGTTGGGCAGCGCCGAGACCATCGGCGAGCCTGATGGACGATTCAAGCTGATCCAGAAGGCCACGCGGCTGTATCGCCATGTCGGCCGCAAACGGCCGGGCGACCTCGACTTCGCCGTGTCGGCGATGGAGGGCGGCCGGGCCAGCAGTCCCAGCCGCACGGGGACGCCGTCCCGCCAGGCTGTGCTGGCGGAGCTGTGCCGCCAGGCGGTGCTGGATGCGCACGCCCCGGCGGCGGTGCTTTGCAACGCGCAGTATGAGTGCCTGTATTCGCTGGGGCCGACCGACCGCTATTTGCGTGTCGCGCCGGGCCACGCCACCTCGGACCTGCTGGCGATGGCGCGGGGGACCATGCGCACCCGGTTGCGCTCGGCCCTGGGCCAGGCCGCCCGCGGCGGCGTGCGCGTCACCGTCCCCGGCGGCCGGCTGCTGCGGGACGGGCTGCAGGTCCCGTTCAGCATCGCCGTGCAGCCGCTGCATGAAGGCCGGGGCACTGAAGGCCGGGAGCGTGACAGGCTGGGGCGCGAGGGCCAGGAACACGAGGGATCAAGCCGCGAGGGATCAGGAGGCAACGCACCGCCCGCCGGCACCGGCGACATGCTGCTGGTTTGCTTCGTCGATGGGCCGGCGGGTCCGCCCGCACGGGGTGCGGGTCAGGATGGCGACGCCCGCGGCAGCACGGCAGGCAGCGACGCCCCGCGCGTCGCCGAGCTGGAGCGTGAGCTTGAGGCGGTGCGCGCGGAGTTGGCGGAGAGCGCGCGCGCGCTGGAGGCGACCAGCGAGGAGCAGCGCGCGGTCAACGAGGAGGCGCTGTCGGTCAACGAGGAGTACCAATCGACCAACGAGGAGCTGCTGACCTCCAAGGAGGAGCTGCAATCGCTGAACGAGGAGC
>CAXTFY010000395.1:0-4978 GCA_964243265.1 uncultured Acetobacteraceae bacterium | reverse complement strand
ATGGTTGCGCTAACACCAAATTCCTTGACTTCACAACACGTCATCGATACAACCAACCTGCGCGACATGATGCGGCGAAGAGTGCAGCCCGGGTTCCGGCAGCCGCCCAGCATCAGGAAACTCCGCGCCGGTCAGCCGCCCTGATGGCTGCTACGAGCGCAAGTTTGCGCGACACGGAAGACTGCACAGTGAACACGTTCGAAGAACTCGGCCTGGCCGCGCCCCTGCTCAAGGCGCTGACCGCCGAAGGCTACACCATACCCACGCCGATCCAGCAGCAGGCGATCCCGCTGGTCATGGCCGGCCGCGACGTCCAGGGCATCGCCCAGACCGGCACCGGCAAGACCGCCGCCTTCGCCCTGCCGATCATCCACCGCCTGCTGGCCAACCCGAAGCCGGCGCAGCGCCGCGGCTGCCGCGTGCTCGTGCTCTCGCCGACCCGCGAGCTGGCCGGGCAGATCGCCGAGAGCTTCCGCTCCTACGGCAGCCAGACCAACCTGCGCGTCGCCCTGATGTTCGGCGGCGTGCCCAAGCCCCGCCAGGCCAAGGCGATGTCGTCGGGCGTCGACGTGCTCGTCGCCACCCCTGGCCGCCTGCTCGACCACATGAACGACCGCGCGGTCGACCTCGGCGCCACCGAGGTCCTGGTGCTCGACGAGGCCGACCACATGCTCGACCTCGGCTTCATCGTGCCGATCCGCAAGATCGTGCAGACCATCCCCCCCACCCGGCAGACCCTGTTCTTCTCGGCCACCATGCCGAAGGAGATTTCCACCCTCGCCGGCCAGATGCTGCGCGATCCCGTGCATGTCGCGGTAACCCCCGTCGCCACCACCGTGGACCGGGTGGAGCAGCGGGTGATCTTCGTGGACACCGCGCGCAAGCGGGCGCTGCTGGCCGATATGCTGCGCAGCAGCAGCATGAGCCGCGTGTTGGTGTTCACCCGCACCAAGCACGGCGCCGACCGCGTGACGCAGCACCTGGAGGCGATGGGCCAGCCCGCCGCCGCCATCCACGGCGACAAAAGCCAGCCGCAGCGGGAAAAGGCGCTGGCCGCCTTCAAGGCCGGGCGCATCAGCGTGCTGGTGGCGACCGACATCGCCGCCCGCGGCATCGACGTGGACGGGGTGACCCATGTGGTCAACTTCGACCTGCCGAACGTGCCGGAGGCTTACGTCCACCGCATCGGCCGCACGGCGCGCGCCGGGCAGGCCGGCATCGCAATCAGCTTTTGCGACAGGAACGAGCGCCCGTTCCTGCGCGACATCGAGAAGCTGATCCGCACGCGGCTGCAGGTGGAGGAGCCAGAGGCGCGGGCAGCCTAGGCCGGCTTGGGCGGCCTAGCGTCCATAGGGGCCGCCAAGCTGCATCAGCCTGCTTAGGTCCCAGTCGTGCGCAAATCCAACCAGGCCTGCTTAGCGCCGCAGCTCCTCAAGCCGGCTGAACATCAGGGCTGACCCGGCCTGCCAGACAAGGCCGGGGTCCTGTGCCTCGTCCTGATAGGTTGACCGCCGCGCGAGGAGCCGCCGCAGGGCGTCGGCCAGGCTGTCCGGCGTCGGATCGCACAGCAGGGCGCAGGCGGTTCCCCGCAACTGCTCCTCCAGGCCGCCGACGCGCGTCGCAACGATCCAGCGGCGCGCGGCGATGGCGGCGGCGGCCACACCACTTTGGCTGGCCTCGCGGTGCGACAGCACGAGGGCGTCCGACCAGGCCAGCAGGGCGCCGACCTCGTCCTCCGGCACCCAGCGGTTCTCCACCACGACCCCCGGCATGCTGCGCAGGGTATCCAGCACCGGCGAGTCCGGGCCGCTGCCGACCACGCGCACCTGCAGGTCGTCACGCCGGCCGAGCTGGGCCAGGCCCTCCGCCAGCAGATCCAATCCCTTGTAGGGCAGCAGCCGGCCGAACGACAGCAGGCGCAGCGGGCCGCCATGCGCGCCAGGCGGCGGCGGCGGCGGGCCGAAGGTGAACGGCGGCAGCGCGCCGGTCATCAGCAGCCGACGGCCCATGCCCTGCTCAAGCAGCCGGTCGGCGACGTGGGTGCTCAACGCGATGGCGCCGTCGGCATGGCCGAGCAGCCGCCGCTGCAGCCGCATCTGCAAGGGAAAGCCGTCGCCGGGATGCGGGTCCGCATCGTGCACCACGACCGCGAACGGCACCCCGGCCCGGCGCAGCGCCGCCGCCATCACCAGGTCCAGCGCCGCCGGCATGGCGCACAGCGCGACATCGACCCGCTGCGTCCGCAGCCACGTCACCAGCCGCGGCAGCAGCAGCGGCGCACGCAAGGCACGGAAGGCAAGGCCGACAAGGCCGTCATAGGTGCGGAACGGCAGGTCGCAGGGCGGCGGATGGGCGGAACGCAGCAACTCCGCTCCAGCGGCCAGGGACAGCAAGCTCGTCGTGCCCGGCACCAGGGCAAAGCTGCGCGCCAGCTCCGCGGCATAGCGCGGTCCGGCCCCACGGCGGCCCCATTGCCAAACCAGCACCCTCACGAGGCAGCCGGGCATAAGGCAGCCGGGCGTGGAACAGCCAGGCCCAGGCTGCGCACGGCGTCGGCCAGCGGTCCCGTGCCCAGGCGCAGCCGCGCCGCCTGCTGCCCGGCCAAGCCCAGGCGGCGGCGCGCAGCGGGGTCATCGGCCAAGTGGGCCAGGTGGGCGGCCGCTGCCGGCAGGTCCGGATCGGCCCAGACCGCGCCGGGCGCCTCGAAGACCCCACGCGGATCCCGGGCCGGAATCAGCGCGAAGGGCACCAGGGCCGTACACTCCGGGTCCATGTAGTCCATGTTGCCGGACCAGCCCGTCGCCACCACCGGCACGCCCAGCAGCATGGCCTCGGCAGGAACCAGCCCGAAGCCCTCGCTGCGGTGCAGGGACAGCACGATGTCGCACGCCGCCATCAAGGCATGGCTGTCGGCGGCCGGCAGGGTGCGGGTGTCCAGCCGCACGTTGGGCAGCCCGGCCACCGCCGCCTGCAGCCTGGCGAAATCGGCAGGGAAATGGTGCGGGTTGCCAACGCGCAGCAGCAGCAGGCGGTCCGCCCGGTCGCCGAACGCCAGCCGGTGCGCGGCAACGGCGCCGAGCGGGTTCTTGCGCTCGAAGCTCGATGCCAGGCTGAATGCCGTCATCGTGATGACGGCGCCGGCGGGCAGCCCGAAATCGGCGCGGCCCAGGGCCGAACGGGCCGGCGGGCAGGCGGCCACCGGATGCGGCACCACGCGCACCTCGGGCAGCAGCCGCCGCAATGCCGTGGCGGAGAAGCACGACGGCGCCCACACCTCATGCACGAAGGGCAAGCCCGCCCGCCAGATGTCGGGCACCACCGGCAACTCCCAGGCCCAGTAGCCGATTACCCGGCGTCCCCGCAGGGCGGCGCGGCCCAGCCGCAGCAGCGCCAGCGGCAGCCCCGGCGCGGTGACGTGCAGCACGATCGCCGCGCCCGGTGGTGGCAGGCAGCCGGGCCGCAGCGGCCAGCAGGGCACCCCCAGCTCGGCCAGCCCGTGCAGCATCAGCCGCGCCCCCTCCCCCATACCGGACGGCCGGTCCAGCTCGCCGCCGACGGCGATCCCGCCCTGCACCGGCGGAACCCGCTGGTCCGGCCGCGGCGCAACTAGGGCGGCGCCGCCCGTCAACAGCCGGCGGCGCGGTCCCTGCGGCAGGCCGCGCCACAGCCGGTGCAGCGGGTGCAGGACCGAGGCGCCGGATGCATCGGGCACGGTGCGATCCGGCATGCTCGTCAACGGCTGCTGCGGCGGAGCATGGCGCGATACGCCTGGCGCCGCCGTCCAGTCGGGCTGCAGGGGATGTCGTTGGGTGCCGGACTGCTCAAAGCTGGTCCACCATTCCTTTTTTCAACAGTTCATCCGGGTACAGGACACGGTTGCACCGCGCCAGCCCCGCAATGCGGGAAAGCCTCGGCAGGGGCGGTATCGCAGCGCCGACCCGCGGGCGACGCGGTTGCCGGCGGCGGCCAGGCGAGTAAAGTGGCACCATGACAGCAATCACGACAGAAATGGTTGCCGCCCCGGACGCCATGCCGCGCCGGGTGGCCTAGCGAGGCATGGACCCACCGTTGTCCGTACCGCACTTCGCGGTCGATCTGGCCGCGCCGGACATCCAGCCCTGGATGGGCGGCAACACCGGGGTGCGCGGCTTCACGACCTTCGGCTCGTCCCGCCCCGGGCCGCACGTCGCCCTAACGGCCTTGCTGCACGGCAACGAGATCGCCGGGGCCATCGTGCTCGACCGCCTGTTGCGCGGCGGCGTCCGGCCGGCGCGCGGCAGCCTGACGTTGGGCTTCGCCAACATCGCCGCCTTCGCCCGGTTCGATCCTGCCCACCCCACCGCGTCGCGCTTCCTTGACGAGGACATGAACCGCCTGTGGGACCCGGCCATGCTCGACGGCCCCCGCCGCAGCAACGAGCTGGACCGCGCCCGCGACATCCGCCCGCTGATCGACACGGTGGACGTGCTGCTCGACCTGCACTCCATGCTGTGGCCGTCCGAGCCGCTGATCCTGAGCGGCCCCACCCCGGCCGGCCTGGCGCTGGCCGCGTCGCTGGGCGTGCCCGGCCTGGTGGTGGCGGATGGCGGCCATGTCACGGGGCCGCGCCTGATCGACTACGCCCACTTCACCCGCGACGACAGCCCCCATACGGCATGCCTGGTGGAGGCCGGACAGCACTGGCAGCCGGACACCGTGGCCGTCACCCAGGCCTGCGTGGACGCGCTGCTGCTGCATACCGGCCTGGCCGAAACGCCGGCGGCGCACGTTGCAATGCCGGTGCGCCGTGCCGAGGTGACGACGACGGTCACCGCCGCGACCTCCGGCTTCACCTTCCTGCAATCCTTCCGCGGCGGCGACGTGGTGCCCCGGCGCAACACCCTGATCGCGCTGGACGGCACCACGGAAATCCGCACGCCGCACGACGACTGCCTGCTGGTGATGCCCAGCCTGCGCCCCAGCCGCGGCCACACCGCCG
>CAXTFY010000394.1:0-5001 GCA_964243265.1 uncultured Acetobacteraceae bacterium | reverse complement strand
GACGTCCAGAAGAAGAACTTCTCCGACACCTCATGCAGCGTCTGCGAGATGCCGATGAAGTCCTGGAACCCGGCCTCGCTGCCCGGCGCGAACTTGCTGATGACGTCGGCCATCGTCGGCACGTCTTCCTGCAGGTCCAGCACGGCGCCGTCGTCGAAGAAGCAGCGCCACTGCGGGTCGAGCCGGCGCAGGT
Source organism: uncultured Acetobacteraceae bacterium (assembly GCA_964243265.1). Lineage (GTDB taxonomy): Bacteria > Pseudomonadota > Alphaproteobacteria > Acetobacterales > Acetobacteraceae > DASWOJ01. The sequence continues at coordinate 4,808 of CAXTFY010000394.1, read as the reverse complement.
CCAGGTAGTCGGACATGTTGCGCCCGGCCTCCTGGAACACCCGCTCCAACACGCCGGGCACGGTCAGGATGGTCGGCCCCATGTCGAAACGGTAGCCGTCCTGCTCCAGCAGCGCGGCCTTGCCGCCGAGCCAGGGGTTCTTGTCGAACAGGATCACCTTGTGGCCGCGGGCGGCGAGGGTGCAGGCGGCGGCCAGCCCGCCCAGGCCGGCGCCGATGACGCCGATGGGCAGGTCGGGGCGGTGGGTGATTGCGTTCATAGGGCCTCGGCGATGGCGGGTTCGTAATGGTCGGACGCCATGGCGGACGGCGCCTCCCAGTGCGGGTCTAGGTTCAGGTCCTCGGCCATCAGGCGCGAGGTGATGCGGGCGCTCTCAAAGATCACCGGCAGGCCGCTGCCGGGGTGGGTGCCGCCGCCGACGAGGTAAACGTTTTGCAGGTCCTCGAAGCGGTTGCGCGGGCGGAAGTGCAGCATCTGGCCCAGGTTGTGCGCGAGGTTGAACGTGGCGCCGCGGTAGATCTGCAGGTCGTGCTCCCAGTCCATCGGGGTCAGCACCTTCTCGAAGCGGATGCGGCTCTCGATGTCGGGGATGCCGATGCGCTCCAGCCGCCGCAGCGCCAAGGCCCGGTAGCGCGCCACGTCTGCCGGACCCCAGGCCGCGCCGCCGTCCATGCGGTGCCCGACCGGCACCAGCACATACAGCGTCGAGTGCCCCGGCGGCGCCAGCGCGGGATCGGTCACGCAGGCGTTCTGCACGTAGAAGCTGGGGTCGGCCGGGGCCAGGCCGGCCTCGATGTCGGCGATGTTGCGGCGGTAATCTTCAGCCAAGTAGATCGTGTGGTGCGACAGGTCCGGGATGTCGCCCTCGATGCCGAGATACATCATGAAAGTGCTGCACGAGAACTTCTTGGACGCGATCTTGCGGTCCGACCAACGGCGGCGGATGGCGTCGGGCACCAGCTTGGTCATGGTTTGCGCGAAGTCGCTGTTGATGACCACCGCGTCATAACGCGCCTCGCCGTCCTTGGTGCGGACGCCAACGACGCGGCGGCCCTCGAACAGCATGTCCTCGATCGGCGTGCCGAGCTTCAGCGTGGCCCCCAGGCTGCGGGCCACGCGGCTCATGGCGGCCATCACGGCGCCGGTGCCGCCGCGCGGGTGATAGACGCCGTACTCGTACTCCATGAACGACAGGATGGTGAACAGGCTCGGGCAGCGGAACGGCGACATGCCGAGGTACTTGGACTGGAAGCTGAACGCCAGGCGCACCCGCTCGTCGCGGAAGTAGGTGCCGAGGTCGCTATCGACGCTGCGGTGCGGGCGCAGGCGGGACAGGCCGCGCACCACCTCGGGCCGCATCAGGTCGCGCATGGAGTTGAAGGCGTTCTCCAGCACCGGGCGGAAGGCGGCGAGCTTCTTGCGGTTGTCAGCCATGAAGCGCGGCAGGGCGGCTGCGTCGGCAGGGGAGAAGCGCGCCACCTCCGCCGCCATGCGGGCCATGTCGCCGGTGGCCTGGATGTCGCCGCCGCCTTCGAACACCAGGTGGTACTGCGGGTCGAGGCGGATCAGCTCCACCTCGTCCTCCAGCCGGCGGCCGCAGGCGGCGAAGATGTCGCTGAGCACGCGGGGGTACAGGAAGAAGGTCGGACCCATGTCGAAGCGGAAGGTGCCGACATCCGTGGCGCCGCTGATGGTGCTGGACCGGCCGCCCACGCAGTCGCGGCTTTCGTACAGCGTCACGTCAACGCCTGCCTTAGCCAGCAGCATCGCCGACGCCAGCCCGCCGGGACCGGCGCCAATGATTGCGACGCGGCGGGTCACCGGGACACCACGGCATCGGCTGAGGGGACGAAGGACGGCGGCAGGCTTGGGGCCAAGCACAGTGGGAAGGCGATTGTGCGAAACAGCATGCGGTGGAACGTAGCCCCTCTCTCGATGGTCGGATAGGTACGGGCTAGAAGTGGGACCATGAACGATCTTGTCACCCTGCCCTGCGAAGCCGAGCCTCGTGACGCCGGGGTTGTTGCGGCGCTAGTCCAGGCGCGAGCGGCCGGAAACGCCTGGGCAGCGGCCGGGTTGTCCGCCCGCCTGGCCGTCATCGCGCGGGCGCGGCGGCTGATTGCGGTCGAGGCGGCGTCGCTCGCCGCCACGGTCTCGCGTCGCGCGGCCGACACCCTGGTGGCGGAGGTGCTGCCGCTGGCCGAGGCGGCCCGCTTCCTGGTGCGCCGCGCCCCGGCCCTGCTGGCGCCGCGGCGGCTGCGCGGTGGGCGGCCATTATGGCTGCTGGGCGTGCAGGCGGAGTTGCGGCGGGAGCCGTGCGGCGCCGTGCTGATCCTCGGGCCGGGCAACTACCCGCTGTTCCTGCCGGGCGCGCAGGCGCTGCAGGCCCTGGCCGCCGGCAACGCGGTGTGCGTGAAGCCGGCGCCGGGCTGCGCCGCGCCGATGCTGGCGCTGGCGGGACTGCTGCGCCGGGCGGGCCTGCCGGACGGCGTGCTGCAGGTGCTGGACCCCGCCGCCGGGGAGACCGCCAGCCGTGCCGGGTTCGACCGCATCGTGCTGACGGGATCGGCCGAGACCGGCGCACGGGTGCTGGCGGCGGCAGCCGGCACGCTGACGCCGGCGACGATGGAGCTGTCGGGGTCGGACGCCGTGTTCGTGCTGCCGGGGGCGGACCTGGACCTGGTTGCGGCGTGCCTGGCCTATGGGCTGCGGCTGAACGGCGGTGCGACGTGCATCGCGCCGCGCCGGGTTTTCGTGCCCGCGGCGCTGGCGGCGGCGCTGGAGGCCAAGCTGCTGGCCTTGCTGCCCGCGATCCCCGACGCCGTGGTGCCGGACGCCGTGGCCGCCCGGCTGCGCGGCCTGCTGGACCAGGCGGTGGCGGACGGGGCGCGCATCGCGGCGGCCGGGACCGGGCGGCCCGTGGTCGTTGCGGCGGCCAAGCCCGGCATGGCGCTGCTGCGGCACGACGTGTTCGCACCCTGGCTGGCGCTGGCGCCCGTTGCGGATGCTGCAGCGGCCTTGGCCGCCGCCGCGGAGTGCCCGTATGCCCTCGGCGCCAGCATCTTCGGCCCGCCCGCCGCGGCGCGGGACCTGGCGGCGCAGGTGCGGGCCGGGTCGGTCTGCATCAACGACCTGATCGTGCCCACCGCCGACCCGCGCCTGCCGTTCGGCGGACGCGGACGCAGCGGCTTCGGCAGCACGCGAGGGGTGGAGGGGCTGCTGGAGATGACGGTACCCAAGGCGGTCAGCACCCGCCGGGGCCGCTTCCGTCCGCACCTGAACGCCGCCACGCCGGAGGACGCCGCCCAGTTTGCCGCCATGACGGCGCTGCTGCATGGCGGCTGGCGCGACCGCTGGGCGGCGTTGCGCGCACTGGCTGCGAAGCGGCCGGGTTGAGGCGGGATCACCCGGCGCCCGTGCCCGGCGCCCGCACCCAACCCCCGTCGTTGCGAGTCGCCACCCGGCGCCCGTCATTGCGAGCCGCCCTTGCGGCGTGGCAATCCAGAAGCTGCAAAGGCCGGGCTTCGGTGCTGGCAGCCCTGGATTGCCACGCCGAAGCCGGCTCGCAATGACGCTTCCGAGACCTCGCGATGACACTTGCGAGATGCCGAGCATCAATCGGACGGGATCAAGCGTTCCAACCCCACTTGCATCTCCTCAACCAGGTGCAGTAGCGTCCGCCCGTGCTGTCCTCCCTGACCATGCAGATCTTCGCCGCCATGTTCCGCACTGTCGTGAAGGCTGCTCTGCGCCTGCTCGGCCTGACGCTCCTGCTTCGACTTATCCGCCCCCGAAGCATCACGCGCGGCTGATCGCTAGGCCGGCGTCGCTTCGGGGGCACATCCCCTAGAAGCCGACCCGAGCATCACGATCCAAGGACCCCGCCATGACCATCAACCACCCCAGCTTCGGCCAACTGCCGGACGACCGAATCATCATGTTCGACACGACGCTGCGCGATGGCGAGCAGTCGCCGGGCTTCTCGATGAACCTGACCGAGAAGCTCCGCATGGCCGAGGCACTTGCCGAATTGGGCGTCGATGTCATGGAAGCCGGCTTCCCCATCGCCAGCCCCGGCGACTTCGAGAGCGTGCAGAGCATCGCCCGCCACATCAAGGGTCCCGTCATCTGTGGCCTGGCCCGCACCGGGCAGGCCGACATCCTGCGCGCCGCCGAGGCCGTCCGCCCCGCCGAAAGGAAGCGCATCCACGTCTTCCTCAGCACCAGCCCGCTGCACATGAAGTATAAGCTGCGTATGGAGCCCGACGCCGTCCTGCAGCTCACGGCCGACAGCGTCGCCCTGGCTCGCCAGCACGCCGACGACGTGGAATGGTCCGCCGAGGACGGCAGCCGCACCGAACCAGACTTCCTGTGCCGCTGCGTCGAGGCCGCCATCCGCGCCGGCGCCACCACCATCAACATCCCGGACACCGTCGGCTACTCGGTGCCCGAGGACATGGCCCGCATCTTCACCATGCTGCGGGAGCGGGTGCCCGGCGCCGACGCCATTGTGCTGTCCACCCACAACCACAACGACCTCGGCCTCGCCGTCGCCAACACCCTGGCCGCCCTCCGCGCCGGCGCCCGGCAGGTCGAGTGCACCATCAACGGCATCGGCGAGCGTGCGGGGAACGCCGCGCTGGAGGAGGTCGCAATGGCCATCCGCACCCGGCCGGACGCCGCGCCTTACAAGACCGGCATCGTCACCCCGGGCATCCTGCGGGTATCAAAGCTGCTATCGACCATCACCGGGTTCGACGTGCAGCCCAACAAGGCCATCGTCGGCCGCAACGCCTTCGCCCACGAGA
>CAXTFY010000393.1:0-5003 GCA_964243265.1 uncultured Acetobacteraceae bacterium | reverse complement strand
GACGTCGTGGCATCCTGGCTGATGCCAGCGGCCCTCTGGCCTGACGGGTTTGCCCGCTCCTGTCTGTCACTGTGAGAAGCGCTTGCGACGCGGCATTCCAGGGGCCGCCAGGTTGAAGCGTGGTTCATGCCGCGCCGAAGCCGGCCCGCAATGACGGCGGCTCGTTTGGTGCAATATCGTAATGGTTAGGGCGGGGGGGGCCGTTGGTATAGTCCGGGATTGGGGCAACCATCGGCACCGCCATAACCCGGCTGCATGAGTAGTTTCCGACGCTGCCGGTGCCCGAAGCCGGACACTACACCTGGCGTCTCTCCAACGTGGCTGGCGAGCAGATCGGCCAACGTGGCGAAGGGATCCGACCATGGGCACAACCATTGCAACATTCGAGCAGCCGGGCCGAGCGGGCTCGCCTGCCTCCGGGCAGCGTGGGCAGGGACGAGATGCGCGGGATGACCTGACGCAGATCGTTTGGGGCAAGCTGATCGGGCACAAGCACGGCATCGCCCGGCACGGCCGGGAGTTGCCGGAGATCAGGAACTGGCGCTGGGGTGAAGGCGCATGATCCGGCAAACGCTGCAGGACACCGCGAACGCCCTGGTCGCAGGGGGCAAGGGCCTGCTTGCCATGGATGAGAGCAACCCGACCTGCGACAAGCGCTTTGCGGCAGCCGGCATCCCGCGAACCAAGGAGGCCCGGCAGGCCTACCGGGAGCTGCTCATCACCACCCCTGGCCTTGGCGGCTGCGTCAGCGGTGCGATCCTGTATGACGAGACGATCCGCCAGCGGGACCGGCACGGCACGCCGTTCACCGACCGGCTGATCGACGGCGGCATCATGCCGGGGATCAAGGTGGACCTGGGCGCGAAGGACCTGGCGCTGCACCCCGGGGAGAAGGTCACCGAGGGCCTCGACGGCTTGCGCGACCGGCTGCTGGAGTACGTCCGCATGGGCGCCCGCTTCGCCAAGTGGCGCGCGGTGATCGCCATAGGCCCCAACCTGCCCAGCCGGGCCTGCGTCGGGTCCAACGCACAGGCATTGGCCCGCTATGCCGCACTGTGCCAAGAGGCCGGGCTGGTGCCCATCGTCGAGCCGGAGGTGCTGATGGACGGCGACCACTCGCTGGAGCGGTGCGGCGAGGTGACGCAGGAGGTCCTGCAGGCGGTGTTCGGCGAACTGCACAGCCAGGGTGTCGCCTTGGAGGCGATGATCCTGAAGCCGAACATGGTGCTGTCCGGCCTGGAGTGCCCCGGGCAAGCCTCGGTGGACCAGGTTGCCCGGGCCACCCTGGCTTGCCTGCTGCGAAGCGTTCCCGCCGCCGTCGCCGGCGTTGCGTTCCTGTCGGGGGGACAGTCCGGCGAACTGGCGTCCGCCCGGCTGAATGCCATGAACGTCCAGGCCCGCGGGCCGGAGGGACGTGCGCCGTGGCCGCTGGTGTTTTCGTTCGCCCGGGCCATCCAGCAGCCGGCCCTGGAGATCTGGGGCGGGAGGGGCGCCAACGTCGCCGCGGCGCAACAGGCCGTGCTCCTGCGCGCCCAGTGCAACCACGCGGCGCTGCGCGGCGAGTACCACCAGTCGATGGAACGCCGTCAGGACTACCAGAGGGCGTCCTGACGGCCGGAACCACAAGGCTGGCGCGCGGGCTTGCAGGCCGGACGGATGCAGCCCGCAGCCCCGGGATGATGGAACAGGAGCGGCGATGAGCGGAAGCCAGGTGCGGACCATCCCCCCTGCGGCCTTGCTGCCGCCAGGCGGCGCCGCGGTGCTGGGGCAGCATGATATCCGCCTTGTGCTGGCAGACGTGGATGGCACGCTGCTCACGCAGGGAAAGCTGCTGACCGCGGCGACCCTGGCCGCCGTCGGCGAGCTGCGCGATGCCGGGATCAAGTTCACCATCACCAGCGGGCGGCCACCGCGTGGGATGGCCATGTTCATCCATCCGCTTGGCCTTGAGGCCGCGATCGCCGGGTTCGACGGCGGCGTGTTCTTCAATCCGGACCTTTCGGTGATCAGCAGCTACACGCTGGAGCCTGCGGTCGCCAAGCAGGTCGTGCAGCTTATCCTGGACCACGGGTTGGATGCCTGGGTTTACACGCAGGAGGAATGGCTGGTCCGCAACAGGGAGGTGCCGCGCCTGGCGCATGAGAGGTCGAACGTCAGGTTCGACCCCACGGTCGTGCCGTGCTTCACGGACCACCACCTGTCCCGCGCGGTCAAGATCACCGGTGTCTCCGATGACTTCGCGCAGGTGGCGGCCTGCGAGACGGCGCTGCAGCAGGCGTTCGGCGGGAGGGCCAGCGCCGCACGGTCGCAGATGTTCTATGTCGACGTGACGAGTCCGTGCGCCAACAAGGGGGTCGTCGCAACCACGCTTGCGACGATGATGGGCATTGAGCTGTCGCAGATCGCCACGATCGGCGACATGCCCAACGATGTCCTCATGTTCCGCAACAGCGGCTTCTCGATTGCGATGGGAAACGCCAGCGACGAGGTGAAGGCCCAGGCGAGCGCCGTCACCGCAAGCAACGAGGACGAGGGCTTCGCAAGCGGGATGCGCCGGTTCCTCCTGCCGCCCATAGCGGCCCAGCACCCGCTCTGAAGCATGCTGCAGCCTGTCCGTAACGGCGAGTTCGGCACGCGTGGCCAGGCCGCGGATGCAGCGGTGCCGGCATCCGGCCAGGCTACTGACCCGGTGTGCGGCATGACGGTGGACCCTGCCACGTCCAGGCACCGCTTCGACCACGGCGGGCAAACCTTCCACTTCTGCTCCGCCGGGTGCCGGGGCAAGTTCGCGGCCGACCCGGACGGCGACCTCAACCCCAACGCCGCGGCGGCACCTGCCAAGCCCGGCGCCCGCTATACCTGCCCGATGCACCCGCAGATCCGCCAGGCCGGCCCCGGCAGTTGCCCGATCTGCGGCATGGCGCTCGAACCCGTGCAGGTGTCGGCTGAGGCGCAGCCGAACACGGAGCTGGCCGACATGAGCCGGCGGTTCTGGGTCGGCCTGGCGCTGGCGCTGCCGGTGTTCATCCTTGAGATGGGCAGCCACATCCCCGGCCTTGGCCTGCACCGCCTGGTGTCCGCTGCCGTGTCCACCTGGGTCCAGTTCGCCCTGGCGACGCCCGTCGTGCTGTGGGCGGGCTGGCCGTTCTTCCAGCGCGGCTGGGCGTCGGTGCGCTCGGGCCACTTGAACATGTTCACGCTCATCGCGCTCGGGACGGGTGCGGCCTACTTGTACAGCCTGGCCGCGACCTTCGCGCCTGGGCTGTTCCCGCCGGGGTTCCACGCGATGGGCGGCACGGTGCCGGTCTATTACGAGGCGGCGGCCGTCATCACCGTGCTGGTCCTGCTCGGCCAGGTGCTGGAGCTGCGCGCACGCGACCGGACCGGCGGCGCCATCCGGGCGCTGCTCAACCTCGCGCCCAAGACGGCCCGGCGCCTGCGGGACGGCGGCGAGGACGAGGCGGTGCCGCTCGGCGAGGTGCAGGTCGGCGACCGCCTGCGCGTCCGGCCGGGCGACGGGGTGCCCGTGGACGGCACTGTGCTGGACGGGCGAAGTGCTGTGGACGAGAGCATGGTCACGGGCGAGGCCATGCCGTCGCCCAAGGGGCCGGGCGACACGCTGATCGGCGGCACCGTCAACGGCACTGGCTCGCTCGTCATGCGGGCCGGCGCCGTTGGCAGCGGCGGGATGCTGGCGCGCATCGTGGCCATGGTGGGCGAGGCCCAGCGCAGCCGGGCGCCGATCCAGAAGCTGGCCGACACCGTTGCGGGCTGGTTCGTGCCCGTGGTGCTCGCCGTCGCCGTTGCGGCGTTCATCGGCTGGGCGGCCTGGGGGCCGCCACCGGCGCTGGCCTATGCGCTGATCGCGGCGGTGTCGGTCGTCATCATCGCCTGCCCGTGCGCGCTGGGGCTGGCGACGCCGATGTCGATCATGGTCGCGGTCGGCAAGGGCGCCGGGGCGGGCGTGCTCATCAAGTCGGCCGAGAGCCTGGAGCGGATGGAAAAGGTGGACACCCTGGTGGTGGACAAGACCGGCACGCTGACCGAGGGCAAGCCGCGCGTCACCGCCGTCGTCCCGGCGGCCGGGCTGACCGAGGACGACGTGCTGCGGCTGGCCGCCAGCCTGGAGCGGCCGAGCGAGCACCCGCTGGCCGCTGCCATCGCCGTCGCCGCCAAGGCGAAGGGCATCGTCACGCGGGAGCCGTCCGGCTTCGCCTCGGTGACCGGGAAGGGCGTGACCGGCATCGTCGAGAGGCGGGTGGTGTCGCTCGGCAACGCCGGGTTGATGGCGGACCGGGGCATCGCCTTGGGTGACCTCGCCGGGACGGCCGCTGGACTGCGGGCCTCTGGCGCGACGGCGCTGTTCGTCGGCGTGGACGGCAAGGCGGGCGGGGTCATCGCCATCGCCGACCCGATCAAGCCGACCACCCGGGCGGCGCTGGACAGCCTGCGGGCGGACGGCATCCACGTCGTCATGCTGACCGGCGACAACCGGACCACGGCCGAGGCGGTCGCCCGCCAGCTCGGCATCGAGGACGTGGAGGCTGACGTGCTGCCGGCGGACAAGAACCATGTCGTGAAGGCATTGCGCGCCCAGGGACGGGTCGTTGCCATGGCCGGTGACGGCGTGAACGATGCGCCCGCCCTGGCCGAGGCCGACGTGGGCATCGCGATGGGCACCGGCACCGAGGTCGCGATGCAGAGCGCCGGGGTGACGCTGGTGCGTGGCGACCTGGCCGGCATCGCCCGCGCCCGGGTGCTCAGCCGCATGGCCATGCGGAACATCCGGCAGAACCTGGTGTTCGCCTTTGCCTACAACGCCATCGGCATTCCGGTTGCCGCGGGTGTGCTGTACCCGGCGTTCGGCCTGCTGCTCAGCCCGGTGGTGGCGGCGCTTGCCATGTCGCTCAGCTCCGTGTCGGTCATCGCCAACGCCCTGAGATTGCAGGCGGCCCGGCTGTGAGCCCGGCCCTGGGTCATCCGGGCTTAGTCTGTAGCGATTG
>CAXTFY010000392.1:0-5031 GCA_964243265.1 uncultured Acetobacteraceae bacterium | reverse complement strand
GTGCTGGCGGAGATCACCATCCAGCCGAGCCCGTTGGTCGCCGCCATCAGCTCCGCCGACACGACGGTGCTGAACGCCGCCGCCAGCGCGATCTGCAGCCCCGTCAGCACCATCGGCGCCGCCGACGGCAGCACGACATGCCGCAGCACCTGCCGCCGGCTGGCCCCGAGCGCCTGCGCCGCCTGGATGCGCTGCACCGCCACCGTCCCCGCCCCGGCGGCGCTGGCGGCGACGATGATCGGGAACGCCGTGAGGAACAGCAGCGCCGTCTTCGACCCGTCCCCGGTGCCGAGCCACAGGATCAGCAAGATCATGTAAGACAGCGGCGGCAGCGGCCGCATGAACTGCACCGCCCAGCCGAGGGCGGCGTTGACGCGCGGCGCGCGCCCCATCCACAGGCCGAGGGGCACGCCCACCAGTGCGGCGAGACCAAACCCTCCGGCCATGCGGCCCAGCGTGGCGAGCGCGTTGCCCTGCAGCGTGGTGCCGCGGTAGCCGTCGCGCAGGATGTCGCGGGCGGCGGTCCATACATCGGAGGGGGCGGGGAGCAGGTCTCGTGGGACTGCGCCGGAGGTGGAGAGGGCGGTCCAGGCCAGGAGCATGGCGGCAATGGAGGCCGGGCCTAGCCAGGCAGTAGGGAGGGGGCGACGGGAGGCGTGCTCGGGGGACCGTGCCTGGGTGGGGCGGACGGGAAGGGTATCGGTGGGGAGGGCGGTTTGGATTGGAGGCACAGTGGAGATTATGCAAGCAGTGGGCCGGGGAAGCCAAGCGCGACGATGCCGGCGTGCGCTGCGCCTGCTTATCGCAACCGCATCAGGCGGCCACGGGCAGAGCTGGGAGGGGCGGCGATTAGACGTATGTGATGTCAGCCGCCTGAAGCCTGACCAGTGAGGGTAATTTTGTACGACGCGAGGAACACACACCGGCTCCCTCTTCCCTGGGAAAGGGCTGACGTGAGAGAAGCCGCAAGGGGGGTACTACATAGTACCCACCGCTACCTGGGATATTCCATCCAGCACACTATGTACTTTGTATGCATCTCAACTGTTGATGTATAAGCAGCTCGGCATTCGAGTCTCTGCGCTAACTGTATGCAACATGGTTTTTCTTTGGTCTTACCATTCCTGGAACCTATGGAGTCGAGTCAAAAATAAGTTCGCTTCGAAATTCAAGAGTTGGCGAATTTGCTGTCGCGTTCGGGCGCAATTGGCTAGTACTCATGATCGGAGCGTGCACAGTACCATTTGCTGCTTTAGCAGTGTTCGCCGACAGTTCGGCAAACAAGACTATTTGGGCCGCAATGGCACTGAGCATGATGCTTCTGGCAACTTATCTGATGTGATTGAACAAGCACAAAGAAGTAGTGAGCCTCACGGATGAATTGGTCAGCCTTCGATCTGAAAACAAGAAGATCAAAGATGATGGCGTCCCTAACATAGAGTGCTCCACAGCGACGATAGTGATTGGCTCAACGCGGCAGAACGAAAAAGACTACGTGTCTATCGCCTTAAATGTGTCTTTGAAGAACACAGGTTCTGCGTCTGCGTTGGAAAATTGGGGGCTGCAGCTCATTGTAGATGACGTGTCGTTTGATGGGTATCTACTGCAACCAAGACTGCTCGAACTTCACTCTGCAAAAGGCGCCATTCGGATAACAGCCGCCAATTTGTTAAAGAATAAGGCTACACTGCCAATACCAAAAGGCGGCATTTTGCGTGGGTGGCTTGTAGCAGCGTTGCCAGCTTTAATAAGCTACAACGAAGCCACGAGTAGGGGTAACAAGATCAATATATCCTATATGAACGCTTCTGGGAAAGGCCATGCTACCCAGGACATAGACATCGGGGAAGTTGCATCTGGTTTTTACTCTCTCCCCGATGCAAACTCCGGTTTGCAAGTGACTCTTACGTAAGACGGTTGCAGGTGCGATCATGGTGTCGTGATCAGGACCCCACTCAGGCGCTTTCCGGACCGCGCAAACCGCTTATCAAACGTCAGGAACCCCTCGCACTCCCCCGCAGCCACCAGATGCAGCGCATCGGCAAAGTCCATACCCGCCTCGGCCCAATCCATCGCCTTGGCGACCAGCCCGGCATCCTCAACCATGACACCCGGAAGCCCGGCAAACGCACGCAGCGCCGGGATAATCCCCTTTGGCGGCATATCGTAAACGCCACGCAATACCCACTCCACTTCCAGCAGGACGGTCCTTGGCACGAAGACCGATTGCTGGCCGATGACAGCACGGGCCTTCGCCGCCTGGTGCGGGTCATCGCCCGTCAGGTAGCGGACGATGACGTTAGTATCGACCCCGAGCATGCCGCCGCTTGGCTTCCATCGCGATCCCCGCCTCCATCTCCTCGACCGACTTTGCCTGGCCCTTATGCTCAAGGCAGCCGAACACGTCCTCCGGCCGGGTTGGCGCGAAGGCGGTCGTCAGCAACTTCAGGAGCACGCCGTCAGGTGTAGGCTCCACGGTCAGCCGGGTCCCAGCATCCCAATGCAGTTGGTCGCGGATCGCCTTGGGCAGGATCACCTGGCCCTTGGTGGATAGAGTGGTCGTTGCGCTGGCCGCAGACATGTCCACCTCCGGGTAAGACAAAGGTAAGATGGTGGAGTGCTGATGAGAATGCAAGCCGGCTTGGGCGTGCCGATACCACCCCGTCAGGGATCAGGCTGGCCGGCTCAGCCAACCCTACCCCAGCACGAACCCGCCCACGCCAGCCTTGACGTGACGCCTCAACAATGTTCTTGTTCTGTTCATGGCTGCACAAGCGATCCTTGCCGAAGCTGACAACGACCCCGGCCTGCACGGCGCAGACACGCAAGGCTACCAGCAGATCCTGCACGATCTGATCACCATGGGAGCCGACTTTGCCCGCGTCCTGCACGGTCAGGCCACGTCTGGGGCCAAGCAAGCCGTGGCCTCCCCTACCCAGCAGCCCACCAACCCCCAGCACTGCACGCACGCCCACCCCGCCCCGGCGCCCGAAGCCCTAATCACCCTCACCCTAGCCTTCGACCGCATTGCCCATGCCGTCCGCCGCAGCATCCTCCTAGCGCGCAGCCTATCCGCCCCCATCCAGCCCGCCCGGGACCCGTCCCAACACCGCGCCGCCGCCCGCCGCCGCATCATCCGCGAGGTCGAGGACGCCATCCAGCGCACCACCCCCGCCGCCAGCAACGGCCCCGACGCCCCCGAGACCCTCCAAGCCGAGCTGCGCGACCGCCTAGACGCCCCCGACCTGGACGACGACCTCACCACCCGCCCGCCCGCCGACATCATCAGCGAGATCTGCCGCGACCTCGGCCTATCCGCCCCTCCAGGCGGCGCCCACCCCTGGAAGCGCCGCACCCCGCAGGACATCGCCGATCTCTGCGCCGCCGCCGCCGCTCCAACCGGCACCCTCCAGCCCGCCGCCCACCAGCCCCGCATCAAACCGCAAGCCCTCAGGCCCGCTGCCCCACAGCCCACCCCGCAGCCAGCCAAGCCCACCGCCCATCCCCGCCCACGGTCCAGCCCCATCCCCGCCGGCAGCGATCCGCCAGCAGCCCCGGCCAGCACCCTAGCCACGATCCCGCCCCACCCCACCCGCGTCCAAGGCCGATGGCCTCCGCCGCTCCAAGCCGAGGCACTCTCCGGCCTGACTCAGTGATGACCAAGCAGCCCATCACGCCCCGCCTCCGTGCCCTGGCGCCAACACGCCAGGCCGCGCAAGCCCGCCCAAACACGCGCCACCCAAAAGCCAGCGGCCGCCTACCCCCGAGGCTCCAGCGCAGCCACCCCCGGCAGCGTCTTGCCCTCCAGCCACTCCAGGAACGCCCCCCCGGCCGTGCTGACGTAGGTCAGCTTGTCCAGCACCCCCGCATGCCGCAGCGCCGACACCGTATCCCCTCCGCCGGCCACGCTCACCAGCGCCCCCTGCCCCGTCATCTCCGCCACAGCCAGCGCCAGCGCATTGGTTCCGGCATCGAACGGCTCGGTCTCGAACGCCCCCAGCGGCCCGTTCCAAACCACCGTCCGCATATCGGGCAGCATGTCGCGCAGCCCCTGCACGGTATTCGGCCCCACATCCAGCATCATCGCATCAGCCGGGATGGCGTTCACCCCCACCGTCTCCGTCGGCGGATTAACCCGGAACTCCCGCGCCACCACCGCATCCCGCGGCAGCAGGACCCGGCACCCGGCCCGGTGCGCCTCCTCCATGATCTCCCGCGCGATGTCGTGCATCTCCGCCTCTTGCAGGCTGCGCCCCACCCCGACGCCCTGCGCCGCCAGGAAGGTATTGGCCATCGCCCCCCCGATCACCAGCACATCCACCTTACGGCTCAAATTCCCCAACAGCGCCAGCTTGGTGGACACCTTGCTCCCCCCCACCACCGCCATCACCGGCCGCGCCGGATTCCCCAACGCCGCATCCAGCGCCGCCAGTTCCGCCTGCATCATCCGCCCAGCATGCGAAGGCAGGTGCTGCGCCACCCCGTGCGTGCTGGCATGGGCCCGATGCGCCGCGGAGAACGCATCGTTCACATACAAATCCGCCAGCCCGGCAAGATCGCGGGAGAACTCCGCCTCATTCGCCTCCTCCCCCGGGTGGAACCGGGTATTCTCCAGCACCAGCACGTCGCCATTCCCCAGCGCCGCAACCGCCGCCCGAGCCACCGGCCCCACTGTATCGCTGGCAAAGGCAACCGGCCGCCCCAGCTCCTCCTGCAGCGCCGCCGCCATCGGCGCCAGCGTCATGCTCGGCACATGCTTGCCCCCAGGCCGGTCGAAGTGGCTGCAAACCACCACCCGCGCCCCCCCATCCGACAGCTCCCGGATCGTCGGCGACAGCCGGTGGATGCGCGTCAGATCGGTGATGCGCCCATCCCGCACCGGCACGTTCAGGTCGGCGCGCAGCAGCACGCGCTTCCCCGCGACCGGCACGCCATCAAGGGTAAGAGCCGCCACCTACAGCGACCCGAACAGGGCCGCGGTATCGGCCATGCGGTTGCTGAACCCCCACTCGTTGTCGTACCAGCCGACTA
>CAXTFY010000391.1:0-5057 GCA_964243265.1 uncultured Acetobacteraceae bacterium | reverse complement strand
GCGCAACTGCTGAAATCACCGTGACCCCTTGCGCTCGGCGTGTCCGTGCTGGGGATGTCAACCTGCACCGCCGGGGCATGCCTCGCCGCAAGCTCGGCGTAGGGCAGTGCCGCCGCGTTGCCGCCCGCCCAAATGCCGCCGGGTCCAAGCCTCAGGGACGCAGCCGGCAGCGACAGCCGGGCTGCGGCCTGGTCCAGCACCAGACGGGTCCATGCCGGCGCCGCCAACCGCATGCCGCGATACACCATGCCCGTGTGGCGCGCGGCTGCGACCGGGCCGGTATCGGCTGTGCGCGCCGTATCGCCTGCCACCGCGCGCACGTCGCCGGGCTCGCAGCCGAGGGCTTGCACCGCGCAGGCCACCGCAACCGCCTCTGCGCCTTGGCCCAGCTCGGCGCCGCCCGACTCCACCTCGATGATCCCATCGGCGGCGAGCCGGATGCCAAGTGTGCCGCCGTTGGGCGCGCCCTTGCCGAAGCCCTCGCCCTTGCTGACCAACGCCAACCCGGTGCCGCGGCGATACCGGCCGGCACCCGGCGGTTCACGGCGGCGCCAATCGACGTGCTCGCGCGCCGCCTGCAACGCGTGGCTGGGATGGCATGGCTGCGTGATGACCTGGCCGAACGGACCCGGAGCGCCCCCCGGGCGCAGGTTGCGGGCGCGCATCTCCGCCGGGTCAAGCCCAACCAGCGCGGCCAGCCGGTCGATCTGCCGTTCGAGCGCAAACTGCACCTGCGTCGCGCCAAACCCGCGGAACGCGCCCGCTACGCCGTTGTTGGTATAGACCGCACGCCCGGACAGTCGCACGGCGTCGAACCCATACGGCCCGACAGCGTTCTCCAGCGCCGCGCTCAGCACCTCGCCGCTATGGGTGGCATACGCGCCAGCGTCGAGCAGCAAGTCCATCTGATAGCCCAGCAAATGCCCGGCCGCGTCGCAGGCCGTGCTGACCCGCATGCGCGCGGCGTGGCGCTTGACCCCGACAGCGGTGCTCTCGGCCCGGTCATAGTGCAGCCGGACGGCGCGCCCGGTACGCAGCGCCAGCACGCAGGCGATGGGCTGGATCGTCAGGCCGTCCTTGCCGCCGAACGACCCCCCGGTCACGCCGGCCACCACCCGGATGTGCGCCGGCTCAAGGCCGAGGATGCCGGCCAGTTCGGCAACGTCGCCGAACGCATCGTGGGTGCCGGCGTGGATCAGCAGGCCGCCGTGGCCGTCCGGCTCGACGATGCCGCCCTCGGTCTCCATGAAGGCGTGCATCTGCCGCCCGGTCTCATAGACATCGTCGATCCGGTATGCGGCGTTGCGGAACGCAGCCTCTATGTCCCCGGTCGCGTAGTCCGCCTCTTCCAGCAGGTTGCCGTCCGGATGCAGCAGCGGCACGGCCGGGTCGCAGGCGGTTTCAGGATCGGTCACCGCAGGCAATGCTTCGAGCGACACCCGGATTGCGGCCAAGGCCCGCGCCGCCTGTTCCGGCGTCTCGGCGGCAACGGCGGCGATGGCGTCGCCGACATAGCGCAGGCGGTCATCGCAGAGCACCGGCTGGTCGGCGCGGCGGCGGCCAAACCGGTTGCATCCCGGCACATCGGCAGCCGTCACCACCGCCGCCACGCCCGGCATCGACGCGGCAAGCCTTGTATCGACGCCAAGCAACGCCGCATGTGGGACCGTGCTGCGCAGCACCTTGGCGTGCAGCAGCCCCGGCGCCACGCGGTCACTCGGATAGGGCGCGGCCCGCAGCTTCGCCGCCGCGTCCGGCCGCACCGCAAAGCCCAGCCGCAGCGCATCAAAATCCAGGCCGGTCATGCAGCGAGCGCCTCCAGCAGCAATCCTGCCAGCACCCGGCCCGCCACGCCGCCATCCATTGCAGCCGCCAGCGTGGCAGGCTCCAGCAGCCTTCCGCCCTGCAATGCCTCACTCACGATCTGCTCCGCGTGATGCAGCCGCCGCGGCGTGCGCCCCGCGGCACCGGACGCGAGACGCACGGCGGCGGTCCCGCGGTCCACGCATCCGGCAACGGTCGCAACGGAGGGGCTGAATGCCGCGCGATGCCCGGTCTTCTCGAACACGGCAATGCGTGGCTGCGGCGGCAACACGACCGCCAGGATCAGCGGCATGACGCCAAGACCCAGCACCTCCTCCAACGGCCGCTCGCCATCGACGGTTTCGACCATGGCGCCCAACGCCAGCAAAGCCGGCAGCGCGTCACCCTGACGCCAGCCGATGTTGCCGCCGAGCGTGCCAAGCAGCCGCACCCCAAGCGCGCCGATCACGCCGCAAGCCTGCTGCAGCAGCGGGGCATGGCACGCCACGTCAGCATCGGTCCGAATCCGCTCGATCGTCTCCAACGCGCCGATCCGCAGCCGACGCCCGTCGAAGCCGATGCCCCGCGCCTCCGCCAACCCCGAGATGTCGGTCAGGCTGGCGGGTCCATCCCCACCCCAGCCCGGCTGCAACACCGTGCATCCGGCGGCGAACGGGCCGCTGCCCGCCTCGGCCGCGGTTGCGGGACGCAGAACGGTGGTCAGCGGGTCAGCTCAACGTCAGCAGTGCGGTACAGGTCGATGCACTGCTCACCGAGCACGCCCTCCACCACGGTCAGCTTCCACCCCACCATGGCAACAAAGCTCTCCACCGAGTAGCTGCCAAAGTTGAACGCAAGCTTCGCCAAGCCCTGCACGTCGCTGTTGCGCGCGCCCATCACCAAGGTGTCGATCCCACCGTTGAAGATCGCGCCCAAGCACATCGGGCACGGCTCGCATGTGCAATAGAACGTGCACCCGGTCAGCGTGCGCGTCCGCAGGGTCTGCGTCGCCAGCCCGACCGCCATGGTCTCCGAGTGCGCCGTCGCATCACAGCGCGACACCTTGAGGCTATGGGTGCGGCAGACCACCTTGCCATCCCGCGCCACGACGGCCCCGAACGGCTGCTCGCCCTTCGCGCGGCCCGCAAGCGCCTCCTCGATCGCGATTGCCATGAACCGCTCGTGTTCGGATGCCATCAGGTGTGCGGCATGAACGAGCGGTTGACGATCGCGTCCGGGTCAATCTGGTCCGGCTTGAACTCCTGCGACTTTGCCGCCCAATCCCAGGTCGCGCGCAGCAGGCCCGGCGCAAACGTGCCGAACCCATCGCGCTCGCTGATCGCGTTGCGGATCAGCGGGATGGTGGTCTTGCACTCTTCCTCGGCGGTGTCTGCCTCTGCGCCGGGCACCTCGGCGTGCAGGTCCGCCGCGCCCAGGCGGCAGTCCTTGATCGACATCTGCACCGCCGCCGCATACGCCCGGGTAAATCGGGCGACGACATCCGGCTGCTCGCGGATCACCTTGTCGGACGCGAACAGGCTCAGCCCATAGCCGCTCAACCCGGCGTCGGTCCAAGGGAAGGTCACCATCTGCTTGCCCGCCTGCTTCACCACGTCCTCGATCCCCGGGCTGCTGGTCACCCAGTTGATCAGCGCATCGACCCTGCCGGACGCCAGCAGCGGCGCCAGCGCAGTGGGATCGCTCTTGACCAGGGTAACCCCGGCGGGGTCCAGCCCGGCCGCCCGCGCCACCACCGGCCACAGCACATTGGACGACGTGAACGTAGCAGTCGCCACGCGCAGGCCCTTGAGGCTCTGCAACGACGTCACCGGGCCGCCCTTGATGGCGAAGATGGCGTCCGGCGGGGTGTTGAACACGGACAGGACCGCCTTGACCGGGATGCCGCCGGTATCGTGGTTCTGCGCCGCCGCCGCCATCAGCGAGCCGATGCCCCCGCTGCCGAACTGCGCGTTGCCACCGGCCAGCTTGGTGATCACGTCCGACGAGCCGCGCCCGACCTGGATGGTCACCTCCAACCCCTCCCGCGCGAACAGCCCCTCGTGCAGGGCTATATAGGGAAAAGTCTCCTCACCCGACGGCAGCCAGTCCAGGATGTAGGTCACCTTGTCGGCCGCGCGGGCGGCTGGTGCCGCCGCGAGCATGGCGCAAAGGGCGGTCTGCAGGCGGCCAAGACGCATGGCGTTTGCTCCTCATCGTGACCCGGCGGTTGCAAGGCCCGTACCATCCGGCCGCGCCAACTCGTGGCTCACAACCTGCATGGCATCGCCGGTGTCAGCCGTAACCATCAGCCTGCGCGACATCGGCCAGGTCTTCACCACCGCCAGCGGGCGCGAAACCACGGCGCTGCAGGGCATCAGCTTCGACATCGCCCGCCACGAGTTCGTGGCCCTCGTGGGGCCGTCCGGCTGCGGCAAGTCCACCATCCTGCGCATCATCGCCGGCCTGATCCGCCCGAGCCAAGGCATCGCCAGCATCAACGGCGCCCCCGTCACCGGGCCATGCGACGAGATCGGCATCGTGTTCCAGCGCCCGACCCTGCTGCCATGGCTGAGCGTGCTGGACAACGTGACCTTCCCGATGCGCCACAAGTACGGCCGCGTCACCAAGGCCGACCGCGCCCGCGCCCACGCGCTGCTCGACCTGGTCGGCCTGGCCGCCTTCGCCGCCATGCGCCCGGAGGAGCTGTCCGGCGGCATGCAGCAGCGCGTCGGCATCGCCCGGGCCTTGCTGCACGACCCCGATATCCTGCTGATGGACGAGCCGTTCTCCGCCCTCGACGCCCTGACCCGCGACGAGATGGGCTTCGAGCTGCTGCGCATCTGGGCGGAGCGGCCGAAGACGGTTTTGTTCGTCACCCATGCGATCCCCGAGGCGGTGCTGCTGGCCGACCGCATCGTGATCCTGTCCGCCCGCCCCGGCCGCGTGCAGGACGTGCTGGCGGTCGAACTGCCGCGGCCCCGTTCGATGGCCTCGCTGGAGGAACCCCGCTTCAACGCCATCGCCAACCAGGTGCGCAGCCAACTAATCCGTGCCCAGCCGACCCGTGCCCAACCGCTCCCTACATAGCCTGCTCGACCGCGCAACGCCGGCGCTGTTCGCCGCAAGCCTGTTGCTGGCGTGGGAAGCAGCCTGCCGGCTATTCACCATCCCGCCCTACCTGCTGCCATCGCCGTCCGCGATCGTGCAGGCCGCCTACGGCTACCCGGCGCGTGCCTGGGCGGCGAGCATCTGGT
>CAXTFY010000390.1:0-5060 GCA_964243265.1 uncultured Acetobacteraceae bacterium | reverse complement strand
CCGGGCAACCCCAAACCGGGCCAGCGGGCCGGGGCGCCGGGCCGGGCCTGCTGGCCGTGTTGACCGCGGTCGGCCCGATCTCGACCGACATGTACCTGCCGGCCTTTGCCGTCATGCGCGTCGATCTGCACGGCGGCGCGGCGGCGGCCCCCCTGACGCTGGCCGCCTGGTTCGGTGGCCTCGCGGTGGGACAGTTGATCTACGGCCCGCTCTCCGATCACTTCGGACGCCGGACGCCCATGCTGCTGGGCTGTCTCCTGTACTCCCTGGCCTCTGCCGCCTGCGCGCTTTCGACCAGCATGCCGGAGCTGATCGCCTTCCGCGCCCTGGCCGCATTCGGGGGCGCGGCAAACCTCGTCATCCCCCTCGCCATCGTCCGCGACATCGCCAGGAACGGCCAGCAGGCCGCGGACATCATCTCGCGCCAGCAGCTCATCCTTGCCGTGATCCCGATGCTGGCGCCGACGCTCGGGGGGATCATCGTGGAGTTTGCCGGCTGGCGGACGATCTTCTGGGTGGCCGTGGTGTATGGCGTGGCCTGCGTCGCGCTGATCCTCACGTCGTTCGGCGAGACGCTGCCGAAGGCCGCCCGCGGCCACGGCGGCCTGTTGACCATCCTGGCGGATTACCGCCGGGTGGGCGGCGACCGGTACTTTTTCACGCATGCCCTGACCGGAAGCTTTGCAACCTTCAGCCTTTTTGCCTTTCTCGGCGGGGCGCCGGCGGTGTTCATGCGCCATTTCAGCATCAGCCCGACGCTATTCGGGGCCACGTTCATCGCCAACGGCGCCGGCTATGCCCTGGGGACCGCCTTCAACTCCCGGCTCATCAAGTTATACGGCCGCTGGCGTGTGCTGCGCCGTGCGGGCCATGCGCTTGTCGGCCTTTCGGGGCTGATGCTGGTGTGCGCGGCCGCCGGGATCGGCGGCGTGTGGGTGATGGCGGCCCTGGTCGCCGCGGTCATGCTGACGCTGGGCTGCCTGCTGCCCGACGCGGCGATCGGCGCAGTCGGGCCCTACCAGCGCGACGCCGGCATCGCGTCCGCGCTTTACGGGACGCTGGTGTTCGCGATCGGCGCGCTCGGCTCGGTCGGCGTCGGCCTGGTCCCGGGCTACGAACCAATATCGATGGCGTTCCTGATGCTGCTGGGGGCCGTCATGGCCGTGGGTTCCAATGTGCTCGGACGGAGAGCCGCCTGACGGCCCCGCACGACGTAGGCCGGCCGTGATTGATCCGGGCTGGACGCCGTCGCCGCCAAGGGGGCGCCGCCAAGGGGGCGCACGGCTGCCGCAGCCAAGTTGGATGCAAGGTTGCGGGCGCTGGCCGGAAATCGCTTCCAACAGGGCGAGCACCAGGCCGGCGTTACGCCGTTTTCTCACGGAACCGTGAAGAAGCGGGTTCCAAAACATCGTTGCGCGCTGGCGTTGCCCTTGCAGGCCGGCTGACGCCCGGCGGCAATAGGGAACCAGACATCATGACGCAACAAAGTTCAGGCAGTGTGCCGCCCGCGCTCGCCACGCCGTCCGACCTGGGCGCCAATGCCACGCGCGACATCGCCGTCGCCCTGAACGGGCTGCTGGCCGACACCTTCGCGCTGTATATGAAGACCAAGAACTTCCACTGGCACATGAGCGGCCCGCACTTCCGCGACTACCACCTTATGCTCGACGAGCAGTCCGAGCAGATTTTCGCCATGACCGACGTGCTGGCCGAGCGGACGCGCAAGCTAGGCCAACTGACGCTGCACTCCATCGGCGAGGTGTCGCGTACCCAGCGCATCAGGGACAACGATGACGCCTACGTCACGCCGCAGGCGATGCTGGCGGAGCTACGCGCGGACAATGGCGGCCTGGCGAAGCGGATGCGCGACGCGCACGAGATGATCGACGAGCAGAAGGACGTGGCAACCGCGAGCTTGCTGGAAAACTTCATCGACGAGGCCGAGCGGCGCGCCTGGTTCCTGTTTGAGGCCAGCGGCAGCGTGCCGAACGCGGCCTGACCAAACGCGGCCTTTCCAGAACTCGGCCTGAACGGGCGGCGGTAGGCGGATTGCTTCCCGCCGCCTCCCACAATGGAGTGGCATGTACGCCGAC
The DNA here is from genome assembly GCA_964243265.1 of uncultured Acetobacteraceae bacterium. Lineage (GTDB taxonomy): Bacteria > Pseudomonadota > Alphaproteobacteria > Acetobacterales > Acetobacteraceae > DASWOJ01. The sequence continues at coordinate 2,967 of CAXTFY010000390.1, read as the reverse complement.
TTAGGCCAGCCGCGAAGCGCTTCGAGCGAACATGCAGGCCTTGTCGTCGTGGGCCGCACCCGCGCTACGACAGTCCAAGAGGCCAAGTGCAGTTTCAGACCTCCCGGACTGCCGCGCCGAAGCCGGCTCGCAATGACGGAGGTGCCTTGAACAGGCTCAGTTGCCGCCCACGCGGCAGCACGGGGCCACATCGCCCGCAACTCGGCACAGGAGGCCACCATCCCCCCGCTCCGCGACCTGTCAATCCGTCAACTGCCGCTTCGTCACCTGTTCGCGCCCATGCTGGCCTTGGCGCTGGCAACGCCAACCTTGGCGGCGCCCGCAGTCCCCGCATCGGCGCAGGCCCCAGAGGACTTCGCGACGCTCGAGGCCGCGCAGAACGCCGCCAACAATCAGCCCGGCCCGCGCAGCCGGCCGCAACAGGTCATCCCCATCCCGCAGGCGGACCTCAGCCCGGCGGCGCAGGCCCTGGTCGGCGCGCCGTATCGCGTGCCTGCCTGGGACGCCAACCCGCCCGACGCCGCCGCCTGGCGCGCCCTGGTGTCCAAGCTGGCCGACGCCGCGCTGCCGGGGCTGGCGAAGGCGCGGGCGGACCTCGGCGTCACGATGGAGCCGACCACCATCGGCGGGGTCAGGGGCTTCGTGTTCACCCCCCGAACCATGCCGGAGGCGCACCGCAACCAGCTCATCATCAATGTCCACGGCGGCGGCTACGTCTACGGCCCCGGCGAGTCCGGCACCGGCGAAGCCATGCTGATGGCGGCTTACGGCGGCTACAAAGTGATCGAGTTCGACTACCGGATGCCGCCCGATGCGCCCTATCCCGCCGCGATGGACGACGCGATGGCAGTATGGCGCGCGGCGGTGGGGATGGCGGACCCGAAGCGCATCGCCATCGTCGGCACTTCGACCGGCGGCGGCATGACCCTGGCGATGATCCTGCGCGCTAAGGCGGAGGGCCTGCCGATGCCGGCCGCCATCGCGCCGGGCACGCCCTGGGCCGACCTGACGGAGACGGGCGACACCTATCATACCAACGAGTGGGTCGATAACGTCCTGGTCAGCTACGACGGCTACCTGACCCATGCCGCCGCGTTGTATGCCAATGGGCATGACCTGCGGGACCCGCAGCTTTCGCCGATCTACGGCGACTTCCACGGTTTTCCGCCGGCGATCCTGACCAGCGGCACACGGGACCTGTTCCTGTCCAACACCGTCCGTACCCATCGCAAGCTGCGCCAGGCCGGGGTTGAGGCGCAGTTGCAGGTATTCGAGGGCTTCTCCCACGCGCAATACCTGTTCGACCCGGCAGCGCCGGAGACCAAGGAGGCGTTCAGCGAAATCGCGGCGTTCTTCGATCACCACCTGGTACCATAGGCGGAGCCGGGGCGGCCGGGGCGGTTCGAGGAGATGATTAGGCCGTCGCCAGCCGCTGGCGTCTGACCCGTTCGCCGGTGTTGGAAGAAATGAGTGCTGGAGAAGACAGGTGCTGGAGAGGATAAGGTCAGCATTTGTCAGCCCTGCCGCCCTGCCCTTTCGGGCCGGACGCAATGGCGGTAATTGGACGCTGCCGGCACTTGCCGCCTGGGCCTCCCATCGGACCCCTAGGCGCCGCTGTCCGGGACGGAGGGGGCATGGGGAGGTTTCGAAGCATTGCATTGGCCGTCGCTCCTGGCGCGACTGGCTGCAGTTCTACGAACTGCCGCACACAGTCCCATCCGCACAAGGCAGGTTTGCCAGCACCCATTCTGCCAGCCTGGTGACGGCGTTCAGGCGCGTGGCATAGGCGATCCCCGGTGTATTACATCCTGAAAGGGATCACCGACTTCGCCGACCCAGGCCTCGTGCTGCCTGCCCTGGCCGTGCTGGTGGCTGGCCTGGCGCTGATAGGCTGGTGGCGGGGTGCGTCGGCCTGGCTGGCGGCGATGGCCGGTGTCGGGGCTGCCATGCTGCTGCTCAAGCTCGCCTTTGCCGCGGCGGGCGGTATCGCCGGGGTTTACAGCCCCAGTGGTCATGTCGCCATGGCGGGCGTGGTGGCCGGCGGCGCATGGAGCCTGTCCCGCATCCCGTGCTGGCGCACGGCCGGGGTGCTGCTGACCGCTACGCTAGGTGCCATTGGGATTGGCGCGACCCGCCTCCTGCTGGGCGCCCACTCGCTGGCCGAGGTGCTGGTTGCGGCACCAGTCGGGGTGGCGGGGGCGGTTGCGCTGGTGCGTTGGGCCGGCCTGCCGCCGGCCAGGCTGCTGCGGTTCGCGCCGGCCGGCGCTGCGCTGATGGTCGCCGTTGCGGTGCATGGCGCGCACCTGACGGCAGAGCGCGCCATCGCCGGCCTGGTCGGCGCCGGGCCGCCCGCAAGCCTACAGGTGCGGCCACGCTTCTAAGCTTGACTTTGGCCATTTCCGGTCAAGCATTGGCCCTGTAGCGGCGTCTGCGACATTCCCGGAAGTGCCAGGTGAATATCTGCCAGTTTCTTGTTGTATCGGCCTGATCTACGGGTTGGGCGGCTGCTGGCGTCAGATGCCTCCGGGTTTTGTGGGGATGGACGCTGGTGGTTCGACTGGGGAAGCTTGTTATGATCCTTGAGCTTCATCGCCAGAGCTTGTCGGTGTCCGACATCGCCCGCCGTGCCGGGTTGGACCGCAAGACGGTCCGCAAGTAGATCACCCGCGGCCTGGAGCCGCCGGCCTACAAGGAAACTGGCACTGCCGGCGGGACTTGCGCGCGGTGCCCAGGGCGCGGTGACCAAGGACCCCGACCGTGCCGTGTAGGGCTGTGTGGAGCTGGTGTTCAGCAGGGAAGTGTCAAAAACCTGGGGCGCTACGCTGCGAGCTGGATTGCTTGCTGGCCGAAGCGTCCGTCCAGCACTGCCGCCCTGACCTGGAGAACACGATGGGCGCCGCGGGGTGACCAGGGCATCTGCTGGCGCTTGTTCATGCGGGCACTCACCAGCTGGTTGACGGTGCCCTC
>CAXTFY010000389.1:0-5072 GCA_964243265.1 uncultured Acetobacteraceae bacterium | reverse complement strand
CGGTTCCAGCGCGCCCTGTGGCGGGCCTTTGCCGCCGCGCCGCCCGACCCCGCGGCCCTGCCGGACGCGGTGATCCTGTGCCGGTGCGAGGAGGTGTCGGCCGGCGCCGTCCGCCAGGCACAGGCCGCGGGTGCGGCGTCGCTGGCTACGGTCAAGCGCGCCACCCGGGCCGGCATGGGCCGGTGCGGCGGCCGGTTCTGCGGTGCGGCGCTGGCTCGGCTGTGCGGCGCGTCGATGGAGGCCGGGTTCGCCGCCCCGCGTGCGCCGCTGCGCCCGGTGCTGGCCGGCGCGATCCTGGCGGACCATCCGGACCCGCAGGAGATGGCGGTGCGGCTGCCGCAGCCCACGCGCTGGACGACGGTGGCGCTGCCGCCCTTGCCGGCGGCGGCGGAGGTCGTGGTCATCGGTGGCGGCATCATCGGCCTGGCGACGGCGTTTTACCTGGCGCGCGACGGGGTGGACGTGCTGCTGCTGGACCGCGGCGAGCCGGGCATGGCCGCCAGCACCGCCAATGCCGGCAGCCTGCATGTGCAACTCGTGCCCTACGTGTATGCCGAGGGGGGCGGACCGATGGCGGACGCGCTGCCGCTCGGCCCCGCCAGCATCGCCTTGTGGCGGGAGCTGGCGCGGGATGCCAACGAGGACCTGGGCCTGCGCACCGAGGGCGGGCTGATCCTGGCGGAAACCTCGGCGGAACTGGACCTGCTGCGGCGCAAGGCGGCGTTCGAGCGCACCCGCGGCATCCCGTCCGAGGTGGTCGGCGCGGCGGACCTGCGCGCGATGGCGCCCGGACTGGACGGACGCTTCACGGGCGCCGCCTTCTGCGCGTCCGAGGGGCAGGGCGACCCGTTGCGCGGCACCATGGCGCTGCTGATGCTCGCGCGCCGGGCCGGGGTGCGGCTGGCGGCGGGACTGGGCGTGACGGGGGTGCAGCGGGATGGCGCGGGATGGCGCGTCGTGACGGACGCCGGGGTGGTGCGGGCCGGGCAGGTGGTGAACGCGGCGGGCGTGCAGGCCGGGCGGGTCGGGGCGCTGGCGGGCGTGCCGGTGCCGGTATACGGCCTGGTGCAGCAGGTGGTCGCGACCGAGGCCGCGCCGGTGATGCTGCGGCAGTTGGTCGCCTGGAGCGGACGGCACTTGTCGCTCAAGCAGGGCGACGGCGGCCACCTGCTGATTGGCGGCGGCTGGCCCGGCACCGTCGATGCCCATGGCGCGGCGGGGGTGCGGCGCACGAGCCTGGAGGGCAACCTGGCCCTGGCGGCCCGGGCGTTGCCGGGGCTGCGGGCGGTCCACGTGCTGCGGGCCTGGACCGGCCTGGCCCCGCATCTGGACCGCGCGCCGGTGATCAGCGGGACGCCGGGATTGCCGGGCCTGTGGCACGGGGTGACGAGCAACGGCTACACGCTGGGGCCGGTCGCCGGGCGGATGCTGGCCGATGCCGTGCGGGGCCGGGCGGCGCTGCCGGCGGCGTTCGCCTTGTGACGCTGGGGAGCTTCGTGCGTGCGCCTGGAGGTCGTCCTCTGCAGCAGTGATGAGCTAGAGCGCGTGTTCGATCACCCTGGATGGAAGCCGGGGTCGCGAGGGGGTGACGTTGCCTTGCCTGGCACGGTGCCATGACCCGGCCGGGTCCGCCGACCTGACAACGCCGTAGCCGGGTCACCGGAGTATCAGGGGCCATGTCCCGTCCAAGCACGGGGGGCCGATATAGGAAGTTGAGGCAACCTCCATACCGCGGTTCCGTATAGTGCTGGAAGGCCAGCGTACTCGGACGGCATTCCGGCAGCAGGAGAACTTGATGACCACCGACATATCCGCGTCCACGACGCAGCAAGGCGGACACCCCGTCTTGCGGATACTCACCTCCTTCCCAATTGCCTGCTTCACCAGCGCGCTGCTCACGGATGTCGCCTACGTGCAAACGACCAATGTCATGTGGGTAGACTTCTCCACCTGGCTGCTGGCCGCGGGAATGGCCGGTGGCGTGGTGGCTGCCATCGCAGGCGTCGTGAGCTTGGTGAGGGGGCGTCGCGATCGCGCGCAGCGGTCCAATTGGATCATCGTCGCTGGTAGCCTGCTGGTCCTCGTAATCGCCTTCGTGAACAACTTGGTGCACACCCGCGACGCCTGGACTGCGGTTATGCCGACCGGCCTTGCGCTATCAGCCATCACCGTCCTGCTCATGCTGGCGACGGTTTGGCTCGCTTCCAGCACGGGCCGCCGGCAAGTGGTGGCAGTGCCAATCTCAGGAGTACGTCAATGAAGAATAAACCTTCGAAACTGGTGCAGCGGCTTGCGTTTGCGGGCGTCGCCGTTGCTGCCCTCACCGCCGCTGGCCCTGATGACTTCGACGTCAAGACGCAGATCGGGCCTAATCCTGTTTTGCCGGAACCGCAGAATTACCTGGTGCCGCCCATGCACCTTGCCCAAGTCGTCGGCTGGAAAGCCGGGGAGGTGCCGACCGTTGCGGACGGCATGAAGGTTACGGCCATGGCAACCGGGCTTGAGCACCCGCGCTCGGTTTATACGCTGCCGAACGGCGACGTGCTGGTGGTCGAGTCGGTCGGCCCGGACCTCGACCCGGTCAGCCGCCCGAAGAATGTCGTGATGCGATGGGTCGAGTCGTTCGTTACCTCGGCCGGATCGAGCAAGGGCAGCAACCGCATCACCTTGCTCCGCGACACGCATGGCAATGGCACGTACGATCTTCGCACCGTCTTCATCGATCACCTGTATTCGCCGTTCGGCGTCGCACTGGTCGGCAGTGACCTGTATGTCGCCAACACCGATGGTATCCTGCATTTCCACTACACCACGGGCGCTACCAGCATCACCGAGCCGGGTACCGTGCTGACGCCGCTGCCTGGGGGACCCATCGACCATCACTGGACCAAGAGCCTTGTGGCCAGCGAGGACGGCACGAAGCTTTATGCTGGCGTTGGCTCGAACAGCAACATCACCGAGAACGGCATCGGTGCCGAACTCGACCGTGCGTCCATTTGGGAGATCGACCGTGCGACTGGCGCTCATCGCATCTTTGCGGCTGGCCTGCGCAACCCGAACGGCCTGAGCTGGGAGCCGCAGAGCCATGCCCTCTGGGCCGTTATCAACGAGCGCGACGAGCTTGGCCCGAACCTTGTTCCCGACTACATGACTTCGGTGAAGGACGGAGGGTTCTACGGCTGGCCCTACAGCTATTATGGCCAGCATGTTGACCCGCGCGTGAAGCCGGAACGGCCAGACTTGGTGGCGACGGCCATCATGCCTGACTATGCCTTGAGCTCGCATGTGGCGCCGCTCGGCCTGGTGTTCGACACCGGGGATGGCCTGCCTGCGAAGTATAGCGGCGGCGCTTTTGTCGGTGAGCACGGCAGTTGGAACCGTGAGGTTCTCAATGGCTACAAGGTCGTGTTCGTTCCTTTCGCGAATGGAAAGCCGAATGGCATGGCCGAAGATGTCGTAACCGGGTTCTTGGACAAGGATGGTCATGCCCGTGGCCGTCCGGTGGCGCTGGCGCTGGACAAGGCGGGTGCGCTGATGGTTGCCGACGATGTCGGGAATACTGTGTGGCGGGTGACGGCCGACGTGCAGAAGCAGGCCGCACGGGCTGATTGAGCACCGCGCGTAGCGACTCGGTTTACATGGATGGGGCAGTGGCACTGCCCCATCTGTGGAGCTGCCAATGACCAAGCTTTTGCGGACGTGGCCAAATTCGTTCGGCTTGATAGCCGGTTGATATGGAATGGTAGTGGAAGAAACGTCCGATCTATTTGCGCGTGGAAGGCAAGTTGTGGGGTGGGTGATTGGCGGTCCGAGCGACTTGGTGGATCCGGACTAGGACGGTGAGCATGATCCTGGGCTTGGCCCACCAGGCGCCAACCCCGCACGGCATTTGTTTCGCATTAGTTGGTCAGGGTACCACCTGCTCCCCGCATGTGCCGATTTGCGGTGCGGTTGCCAGGCGAAGATCAGCCGGAGCGCGCAATCCTGTTATAGCAGGGTTTTACGGTTTTAGACTGATGTCTCAAACCACAGCAAACCATTGACGCGACGTGAACTGAGCGAACTGAAAAGGGAGCTAGACGGCGTGGCCGATGATTTCAGCTGGCGTAGTCCAGGCAGGTATCGTCGTCGCCTTATGCCCATTCAACTCAGCCGCTTCTTGCAAGCCAGCCGGCAGTCAGGTTGACAGTGCTATCACGGTTAGGTCAGGGCCTCTTGGCCACGATAAGTAAAGTGGCGTAGGCGTCAATGATGACCGATCCCCAACTGATGCCGCCACGCAGCTTGACGTTGATGCTGCTTCCCTTCGCGCTGATTGTCTTCCTGGGCTACTCCGCGGTCGGCATCCCGCTTTCAACCTTGCCGGTCCATGTTCATGCCGTGCTCGAGTATGGGACCACGGTGGTTGGTATCCTCATCGGCCTATCAGCAGTCGCCACGTTGCTGACCCGGCAACTGGCCGGAGCGGTGTCTGACCGGTATGGCCCAAAATTCGGGGTGCTGCTGGGCTTGGGGGTCACCGCATTGAGTGGCGCGGCCTACTTGGTGTCCCTGCCGTTGCCGGGTGGCTGGGGGCTGGCCTCCCTGGCAGCCGGCCGCTTGCTGCTCGGGTTGGGTGACAGCCTGTTCACCACCGGCATCATGGCCTGGGCTGTCACCCGCGTTGGCCCGCAGCACGCCGGCAAGGCCATGGCTTGGATCGGCATCGCGATGTATGGCGCGCTCGCGGTCGGGGCACCGGCTGGGGCAGTGCTCGGGGACCTCGGCGGGTTCGCGACCGTGTCCGTTGCCACTGGCCTGATGCCGCTGCTGGCCATGCCGGTCGCGGCGGTCCTACTCGGCCTGCCGGGCGCCGAACGGCGGCGCGTGCCGTTTCTGGGCGTCGTGCGGGCGATCTGGGCTCCGGGCCTCGGGATGGTCCTAGCCTCCGCCGGCTTTGGCACGATCGCGGCATTCCTGGCATTGCGCTACGCCGCAGCGGGCTGGTCCGGTGCCGGGCTTGCGCTGACCGGGTTCGGGGTAGCCTACATCTTGGCGCGGCTGTTGTTCGGCAGCTTGCCGGACCGCCTGGG
>CAXTFY010000388.1:0-5074 GCA_964243265.1 uncultured Acetobacteraceae bacterium | reverse complement strand
GTGCCCAGCGTGCCCGGCCGCACGCCGTAAAGCTGCGCCACCTGCCGCACCAGCCGCACCCCGCGCCAGGCCACTAGCACCACGTCCAGCGCGGGCGACGGCATGGCGGCGATCCCCGCCACCATCTGCACCGCGGCGGTGCGGCCCAGCCGGTCCGCCTCCGCCCGCAGCGCCTGGCCCGGGCCGGCGCGCAGCAGGGTCACGGCGGCATCCGGGTCGTTCACTGCCCGCAGCGCCGGCAACAGGCCGGGGCCGCCGGGCACGGTGGCGGCCCACTCCATCGCCGCACCGGTGATGCGCCGGGCCTCGCCGGAGGCCAGGTCCGCCCGCAGCCCGTCCACATGGCGCAGCGCCAGCACGCCGCGCAGGTCGCGCCACACGCCGGCCGCCATCATGCCGACGCTCGTCGCCGACAGGCCGAGCGTGGTCCAGCCAAGCCAGGCTGCCCGCGCGAACTGGTCCAGCACGAAGTTGCCCAGCGATAACCCGCCGATCCCCGCCGCAAGCACGCCCGCACCGGCCAGGACCAGCGACGCGCGGCGGGACGGCGGCGGGTCGGCCAGCACCTCCAGCGGCGGCTCGGCCTGTAGCCGTTCGGCCGGAGCCTCCTCCAACTCGATGCGTGGAAGCGGGGGGCGCGGACGTGGCGGCGCCGTCACAGCACGCCGTCCAGCAGGAACACCAGCAGGGTGTCCAATCCCAGCTCGGGCACGCCGCCACGGCCGGCGTCGGGTGGGCGGCGCGGCTCGAACTCGGGCAGTTGCAGGAAGGGGTGCGCCCAGAACTCCGCATCCGGCGGGCGGTCCGGTACCTCGCCGGGGTAGGACCGCAGCAGCCGCTCGTCGCCGATCCGCCGGCCGCGCACGGCGGACACCGGGCGGCCGTCGAGGGTCCACACGAAGTCCTCGGTGCAGCGCACGGCGGCAACCGGCAGGTGGGCGGTCCGCATGTCGGGCACGGCGTCGCCCGGGCTGGCCAGGGTCCGCAGCAGCGCCGCGAGGTTGCCGCGCTGACGCTCCGCCACATGATCCGACTTGGTCGCGAGGTAGGCGACGCGGGACACCGTCCTGGGCGGCAGGCGCAGGCGGCCCAGGGCCAGTGCAGCCTCCAACAGCGACCATCGCCATCGCAGTGCCCCCGCCGCCGCGGCCAACGCCCCGGCAGCGTCGGCGAAGCTGTCCGGACCCGTGGACAGCGCTGAGAGCAGGTCCACCAGGACGACAACGCGGTCCAGGTCGCCAAACATCGGGTCTGCCAGCTCCGCCTGCACCGACTGCACATAGGCGCCGTAACGAAGCGCCAGCAGGCTGTGCAGGCCGCCGCCGCCACGGTGCGGGAAGAACGGCATCCAGACCGGCTCCGGCCCCGGCGCCGGCATCAGGAAGCGGCCGGGCTGCAACAGAGACAGCCCGTCTTCATCCCGCATCCGGTGCAGCATGGAGCGGTACAGTCGATGGCCGGTGGCGGCCAGCGCCTCATCAGCCGGGGCGCCCGCGGGCAGCGCGGTATTGAACGCCAGGAACTCGGCGGCCAACGGCACGCCTTCCAGCCGGCGCAGCACGGCGTCGGACCATGCGGCATAGGGCGTGCGGACCAGCGGCAGGTCCAGCAGCCACTCGCCGGGGTAATCCAGCAATTCCAGCCGCACCCGCTGCGGCGGCAGGTCCACGCCGAGGCGCTGCCGGCCCACCACCAAGTCCAGCGCCAGCAGCGACGCCGAGCTGGTCCGTTCCGGCCAGGCCGGCGGGTCGGCGGTCAACGCCGCCAGGTAACGCGCGTGATCGAAGCGCGGCAGCCCGGTGGCGCCGGCTGGGGCAACCGATACCTGCAGCCGCCGGCCGCCCAGCCGCTGCGCCAGGGCCGGCAGCACCGGACGCCCAGCACCCAGGGCCAGCAGGTTCGTCGCCACTGAAGTCAGGAACGCCGTCTTCCCCGCCCGCGCCAGCCCGGTGACGCCGACGCGCAGCGTGCGCCGGGTCAGCCAGGTCAGCGTGGTGTCGCCGAGGTCTCCGAAGATCAGGCGCGCTGCACCAGCTCGATCTTGTAGCCGTCGGGGTCCTCGACGAAGGCGATCACCGTCGTGCCATGCTGGACCGGCCCGGCGTCGCGGGTGATCTTGGCGCCGCCCTTCCGCAGCGCCTCGCAGGCCGCGTACACGTCCGGCATCCCCACGGCCAGGTGGCCGAAGCCGGTGCCGACGTCGTAGGGCTGTTCCTGGTCCCAGTTGTAGGTCAGCTCGATCACGCTGGACGACCCTTCGTCGCCGTAGCCGACGAAGGCCAGGGTGTACTTGCCCCCCGGCACCTCGGAGCGGCGCAGCTCCTTCATGCCCATCAGGCCCGTGTAGAAGGCGACGCTGCGGTCCAGGTCCTTGACGCGCAGCATGGTGTGCAGAAAACGTGAGTCGCTCATGGTGAAACATCCTCGTTGGTTGGGGAGGGGCTGATGCAGGCATCGCCAGCCGGGGCGATGCCGAGCAGGAATAGACCGGCCGCGTCCGCCTCGGCAACGCAGGCTGCGCGGTCGGTGACCAGGGTGCCCCCGGCCTCCACCGCGATGCCGCGCAGCCCGGCGGCGGCGGCGGCGCGCACGGTGCCGGGGCCGATGGTCGGCAGGTCCGTGCGGCGGTCCTGCCCGGGCTTGACCAGCTTGACCAGCACGCCGCCGGGGCCGGGACGGGCCAGCCCCGTCGCGCGGGCGAGCATCGCGTCGGTGCCCTCGATGGCCTCCACGGCCAGTACGATGCCCTGCTGCACGACGCAGCCTTGGCCGACGTCTACCCGCCCCAGGGCGCGCACGACCTCCTCGCCACGCCGGATGTCGGCCATGGCGGCGGCGTCCGGCGTGGCCTGGCCGAGCACGCCGGCCGGGGCAACGGCCTCGGTCAGCACCTCGTGCGCACCCAGCACGCGGAACCCTTCCTCCCCCAGCACGCGGACGACGGCGGCCAGCAGCCCGTCATCCCCGGTGAAGGCGGCCCGGCCGATTCGGGCCAGGATGCGCGTGCCCTCAGCATCCGGACGCAGGTCGAGCAAGTGCGGCCGGCGCACCGGCCCGACCAGCACCAGGTCGGTGCAGCCACGCTCCCGCAGCAACGCCAGAATTGCCGACGCCGCGCCGATCCGCACGAAGCTGTGGTCGAACGGCGCGATGACGGACGGCTCGGCATAGCCGCGCAGGGCCACGATGAACACTTGCCGCCCCGCCGCCAGCGCCGCCGCGGCGACCCGGCCGGGAAACGGCCCACCGCCGGCGATGATGCCGAGAACGCCAGCCCCAGTCACAAAGCTACCCGGCGTCGCCCTCGTCCAGCCCGGCCAGCTCCGCGCGGATCAGGCCACGCTTGCTCGGCGCGTCCATGAAGGCCAGCAGCTCCATCACCAGCGGGTCCCCGGCATAGGCCAACCGCACCTCGGCCAGCCGCGCGCTGAACACCTCGTCCGGCCCGAACAGCCGCCGCACCGCGGCCCGCAGCGACAGCAGCCCCGCCCGGTCCACCCCACGCCGCCGCAGCCCGATCACGTTCAGCCCCATCAGCCGTGCCCGGTTGCCGAGCACGCTGCCGAACGGGATCACGTCCGCCTCCACCCCCGACACGCCGCCGACCATCGCGCCGCGGCCGATTCGCACGAACTGGTGCAGCGCCGCCGATCCGCCGATCACCGCCCCGGCGCCAATGGTGACATGCCCGCCCATGACGACGTTGTTGGCGATCACCACCCCGTCGCCGACCGAGCAGTCGTGCGCGACATGCACCACCGCCATCAGCAGGCAGTCCGCCCCCACCCTGGTCAGCCCGGTGCCGGTCACCGTGCCACGGTTAATGGTGCAGTTCTCGCGGATTTGGGTGCGGTCGCCGACCTCGCACCGGGTCGGCTCACCCTTGTACTTCAGGTCCTGCGGTGCCAGGCCGACGGTGCAGAACGGATACAGGGTCACGCCCTCGCCGATCAGCGTGTCCCCGTCCACCACGACATGGGAGACCAGCCGGGTCCCCGCGCCGATGCTGACCTGCGGGCCGACGTGGCACCACGGACCCACCTGCACGCCCTCGCCCAGTTCGGCGCCCGGCTCGACGATGGCGGTCGGATGCACCTGGGCGGTGTGCGGCCATCCCAGCGTCAGGCCGGCGGGCAAAGGGTGTGAACTCATGTGGCTACTTTCACGATGGTCCGGCCATGATAGTCGGGCAGCCCGGCAGGGCCTGCAATGGTCCAAGCCTACGCGGCACCTCACGCACGGGCCAAAACACCTATTGTTTCTGCAATTGTTACGATATCCGCTACTTATCCATGATCATGGCGGCGTAGGTCGCCTCCGCCACCGACACCCCATCCACCCGGGCGACGGCGCTGAACTTCCAGACGGGGCCGCGGTGCCGGTCCTTGCGGACGGCGATCCGGAGCTGGTCGCCCGGCACGACCGGACGGCGGAACTTGGCGTTCTCGATGGTCATGAAATAGACGACCTTCCCCGCCGCGTTGAGCCCGAGCGTCTCCATCACCAGCACCGCTGCGGTCTGCGCCATGCTCTCGATGATCAGCACGCCGGGCATCACGGGATGGTCGGGGAAGTGGCCCTGGAAGAAGTTCTCGTTCGCCGTAACGTTCTTGATCCCCGTGGCCGACTGGTCGGGCACCACGTCCACCACCTTGTCAATCAGCAGGAACGGGTAGCGGTGCGGGATCGCATACATGATCCGCTTGATGTCGATGACCTCGACCGGCGGCAGCGCGGCCTTCAGCGTTGGCTTCGGCGCCACGTCCGCCACCGGCGGCGGGCCGTCTTGCGGGTCAGCCTGGGAAAGCGGGGAAGTGGGGGGCGTTCCGTCCATCCTGAGCTACTCCTGACCGACCGCGTCGCCGCCGGTCCGCGGGGAACGCGCCAGCCGCCGCAGCGTCGCCACGCCGCGGAAGAACTCGCGCACTGGCTGCGCCGGGCTGCCCACCACGGCTGCACCCTCCACCACGTCTGCCATCACGCCGGCCTGCGCGCCCACCCGGGCCTTGGCGCCGATCTGCAAATGGCCGGTTAGGCCCGCCTGAGCAGCGATCACCACGAAGTCCCCGAGCAC
>CAXTFY010000387.1:0-5077 GCA_964243265.1 uncultured Acetobacteraceae bacterium | reverse complement strand
AGGGACGCAGAGCCGAATGCCATCATCGCAGCCAGCCCAGCAAATGCTGTGCGGCCATTTGTAAGTTTCAGCTTTACCATAAACTCTACCACCGATATTGCGACACGCCGTGTGTGCCATTAGCCACTCAACATAACGTGATGCAACATCCAGACCGCAAGTTACGCCCTTGAAACTACTCCCTCTTTTCTCAGAGCGTCTTCTCGTATTGCCAATCCGTAAAGAATCTCGATGGGACCAGGTTAGCCAAAGCACGCATCAACGCGCAGTTAGGCCGCATCTTCGCCTCCGAATCGGCCCAAGTAGCCCAGGACGTCGAGGCATACTCATCATAAAGCCTTTGTTAATATTTGGAATCTTGCGCGGCAGGCCAGTCGGCAGCTTCGCGGCTTGCGTGGGTAACGCCTGCCCGCCCCCTTTATAAAACTTTACACCGGCCACCGGCGGTCGTGGCTGGGCGGATACCGGGCAGGCCGCCGCACCGCAGCCAGCACTACGGGATCTTCGTCGTCCCCAGCAGCACCTTCGGCCGCGCCGCCTTCTCCTGCAGGCCGCTCACGCCCTCCCGCCGCTGCAGCTCCGACCACACCTGCGCCGGATCCACCCCGGCCGCCACCCACATCACCATCAGGTGGTACAGCACGTCCGCGCTCTCCCCCACCAGGGCGTCGCGGTTGCCAGCGACGGCCTCGATCAGGCACTCCACCGCCTCCTCGCCGAACTTCTGCGCCACCTTGGCTGTGCCGCGCGACAGCAGCCGGGCGGAGTGGCTCAGCGCCGGGCTGGCGGTCCGCCGCTGCAGCACGACGGAGAACAGCCGGTCCAGCACATCGCCCGTCGCTGCGCCGGAGGACGTGCCCGGCGATGCAGCAACCGGCGCGCCGGACGCCTCCACCACCATCTTGCCTACCTTGTTCGGCGCCCGCTTGATGGCCTTGGCGGACGCTCGCTTGGCAGAAGGGGCCTTGGCCATCGCTACGCCGCCGCCAACGCCCGCACGGGCCGCCGCACCGGCAGCCCCGCCGCATCCAGCGCCGCCTTCACCTCTGGGATGGTGAACGTGCCGAAGTGGAACACGCTCGCCGCCAGCAGCCCCGTCGCCCCGGCCTCTGCGCCCTCCACGAAGTGCTGCAACGTCCCCACCCCGCCCGAGGCGATCACCGGCACCCGCACCGCCCCGCACACCGCCCGCAGCAGCTCCCCGTCGAACCCGCGCCCGGTGCCGTCCCGGTCCATGCTGGTCAGCAGGATCTCCCCCGCCCCCAGCTCCGCCACCTGCCGGCACCACGCCACCGCATCCAGCCCGGTCGGCGTGCGCCCGCCATGGGTGAACACCTCCCACCGGCCGGGCCCGGCGGCGCGCGCATCCACTGCCACCACCACGCACTGGCTGCCGAACCGCTCCGCCCCCTCGCGCACCAGCTCCGGCCGGGCCACGGCGGCGCTGTTCATGCTGCACTTGTCCGCGCCCGCCAGCAGCAGCCGCCGCATGTCCCCGGTGTTGCGCACCCCGCCCCCCACCGTCAGCGGCAAGAAGATCCGCGCCGCCGTCCGCGCCACCACATCCAGGATGGTGTCCCGGTTCTCATGGCTGGCGGTGATGTCCAGGAACGTCAGCTCGTCCGCGCCCGCCGCGTCGTACACCGCCGCCTGCTCCACCGGGTCCCCGGCGTCGCGCAGCGCCACGAAGTTGACGCCCTTGACCACCCGGCCATCCTTCACGTCCAGGCACGGAATGATTCGCAGCTTAAGCATGGACTGCATAGATAGCGACGCGCCATCGGTTGCAAGCGTGGATTGTGCATGGCCCTGCCTGCTTCGCCGCAAGCCAGGCTGCAGCAGCGATACGACCGCCTGGGGCCGCGTTGGCCCGTTCCGTGCCGGGCAGGCCGGCCGGCTGCGGGCGCACCGGGCGGTGGTCCGCATCCCTGCCGGCCCACCATTGCCGGAAGCACAGCGCCCTCCAGGGGCCGCATGCACCCAAGGGCAAAGCGTCGTGAAAGCAATCGGGGATCGAAACCGTCGCCCAGCGCGAAGCCGATCCCATTATTCTTCCGATGTTGCCCGAAAGTTCGCATGCGTCGCCGTTTCCGTGCCACACCTGCGCCATCACCGGCACGGGTCAGTCCAAGGCGCCGGCGACTGAGAGGCACTCAACCCTCCCGCCTTGCACGGCACGGAGGGCATGATGACCGATTATCAGATCAACTTATCAGGTGGCGGGCAGGTTGCCCGCACCCTCAATGCAAGATGCGCCGATGACCAGGAGGCATGCGCCCTCGCGCGGCGGATGCTCGATATCAAGGGCCAGGCGGACGTTTGGGCCAGCAGCCGGCATGTCGGCTGCGTTTCGGCAATCTCGTCCGCAGGGATCAAGGCAATCGACCGGCCCTGGTCCCTCCGCTCGCCGGATTGGCTGTAGAAAGCAGTGCGCCATAGCGGAAACATAAACGTACGCTTTCCTGCATAAACGGCTTTGGGAGGAAATCCGCTTTCCACTCAAGCCGTCTGCATGCCAGACCGCCTGCATATCAAACCGCTTGCATGTGCAAAATCATTCAAACGCCTTTGACACCCACATGAAATCAGCCGCTATTGACGTGATGCCGTCCAAGGCTCCTCCTGGCGCGCTTCGACCCTTGACCCGACGCTCCGCGCCGCCGTTCCCACGGCAGCAGGGCGGCAGTCCAGTGCGCCCAGCAGTCCAGCCGCGGCATTGCAGGCCCGGCAGCCCGGCGAGCCAGCCTGCATGGCCGCCTCGCCGGACATGCGACGCCGCCCCGGCCCAATCTGCCCATGACCCCAAGCTGCCCATGACCCCAGGCCGCCCATGACCGGGACGGAGGAACCCGGCCTGGCGCGCCCGGCAGCCCGGCCCGGCGGCGCCGCGCACCCGCTCGCCTTCCTGGCCGGAGGCGGCGAGATGGGCGCCCTCATGCGGACCAACAACTGGTCCGCCACCCCGCTCGGCCCCGCCGCGGACTGGCCGCAGGCGTTGCGCACCATCGTCCGCCTGATGCTCAACACCCGCCACCCCATGTTCATCTTCTGGGGCCCGTCGCTCGCCTGCCTCTACAACGACGCCTACCGGGTCTCGATCGGACCGGAGCGCCACCCCTCCGCCATGGGCCAGCCCGCCCGCCAGGTCTGGGCCGAAATCTGGGATATCATCGGCCCGCAGATCGACCAGGTCATGTCCGGCGGCAGCGCCACCTGGTCGGAAAACCAGCTCGTCCCCATCACCCGCGGCGGCCGGCGGGAGGACGTTTACTGGACCTACGGCTACTCGCCCATCGACCTGGAGGGATCGCTGACCGGCGTCGGCGGCGTGCTCGTGCTGTGCACCGAGACCACCACGCAGGTGCTGGCCGAGCAGCGCCAGGCCGGGCGCGCCGCCGCACGCACCGCAGAGCGCGACCGCCTGATCGAGCTGTTCACCCAGGCTCCCAGCTTCATCGCCCGGCTGAGCGGGCCCGAACACCGGTTCGAGATGGTCAACGCCGCCTACGTCCGCCTCGTCGGCCACCGCGAGGTGTTGGGCCGGACGGTCGCCGACGCGCTGCCCGACGCCGTGCAGCAGGGCTACCTCGGCCTGCTGGACCAGGTCTTCCGCACCGGCGAGGCATTCACCTCCACCGGCGCCAGGTATGTCGTCCAGGTCGTGCCCGGCGGACCCCGGCAGGAACGGTTCGTGGACTTCATCTACCAGCCGGTCAGGGACGCAGCCGGAGCCGTGACCGGCATCCTGGTCGTCGGCGCCGACGCCACCGACCGCACCCACGCGGAGGCCGCGCTCCGCAACCTGAACGACACCCTGGAGCAGCGCGTCGCGGCCGAGGTCGCCGCCCGGACCTGGATCGAGGACGCGCTCCGCCACGCCCAGAAGATGGAGGCCATCGGCCAGATGACCGGCGGCATCGCCCACGACTTCAACAACATGCTCCAGGGTGTCGTCAGCGGCATCGAGCTGGCCCGGCGGCGCATCGTCGCCGGGCACCCCGAGAACGCGCTGGCCCTGCTGGATGCCGCATTGGCGGCGGCGGACCGTGCCGCCGTCCTGACGCGCCGGCTGCTCGCGTTCAGCCGCCGGCAGACGCTGGACCCCAGGGCCGTGCCGCCCGGCGACCTGCTGCACGGCATCGCTGGCCTGATCCAGCAAACCGTTGGGCCCGCCGTCACCGTCGAGGTGCAGCCAAGGCAGGGCTGCTGGCTTGTCCGCTGCGACCCGAACGGGCTGGAGAACGCGCTGCTCAACCTGGCGATCAACGCGCGCGACGCCATGCTGCCGGACGGCGGACGCCTGCTGGTCGGCATCGCCGACGTGGTCCTGGGTGCGGCAGACCTGGTTGGCTGCGACGGCACCCATCCCGGCGACTACGTGCGGATCACCGTCACCGACACCGGGACCGGCATGACGCCCGACGTGTTGGCGCGCGCCTGCGAGCCCTTCTTCACCACCAAGCCCGAGGGACAGGGCACCGGGCTGGGCCTGAGCCAGATCCACGGCTTCATGCGCCAGTCAGGCGGCGTGCTGCGGCTGGAGAGCCGGATCGGGGCCGGCACCTCGGCCCACCTGCACCTGCCCCGCCACCTTGGCGAACCTGCCGGCCAGGACCCGGCGACAGCAGCGCCGCGGCAGCCCATGCCCGCCGCCGCCTCCGGCACGGTGCTGCTGGTGGAGGACGAGCCGATGATCCGGGAGTTCACCGCCAGGGCGCTGCGTGAGACCGGCTATCAGGTCCTCGAAGCGAGGACTGCCCCCGAGGGACTCGCCGTGTTGCAGCGGTCGCTGCAGCGGCCCGGGGTGGACCTGCTCGTCGCCGACGTCGGCCTACCTGGCGGGCTGAACGGGCGGCAGTTGGCCGAGGCGGCGCGCGAGCTGCTGCCGGCCTTGCCGGTTCTCCTCGTCACCGGATATGCCGCCAAGCCCATCGCCGGCGAGGCCCAGTCCGATCACGGAATGGAGGTGCTCGGAAAGCCCTTCGACCTGCAGACCCTAGCTGAGCGTGTGCAGGCCTTGATCGCATCTGCCCTCGCCTGACCGCCATCCTGCCCGGCTATGCAGGGTGCCCGGCGG
>CAXTFY010000386.1:0-5086 GCA_964243265.1 uncultured Acetobacteraceae bacterium | reverse complement strand
GACTGCATCTGGCGCATGAAGAACACCCAGACGCCGATCAGCAGCAGCATCGGGAACCAGCTCAGGAGGTAGTGGAGCAACTGGTTGTCGCTCTCCTCTGGCTTGGCAACGACGCGCACGCCCTTATCGGTCAGGCGGCTGACCAAAGCGGGGTCCTCGGGGGTGTACGTCTGGAACGTGCGGCCATCCGACCAGGCACCCGACACTGTACGGCCCTGGATGGTGACGTCGCGGACCCGGCCTGCATTCACCTCACCGATGAAGTCGGAATAGGCGACCAGCTTATCTTGGTGCTGGGCGGTGCCGGGCTGGAACAGGTTGAATAGCACCACGAGCAGCAGGGCGATAATCACCCAAAGCGCGAGGTTGCGGCCGAAATTGCTCATCATGTGATCCTGGCGATCCAGTCATCAAACCCGGGTCCTGGGCGCAGTCGGAGCAGACCCGGCATCCTTGTTCCCGGTCCAACATGGACCGGCGCCGTCTCGTGAGATGCACATGGTGTGCCGACCCCTGCTGCACATCCCCGGCTGTGTCACGCCGCGATGAAAGGTGCGGGCGCAGCAGGCCGGGCTGGGCAGAACAGGATCGGCATGCCGCGGCAGGCCGTCGCATCCGGATACTGGAGATGCGGCACCGCGGCAATAGCACCACCGTTGCGCAAGGTTGGCAAGGTGCGAAGCAGGAACGATGGCAACGGGGAATGGTGGCGCAGCCGGGCCGCGTCGTCGCCCAGGGCGCCAAGGGTTGTTCCCGGCGGCGCCGCAAACAGCAGACGGAACCGGCCGTCCCATCCCTCTGCGGCTGGTGCGGGCGGCGCCATGGCGGCGGCCTCTCGCCCCAGCAGCCAGCCCGGTCCCAACCGGCCGGCCGGCGCGATGCGAACGCCGTGCAGCGTGCCCGGCCGCATCGCGCCTGCAATGCGTTCGACCGCGGCCGGCGGCGGAGGGTAGCGGCGGCCGGACAGGGTCCACAGCAGCGACGACAAGGCTGACTGGGACAGCATCGCGCCGACATGGGCAAAGCCTTCGGGATGCAGGCACGCGGCCCCGGCGAGTTCCGCCGCGACGTGACCCTCCGCAGCAGCCCGGGCCACCCCGTGCCAGGCTGCCTCCCGAGCCAGGCACTGCACGGCATCCGTCGCGCTCAACGGCCCGGCGCGCAGGCGGGCACGCGGCGTGGCGAGGTCGGCATTGCTGGGGTCCTCGACCCAGCCAAGGCCCGCCGCCGCAAGCGTGCGGCGCAACCGGCCGGGTTGGACATGCAACAGGGGGCGAAGCAGCCGGACCGCATCCAAATGGGTGACGGCGGCCATGCCCGCCTGCCCAGCCGAACCGCTGCCGGCGGCGCGGCGCATCCACGCCGTCTCCGCCTGGTCGCGGGCGTGGTGGGCGACCAGAAGGTCCACAAGGCCAGCCTCCTGGCAGGCCTGCGTCAGCAACGCGTAGCGTGCCAGCCGGGCGCGTTCGGCGACGGCCGGGCCAGCGTGCAGGCCGGCTTGCAGCAGCCGGGCGGGAATGCCGAGTTCCGCCAGCCTTTGCAGCGTCAGCGCCGCCTCCCCCCCCGACTCCGCCCGCAGGCCATGATCCACGACCAGCGCCTGCGGCCGGCCCCATCCGGCGAGCAGCAGGGCCAGCGCCATGCTGTCAGCGCCGCCGGAGACGGCGACAGCAACCCGGCGATCCCCGGCGAACGGTCCGACGGATGCCATCAGCGCCGCGAACTCCTCGCCGCCGAGAGGCGTCAGCGACAGCCGGCGCGGCCCCTGATCGCCACCACGGCCTCCCGCACGTCGGGCCGTGGCGACGGGAACTCGGCGCGCAGCTTGTCGAGCGTTGCGCACGCCGCCTGCCGCTCGTTGATGCCCAGCAGCGAGTTCGCCAGACCGACCAACGCGTCCGGCGCCCGCGATCCGGTGCGGGAGCGGTTGTAGGCGTCATCATAGGCGACCGCCGCGGCCTGGTAGTCGCGCTTGCCCGCGAGAGACTGCGCCAACAGGAACTGCGCGTCGCCGGCGCGCGGGCTGGCCCGGCCGCCTGCCAGCACCTCGCGGGCGGCAGCCTCCGCGGTGGGGTAGTCGCGCCGGGCCAGGGCGGCGTTGCCCTCTTGCATCGCCAGCTCCGGCGGACGGCGGCCTGGCGCTGCGGGCGCATCGGATGGCGGAGCCTGCCCCAGGCTGGACGACGCCGGGTCACGTGGCGGCGGCGGATCACGCGGCGGCGGGGTGGACCGGGCGGGCGGCGGGGCATTCTGCAACTGGAAGCTCAGGTCGGCGATCTGCTTGGTCAGGTCGTCGTTCTGCCGGCGCAACTGGTTGCCCTGCTCGTCCAATTGGCCGCGGAGGCGACGGACCTGCTCCTCCAGCGCGGCGACACGGTCCAGCAACTGCGCCGTAAGCTCGCCGCCGCCGCCGCGGGTAGCCTGCGGCGGGGCGCCACGGTCGGCCTGCGACGCCTGTAAATCCCGGCGCAGTTCCAGGATCTGGTTCTGCAACGCGATGCCCTCGCGGCTGTCCATCTGCGCATGAGCCAGTCTTGGCGCCAGCCCCGGCGCCATGCACGCCGCGACCAGGAGCGGAAGCAGGGCACGCATGGCCGGATTAGCGGACCGACGTGGTGGCATTCCGGTTTTGCGTCCAGGCGGCGTCATCCGATCCTACCGCGATCGGGCGCTCCTTGCCGTAGCTGACGGCCGTCACACGGGCCGACGACACGCCATGCGCCACCAGGTAGTCGCGCGCCGCGCCGGCCCGGCGCTGCCCCAGGGCCAGATTATACTCGGTCGTGCCCCGCTCGTCGCAGTTGCCGCCCATCTGCACCTGCACCTGGGGATACCGGCCCAGCCAGGCTGCCTGCCGGTCCAGGGTAGAGCGCGCGTCGCCGCTCAGGCTCGAGCTGTCGGTGGCGTAGAACACCTTGTCGCCGACGTTGTTCGCCAGGTCGTCCTGGCTGCCGGGCCCGGGGCCTTGGGACACGCTGCTGCCCGACCCTGTGGTGGCGCTGGCGTCGGCGGTCTTGTTGGCGCAGGCGCCCAAAAGCAGCAACAGGGCCAGTGGGGCGGCGGCTTTGATGTTCATACGGCGAAAATCCTGATCTTATTACGGCTGCCGATAGGCTTGGTGCGCGCCGGGGTCAAGGCAGCCTCCAGGATTGACAGGACTGGCTTGACGGGGTTGGCAGGCCGCCAGCGGTCATGCCAGCAGCGGTGACCAGGCCGGGTCGGAGGCGTCGGTGGGCGTGCTGACCGGGCGCTCGTTGAAGCCGGTGATGTCGATCGACACCAGCCGCGACGAGTAGCCGCTGCCGCTGCGCCCCTGCGCCGCGCTTTCGCGGTAGAACATCAGCACGCGGCCATTCGGGGCGAAAGTGGGACCCTCGACCGAGAAGCTCTCGGTGAGAATGCGTTCCCCCGAGCCGTCCGGCCGCATGACGCCAATGGCGAAGGTGCCGCCGTTCAGCCGGGTGAAGGCGATCAGGTCGCCACGCGGCGACCACACGGGCGTCGCATACCGGCCGCGGCCGAAGCTGATGCGGCGTACCCCGCCGCCGCCGCCGTCCATGATGTAAAGCTGCTGGTCGCCGCCGCGGTCCGAGTTGAACACGATCTGCGCGCCGTCCGGGCTGAAGCACGGGCTGGTGTCGATGGCGCCGCTGCTGGTCAGCGTCTGGCCGCGCCCGCCGCCGGCGCCGGCGGTCACGATATCCGACCCGGCGCCGCGCGTGACCGACATCACGATGGTGTTGCCATCCGGCGAGTAGCGGGGAGCGAAGGTCATGCCCTCGTACTCCCCGAGCAGGTGCTGCGCGCCACTGCCGAGGTCGAAGGTGTAAACCCGCGGCCGGTTGTCCCGGTAGGACATATAGACGATCTGGTCGCGCGTCGGGTGGAAGCGCGGCGTCAGCGCCAGCCAGGCGCCATCGGTCAGGAAGCGGTTGTTCTCGCTGTCCTGGTCCATGATCGCCAGGCGCTTGGTCCGGTGGTCGCGCGGGCCGGTGCCGGCGACGTAGACGATCCGGGTGTCGAAGTAGCCCTTCTCGCCCAGCAGCCGTTCGTAGATGACGTCGCTGATGATGTGGGCGATGCGGCGCCAGTTGCTGCTGGTGGTGGTGTAGGCGGTCCCCTGGATCTGCTGGCCCGGCAGCACGTCCCATAGCCGGAACTCCACCCGGACGTTGCTGCCGCCGCCCTCCACCCGGCCGGTCACCAGGGCCTGGGCGCCGGCAGCCTTCCAGGTGTCGAAGTTGGGGGTGTCGCCCGTCGAGGCGCCCGTTGAGGCGGGGGTGATCTGGGTCGCCTGCCCAATCGGGCGGAACAGGCCGGAGCGGCCGAGGTTGTTGGTAATCACCGCCACCATGTCGGCACCGAGCTGCGAACCGGTGAAGTCGGGGATGGCGATGGGGATCGGCGCGGTGCGGGCGCGGTCCACGGTGATCTCCGGCTGCTGGTTGCCGGCGCCGACCCCCTGCGCCTGGGCCAGCAGCGGGACGGCAGCGACGGCGATGCCGGTGAGCAGGCTGCGGCGAGCCATTAGGGTGCGAAGCGGGGGCATCGTGGTCTCCTTCGCGCCCTTATGGGCGGAACGTGATGTCAAAAGTGTGCACCTGGCCCAGCATGGCGCTCGGCAGCGGCAGCCGGCTGCACTGCGCGTCCAGGGCTGCGCGCCTGGCACGCTCGGCGAAGGCGCGGGCAACACCGACCCGCGAGGAATCGGTGCCCGTCAGGTCGGCCTGGCGAATGACGCCCTCCGCGTCGGTGGTGACGCGCAGGTGGACGAGCTGCTTGTCGTAGTCCAGCGCCGCCTTGTCGCCGGTCCAGCACTCGCGCAACCGCTCGCCGATGGCGCCGCGGTTGGCGGCGGAGAGCTGGGCGTTCTCGGCGCCGTTCGGGATGCCGCCGCCGGGGCTGCCGCCATGGGTTGCGGCGGCCGGACGCCCCTCACGCGCAGCCTGCGGCTGGGTGGCGCGGAGCCGGGACAGCACGTTGTCCAGCGTGCTGTTGTCGGCCGTGCTGCGGGACGGGGTGGGCCGGCTTGTTGTGCTGCTGGTCGCGGCGGTCGGTCCTGGGGCGGGCGGCGCGGGGCGCGGCG
>CAXTFY010000385.1:0-5092 GCA_964243265.1 uncultured Acetobacteraceae bacterium | reverse complement strand
TTCACTTCGCGTTCGGCATCATCGCCTGGCGACATGCCCTACCGGGATAGGATCTTAGCCGACACTTGGCGCCGGACGATCGCATCCTGCCGCTGTGGTCGGCGTTCCACGACCTGTTGGCACAGGCAGTGCCAAAGCTGGTGCATCAGACTTTCGCAACCTGAATGGGACGGGCTGCGGCCGTCCCACCGTTCGTCCAATCAGCCAGTCAGGCGATCCGCCGGTAGGACGGCAGCGGCCCTGGTCGGCGCCGGTGCCGGCTGCGTGCTGGAAAACGGGATTGGCCGACGTGGATCCCGCAACACTACGGCCTCAAGCGGCATCGCCGCATCGACCCGGCGCGCGAACACCCCGGCAATCAGTCCGGCTGCGGAAAACTGCAGCGCCAGCAGGGCGTAGACTGCCCGGTTCACACTGCCTTTACGGGACAGAAGTATCGCGAACGGCAGTACTGCCAAACCGAGCAGCATTGCGACCACCATGCGGCTGTCCGCACTCGGCAAAACCAAAGGCGACAGGCCGAAACCGACCAGCACGCACCACCAGGCAATTGTCATAAACGAGAGCCGGCAATACCACACTGCTTCGGAAAGATAGCTCCTTCCCCATGCGGCGCGCAGGACTTCGCCATGCCCCTGCATGAACCGGGTTCGCCAGCGACGGGCCAGCAGGGCCACCGAGGCATCTCGATGGCCGTAATGCTTCACGCTTGGAGTCTCAAGGATCAACAGCCGCCAGCCATGGGCGCGGAGGCGTAAGCCAAGCTCGAACTCCTCGTTGGAGTGAAGGTTGCGATCGGTGAAGTAACCGGCTTGCCTGATCGCTGCGGTCCGATACAGGCCGCAGCTTGGGACGTAGCCGACCAGCCCCGAAACAGGCTTGTACTCTGACCGCAGTTGCCGCTCCCGATACTCAAGCCCGTCGGACATTTCCACGACCCGGCCGCCGACGGCGCCGAGTTGCCCATCGCCGCGCATTGCCGCGAACGCCTGGCCGAGAAAGCCGGGGACCAACTCATGGTCGCCATCAAGCTGGAAGACGAAGTCACCGCGAACGAACTGCCACCCCAGACATCCCGCGGCCCCGCAGCTCCGGTCCGCGGCCTGTGCCAGTTGCACGATCGTCACATCGAAGCCTTGTGCGATCTCGACGCTGCGATCGGACGATTTCGAGTCGGCCAGGATGATTTCCGACGCATAGGGTTGCCCGGACAGCTCTGCCGCGAGCGCGCGAAGGCACCGTTCGAGGTTCACCTCCTCGTTGAGGCACTTGACCACGACAGACAACAGGGGAGCATCATGATCCAGACCCATCAGCCTCCCCCTCCCTGGCCGTGAACGGCGTCAGCAATCGTGCTGCCATTCCTCGTTACTTGCCTCGAAGCTGCCGCGCAGCCTACCGCAACGCCACGGGCCGAGCCTCGAACCCGGTATGGTTGCTTCGCTCCATATCGACGTTGCAAATATTTAACGAAACTCAAAAGGCCAACAGTGTCAATAGCACAATCCCTTTCGCTGGACCGATGCGCGGACGGGCAGCCTCGCTGCCGCGGGATGACCACTCGATGACGATGTTACGCCGCAGAGCGGTCCTGGGTGTCTCGGCGGCAGCGCTGGCGGTGCGGCGCATTCGCACGGCTGCTGCAGCCGAGAACACCTTGCGCAACGCCGCCGCGGCTGCGGGCCTGCGCTACGGGGCCAATTGCGACCCGCTGATTACCGCCACGCCGCTCTCATACCAAACGCTGTTCGCGGCCGAATGCGCCCTGCTCGCGCCCAACTTCGGGTGGACCATGGCAAGCCCTACGCCCGACGAGCTTGACCTGTCGCGGCTGCACCCGATCCTGGCCTGGGCCGGCCAGCATGGGATCGCGCTGACCGGGATGCACCTGTTATGGCACGAGGCCCAGCCGAAATGGTTTGAGGCGATCACCGACCGGGCCTCGGCCTGGCTGCACATGCTGCGCCACGTCACCGCGCTTGCCTCGCGCACCGCCGGCAAGGTCTATGCCTGGAACGTGCTGAACGAAGAGGTGTCGCCGCATGGCGATCTGCTGCCGCAAAGCTTTACGGCACGGTTTGGCATCCCCGCCGTCGCCGAGGCGTTCGAGGCGGCGCGACAGGCCGATCCGGCCGCGCTGCTCGCGGTCAATGAGTTCGGCATCGAGGGTGCCAGCCGGGAGTCGGCGCGCAAGCGGCGTGGCCTGCTTGCGCTGCTGGACCAGTTGTTGGCTGCGAAGGCGCCGGTCCAGGCAGTCGGCATCCAATCGCACTTGTCGCTCGGCATAGGGTTCGACCCCGCCGGGTTCGCTGGTTTCCTCGACGAGATTGCCGGCCGCGGCCTACGAATCGTGCTGAGCGAACTTGACGTGCTGGACGTGTCGGCGCCGGCCAACATCGACGTGCGCGATCGGTTGGTCGCCGACCTGTATGCCCGCTACCTGGCGGTGGCGCTGGCGCAGCCGGCGGTGGTGGCCATGGTCACCTGGGGCCTGTCGGACCGCTATACCTGGTTGGTGCCGGCCAGCAGTCCGCACTTCCGCCGACCGGACGGCCTGCCGTGCCGACCGCTGCCGTTTGATGCCGAGTTCCAGCCGAAGCCGGCCTATGCCGCTTTGCGCCGCGCGCTGCAGCAGGCGCCGCACCGCGGGTAGCCACCGCCCTGACGCCGGGCCGCCGTCGCTGCTCCGGCGCTCCGGTTCAGGCCGACGCGCGCACGCCTGTGCCCTTAGTTGTGGTTCATCACGGCGCCCACGAGTTGGCCGCCCATGCGTTCGATCAGCACGCGCGCGCGGACGGCGGCGCCGGCCCGGGTGACGCCCGCCGTCACCACCAGCACCACCTGCGGCGGTCGATTGGTGATCGGGAGAAAGCCGAGCAGCCCCGGGATCGGCATGCAATCGACGACGATCAGGTTGTAGGTGCGATGCAGCCCGGCCCAAAGGTCGCCGATCGGACGCACTGCCGACTCCGGATCGAGCAGGGTGGTCCTGGGCTCGGTCACGACATGCGCGGCGTGGAACGAGCTGCGCACCGTCTGGACATCCATCACTGCAATGGTGCCCTTGGCGCGATAGGCGGCCAACAGGTCGGGCAAGGCGGTTCCGAGGCCGGGCTCAAGGGCCGCATCTCCGGGCTTGGCGCTCAGCAGCAGCGGACGGCAGGCCGGCAGGATGTTGGCGGTGGCCGCAAGCTCCCGCGCGACCGTCGATACTCCCGCGCTGGGTACGGCTGACGTCACGTGCAGCACGACGCCGGCGCCGGTCGCGATGGTCGGCGCGAGGACGCCCAGCATGCGGGCGACCTCACGGCCGATCGTGGACGAGACCGGCAAGCCGGTCAGCGTGCCGGAAACCTGCACGGGCAGGTTAGGCCCGGCCCGCTCCATGTCGCGCCCAACCCGCTCCACGTCGCGATTGAGCCACCGCACGCGCCGGCCTGGCCGTGCAGGATCGATTGTCGAACCACGCTGCTCAGCCGGAGCGCGACCGGTATCGAGGAAGGCGGCGTCGATGTGTGACGCGTCGGACGGGTCCGAGAACCCGCCCAGCGGCGCCATGGACGGCTCGGGACAGGGGTCTGCTTCGACGGACGGCGCGGCGCGCTCGAGGTCGCGCCTGCGCGCCGTCCGGTCGGACCCAGGCACGGAGCCGCTGAAGAAGTTGACCGTCGAGGTCTGGCCGCCCGACCGCCATCCGAGTGTGCCGGGCCCGGACGCGGCAGCACCCGCTTGCGCCGCGCTGCCAGCGGCGTTGCCGACCCCAGCGTCGCCCCGGCCGAGTGCCGATGCCGAGCCGTTGATCGGGGCCGCCTCCACGGATGTGCCATCGGTGCGTGGCCAGCATCCCGTTGCGGCCTCGTCGCTGACGGCCTGGTTTGGGACAGGCACGACCGACGTCCATTCGCCTGGTTCGGCAACCGATATGGATGAGGTCGCCGGCATCAAGATTTCGGTTGCCTCCAGCGTGGTCGGGGTCAATCCGCCTGGCTCCGCAGCCGTCGGAGGTGGATAGCGCCATCGCCATCCCGTCCGATCGAATACAACGTCACGTGAGACGTCCGACATAACATCCCCCCGTCTTTCGATAGGTTGGTGTGAGCACATGCGCCGATGCCGGCCACTTGGGTTCGTTGCAGGACGACGCTGGTCAGCGACGCTGCGAGTTGATGGCTTTGCACGCCTTGGAGGTGTGCAAAGGTGGATCAGTAAGACCGCGTGACCATGCTGGCAGTCCGATCTTGAACATCATTCCTGTGTTGATCCGAATACTAGACGCGAAGTGTAGCCACGACCAAGGATTTTTATGGCGTAAAGGCATAAAATGATGTGTCGAAGCCGTATGGCGGGCGCGCAGAGAAGGCGCAGTTCTCCCGCAAATGACTTACGCCTGTGTCGGCCTGCCGCTTCGCTGGCTCGCGCCAGTAGGTCATGTTCCGGTGGTCCTCCCGCACGTTGCGTGGATTGCAGCGGATGCGCACCGGTGTTCGGAACGAGCGGCCGTCGTGTCTTAGGACGGTGTCTTACAACGGGGCGTGAACGGGCGTTGCCCCGTGCCGGGCTGCCGTGTCAGGGCGATCACGCCGGATGGCCCGGACCTTCTCCGTGTTGAGGCACGCGGCA
Organism: uncultured Acetobacteraceae bacterium; assembly: GCA_964243265.1. GTDB lineage: Bacteria > Pseudomonadota > Alphaproteobacteria > Acetobacterales > Acetobacteraceae > DASWOJ01. The sequence goes on along the minus strand of CAXTFY010000385.1, from coordinate 472 downwards.
TCCGGCCTGGCGGCAGCTACCCGGACTGCCAGCGCGCGAGCCGTGCCGTGCATGCACGGCCGCTGCCGCCGGCACCTGGCTGACCTGCCTTCGCCTGGGCGCCCTGCCGTTGCTTGGGCACCCAGTCCATGTCGGGCTGCGGGCAAGGCGGTCCTGCTGCTGCAGCGCCAAGCGCGCTCGGCGCACCGTTGCCGAGCGCCTGCCGTCTGCTTAGAAACAAGCTATTCCATTTCAGCCCACTCCCTACGTCTCCGACCCTACCGAACCCGATCCGCTAAAATCCCAACCGAAAGCGCATATAGGTCGGAGTGATTATAAAGGCGGATCACGCTGAAATTGGCGTACGCCATGTATGCTTCGCCCCCCACCCCGTCGGGCATCACCACCGCGCCGGTCGCGTCCGGCGGGGACAAGGCTGTGCCGTCGGGCCGGGTGATGCCCAGTTGCGTCCAGGCTGCCAGAAGGCGGCGGT